>CAKOHR010000002.1 GCA_934085825.1 uncultured Bacilli bacterium | reverse complement strand
GTGTCCTGGGCGAGATTCGAACTCACGACCGATCGCTTAGAAGGCGATTGCTCTATCCAGCTGAGCTACCAGGACATTCCTTTCAGCTGATAAACTAATTATAGTATAAAAAAAGACTTATGGCAAGTCTTTTTCTTCATTTTATAAACTAATTTTTGAATTTTCTGTATCTGGAATATTAAAAATGACTTCATCAATTCCATAAGTGTCTCTAAGAGAAAGTGCAATAGAATATTTTACTTCTTCCAAAATATCTTCTTCTTTCATATTAGCAATTAAATAATTATTAAATGATAAACTTATAGAGCTTTCTAATAATTCATAACTTGTCATATTAGCTGAAGCTGCAAGATAACTAATCAAATTAGTATGATATATTGGTGTACTTTTAAGTTCTTTAATAATAATTTCAACCCGTTCATTTTTTTCATTACTTACTTTTGTAACAGGAACATAGTAGTAATAATCTTTATTTTTACTTAAGTAATATATTGTAGTTTTACTAGATTCTTTTAATGAATCAAGATTATAAATTTTATTAATGCCATAAGATTTATCTAAATAATCAGGCAATTTTTTATTAGACTTAGGCAGTTTTAAAAGTTTATTTCCTTCAACATAAATACTTATTTTTTTAATATCTTTAATTTCTGTTAAAGAATATATTAAAGATTCAATCATTTTTTCTTCATCACTTTGTGTAACATTTAATAATTCTTTACTAAAATTTATAGTAAGCACATTTTCTTCAAGTTTTAAATCAAGTATTTTTGTGCCATCAGGTATTATAGGTTTAAAACCATCTCTGATATAACTAGACTTTTTAGAATTTTTAGTAAGAGCCTCTACAATTTCCTTTATCTGTTCTTCTGTATTATTACTACTTTTAACAATACTAGTTCTAGCCACATAATCAGAATTATCTACAAGAAATATAGGCATTTCATCTTTTTCAATATAACTTAAATGTTCTTTTATCATGGTATCATTACTTGGGAAAAAATATATTATAAGTAGTATAAATAGGGTAAGAGTAGCTACACAAATACGCCTTATCGAAGATTTTTTAATCATTTTTATAACACCTAATTAATTATATTTTAAAAAATAAAAAAAAGACCGAAGTCTTTATTAAATTGAAAGCTCACCTAATTTTATAAGTTCAATAATAGCTTGTGCACGACCTTTAACACCAAGTTTTTGAATTGCGTTGGAAACATGATTTCTAACTGTTTTCTCACTTATATATAATTCTTTAGCTATTTCAGATGTAGTTTTATTTTTAATAAGTAATTCAAATACTTCTTGTTCACGGTCAGTTAGTATCTTTTTTTTCATAAATAAATCTCCTTAAAATTAAAATACTTCATAGTATTGTATGAAGTATTTTAAAAAGTGTATAGGATATTATTCAAATTTTACAGTTATATACTTTTGTTTATCATATAAGCTTTGAACTTCTCTGATAATATTATTAGCAATTTCTTTATTATGATCTTTACCAGCGATAGTTATACTTATTGAATCTCCATCTATTTTGACGAAGTTATCAAATTTAAATTTTTCCGTAATTATTTTTTTAATCTTTTCACATTCACTTTTAGAATTACTTAATACTTGAAGAGCATTATAAGCATCATTTTTCTCTTCAATTGTTGCGGTATCATCTAATAAAATACTTTGATATTCATTCATTTCTTTCAAAACCGCTTCATCTCTATCTACTTGTAATGCCACGATAACATCGGATTCTTTAACACTTACATCCTTACTAACATCATTTTCTCCAGCTAACACACTCAGAGTTTCATCACCCATAGTTACATAATAAATTCCAAGAACTAATATCAAGGAAAATAAAGTAACGAACCACAAATTTTGTTTGTTTATCATAATATTCCTCCATCTAAAGTTACTTAACTATATGAAGATAGTGGGTCTAATATTACAATATTGAATTACATAGTAATCTTGTTGAAATTTGTGATTAAGATAAATTTACTATTGTAAACACTTGAAGAAATTTAATTTTTCTTATATAATTTAAATATAGAGTAAAGGAGATTTTTCTTATGAGTAAAAAAACAAAAATTATTCTATTAAGTATCATCGCAGTTTTAATCGTGGTGGTACTTTCCGTAGGTATAACAACAGCCTTTATGAAACCTATTAAACAAGGTGGTAACATAACTGAAGTTAGTTTATCAAGTTGTGCCAAAATAAAACTTGAAGGAAGTAATTCTATAACATTAAGTAATAGTTATCCTATGAGTAGAAACAAAGGTCTGCAAACAACGCCATATACTTTTACAGTTACTAGTTATTGTGATACTTACGTAGGATTTAATCTTTATTTAGCAACATTAAGTACAAATACTTTGCCTGCATCAAATATTCATTATATTATAACAGAAAAAGATTCAAAAGAAGCTTTAGCAGAAGGAACATTAGAAAGTACTCTTGATGCAGTAAGTGAATTTAGTGATGCTGAAAAAACAGAACTTAATACAGGTTTAGGTGGAGCTTATGGTAATATTTATAAAATATATAATAATAATGTTCCATACAAAGGTTCAGTAACATACGATTTGTATCTTTTTGTAGATGAAAATGTAACTGAATATCAAAGTACAACATTTGCAGCAGGGGTAGCAATTAAATCATATGAAAGAGAAAAAGAAGTATATTTAGCAGATTATGTAAAATCATTATATGCGGGTACACAAGGAAATAATAATATTTATTATCATGATGGTAGTATTAAAGATAGTGATGGAAATGTAATTGACGCAGAAGATAATTCTTACAGATATTCTGGTACAAATAATGATGTAAATAATTTTGTATGTTTTGATGGTAGTGATTGTAATGATGAAAAAAATCTCTATAGAATAGTGGGAGTATACGAAAATACAAAAGTTAAATTATTAAAATATGAATATGTCACAACTGATGAAGTAGGTAAAGATAATAATGATGGTACATTCAGTAAAAGTGACTATCCTAATTATGATGGAACGCTAGAAACTATCCCAAAATTTTCTTGGGAAGCATCAGCCAGCAGTACCGTAGCTATGCTTAGCAATTATAGAGCAATTTTTTATGTTCCAGATCGAGGTTGTGATGAAACAATGTTAGGTGATAGTTCGTTAATTAATGATAACTTAAACAAAAATTATCTAAGTAGTTTAACTAACAATATAAAAAGTAAAATAATTCAAAACAGGTTTAAATATTATGTAGGCCATATTCCTTTTAACGGATCTAAACAGGCATACATATACGAATATGGTTCTTCCTCTCCTGATACTCATTATGATGAAAAAATAGGCATACTTAATTCAAATGAATACATGTTTTCTTTTTCAAAAGATTTTTGGTTAACAAATAGCAATAATATAGAAGGCTTAAATAGCTGGATTTTCAGAGGTATTCCAGAATATTTAAATAGTCAAGCAACAAATGTTACACTGCAGACAGGATATATTAGTAATGATGGAAGCATTAGAGCGGGATATAGCTGCCAAGAAAGTACGAATTCACTATCATCATTAGCAATAAGACCTACTTTTTATGCCCAAGATATTAAATTGCTAAGTGGAAACGGAACCAAACAAAATCCATATATTATAGAATAACTTATTAAAAAGAAAATATAGAGCATTTTGTATAAAATGTTAAAAGATAGAGTCAAACACTCACAAAAAGAGTGTTTTTTTTCACAAATTTTGATATAATTAAATGGGGAAAAAATAAATGGAAAAAAATATAAAAAAAATTCTTGAAACAATTGAAAATGAAGGATACCAAGCATATTTAGTCGGAGGCTTTGTACGTGACTATTTACTAGGAACCACTTCATATGATGTAGACATAGCCACTAATGCACTTCCAAAAGACATACACAACATATTTAATAGTAGTAAAAGCAACTACGGAAGTGTTAACATTAAATTAGACAATTTAAATATTGATGTTACAACTTTTAGAAAAGACTTAAATTATATTAATCGTCATCCTAATACAGTTATTTACATCGATAATTTAGAAGAAGATTTATTAAGAAGAGATTTTACTATTAATGCCATTTGTATGGACAAAAATGGTAGAATTATTGACCCATTAAATGGATGCGAAGATTTAAATAATAGATTAATTCGCATGATCGGGGATATAGATACTAAATTAAAAGAAGATCCTCTTCGAATAATGAGAGCTATACGTTTTGCTTGTGTTCTTGACTTTGATATAGAAGAAAAATTATATCAAAAGATAAAAGAGTATAATTATTTAGTAAATAAACTTTCCAAAGAAAGGATTAAAAGTGAATTTGAAAAAATATTATTGTGTAAAAACTTTAATAAAGCTCTCAAAATAATGAAAGATACTGGCATAGCAGATATTTTAAATATTGAATATAATGAAATAAATTATGTTGATGATCCCTTAGGAATGTGGGCTCAAATAAAAGTTTCCAATATCCCATTTACAAATATTGAAAAAGGGAATATAATTAAGATTGCTGAGGTTTTGTCCCTTGGAAAAATAGATAATATAATATTATATAATTATGGCTTATATATATGTACTATAGCGGGTAAGATATTAAATATAAGTCCGCAAAAAATAAGTAATAAGTATAATAAATTAACTATTAAATCAAGACATGATATTAATATAGAATCTAAAGATATCATAAATTTATACGGACCATGTAAAAAAGTTGGTGAAATTTATGAAGAATTAGAAAAACAAATATTAACAAAAAAACTAAATAATAAAAAAACTGAAATATTAAAATATTTAGAGAAAAGGAAGTGAGAAATATGTTTAAAGATAATAAAAAACTAGTGGTAGAAAGTATTTTTATTAAAGAAGCCTTAAAGTTAAAATTATCTTTAAACGAATTCTTACTTCTTTTATATTTTGATAATTCATATGATTTGGTATTTGATATTAAAGTAGTTGCTAAAACCTTGTGCATGAAAGAAGAAGAAGTTTTAAATGCATATGGATCACTTATGGCAAAAAAAATGATCAATGTCAAAGCTGAAAAGGATGGATTTGGCAAAATTAGAGAAACTGTATCCTTAGACAATTTTTATAATGAAATAAAAAGTGAATATAGAACAAAAGAAAAAGAAGAAACAAAAACGGATATTTATGAAGCGTTTGAAAAAAACTTTGGTAGAACATTATCAAATACTGATTTTGAAATCATCAATGCTTGGATAGAAAGTGGCTTCAGTGAAGAACTAATTGAAGCAGCTTTAAAAGAAGCTGTTTATAATGGAGCACTCACATTAAGATACGTAGATAAAGTATTATATGAATGGAATAGGAAAGGAATAAAAGCACCAAGTGATATTAGAAAGGTTATGGAAAAAGAACCAGAAACACCTCTTTATGAAGCTAGTGTAATGAATTTTGATTGGTTAAATGAAAAGTAATGAAGTATTAAAAAAATTAGATGAAGTAGTTCCAAATCCAGTTTGTGAGTTAGAATATGATAAGGATTATGAATTACTAATTGCCACAGTTTTAGCTGCTCAATCTACAGATAAAAGAGTAAATTCTGTAACAAAAGTTTTGTTTTCCAAATATGATATATTTTCTCTTGCAAAAGCAAATGTAAAAGATATAGAACAAATAATATATCCCGTTGGAACTTTTAAAAGAAAAGCAGAATATATAATAGAAATTGCAATAAGACTAGTAAATGACTTTAATGGAAAAGTTCCCAATAACAGGGAGTATTTAGAAAGTTTACCTGGAGTGGGGAGAAAGACTTGTAATGTGGTTTTATCAAACATTTATAATGTCCCAGCCATTGCTGTTGATACCCACGTAGCTAGGGTTTCAAAAAGATTAGAACTTACTAAGCATGAAGATGTATTAAAAATAGAACAAGATTTAATGAACTTTTTTCCAAAAGATAAATGGAGTAGAGTTCATCATCAACTAGTATTATTTGGCAGGTACACTTGTAAGAGTAAAAATCCATTGTGTGAAAACTGTCCATTTAAGTGTAAATATAAGCGCTTAGAACAAAACTTAAATTTCTAACGAAGTTCAAGTAGCAGTGTTACTTCACGGTAACACTTTTCTGTTTCACAGAATCCTAAAGTTTCTCAAGCAGACCAACTCATGAACCATTCCATATCAATTGCAAACTTGACTATTTAGATAATATTTATTTATATTAATTACTTTTTTTCTATACAACATCACTTTCTTTTAACATTCTATTTGCAAGTTTATATATAATATGTTCGGCCACATATCAATATTTGTTTTTGCAAAATTAGGCTAAATTTTCTAGTATATAAAAAAGTGTTACCATACGGTAGCACTTTTTAAAACTGTATTTTTTATTCTAAATCAAAGTCATTATTTGAAGAATTATCATTATTAGTATTGTTACTACTATTATTACTATCATCTTGACCAGGTTTTATAATATTTTCAACATTTGAATCCATACCTGTATTTACTTTTATTTGCAATCCATCACTCATATTAGCTGAAAATAATGAATAAGCAGATTTGATTACATAAGTAACATTTCCTTTAGATGGATTAGGTACACTATAACTTGTATCACCAGTACGTCCTAAATAAGTAAGACTTCCATCAGAATTTTGTTCATAAATATTATATCCAAGTGATCCAACATAATTATTATTATAAGCAACCCTTATCTCATAATATCTACTTGCAGATCTATCAAAATATTTATTGAAATATTCTTGTAAGTAACTTGTATTTACAGCATCAGGAGTAGCTATACCATTCCATTTTAATTTAATTTGTGCACCATCATTTGTTCCTGAACCATTAGTAGGAGCACTTAATTTTTCAAATCTTGATGAATTTTCAGTAGGTTCTGTACCTTCCTTAAATATTTCTATCATTCTTAAGTTTGATGGAGTATAATCAGAAGGTAGAGCAGTAGGAATAGTTTCTCTTTCAACTTCTACTTGTATGATCCCACTGGGTTTGGAAAACGTTTTATTTTTATTATAAACTTTAGAACCAACTGCCTTCATAACAGCATTTCTTACTCTACCACCAATTGTAGCGTTTAAATAGTGATCAGAATTATTAACATCATAACCAACCCATAAAGCAATTGCATATTCTGGAGAGTAGGTAATATTCCATGCATCTCTAGTTGCAGATGCTGGAATACCAAGTTTTTCTGTAGTTGCTTTATCTAAGTTTGTTGTCCCAGACTTAGCTGCTATTTGAGTACCACTAACTGTAACTCCGCCAACACCTCTTTGGGCAGCTGTAATAAGTATATCAGTTATCATATATGCCGTTTCTTCACTCATAACTTTAACTTTTTCATTTTTCTTAGTTATTACTTTACCAGTATCTAAAATTGTTACTTCGGAATAAGAATAAGGTTTAATATAATACCCACCACGACCAAAAGCGGCATAAGCAGCTGACATTTGTACTGGACTAACACCATCAAAACCACCAATTGCAGCAGATTCATATAATTCATCGCCATAATCAATTCCTAAATTTTTAACAAAGTTTTTAATATAGTCAGGATTTTCTTTATATACAGCCTGAAAAGCTCTTAATGCTGGAATGTTTCTTGAAGCTGCTAGAGCATCACGCATTGTCATTAGTCCGTTATATTTACCATCGGCATTTTTTATTGGTGTTCCATTTGAATAAGTTGTTTCTTCATCTAGGAATAAAGTAGCAGGGGAACCATTAAGATATTCAATGTAAGGACCGTAATCAAAAAGTATTTTAGCAGTTGATCCTGGTTGTCTTTTAGTAGTAGCTCTATTTGTACCTCTAGCACCATAATTTCTACCACCAGATATTGCTGTTAATCCTCCTGTTTCCATATCAGTAATTGCAATACCTTCTTGCATGTATTCATTTGGAAACTCATAAATTTCTCCTTTTTCAAGTTGATTTAAAACATCTTGAACATTTTTATCTATTGTAGTGACAATTTTCATAGGTACTTCACGTAAATCATATCCAGTATCACTTTCTACTTCATTAATAATGTAATCTATTGAAGCTCTGTTTTCACTACTTGCTTGATTTTCTTTTTTTATTAAAAGTGATTCAATTGGAATAGCAAGAACTGCTTCCTTTTCTTCTTCAGTGATATAACCATGGTTTACCATAAGGGTTAAAACCGTATTTTGACGTTTTCTTAAATTATTTGTTTTTGTATAAGGATTATAGTAATTTGGATTTTGAAACATTCCTGCAATAATTGAAGCTTCAGCGAGTGATATATCTGAAACAGACTTACCAAAGAAATTTTGACAAGCTTGTTCAACACCTGCAAATCCTGAATTATTTAAAGATCCTGTTGATCCAAACCATTGACTATTAACATAAAATTCAATAATTTCTTCCTTAGTATAACTACTTTCTAGTTTAAATACCGCCATATAAATATCTTGAAATTTTCTAATAATACCTTTTATACCATGAGTAGCTTTATTTGAATATGTTTGTTTAACAACTTGCATTGTAAGTGTTGAAGCCCCACCAGCCCAGTCATTACCTAGAAGTTGACCAACAGATGCCTTAGCAAAACGTGCAACATCTAAACCACTATGTTGAAAAAATCTTGAATCTTCTGTAGCCACTATAGCATCAACTAATACTTCAGGTATTTGATCATAATTTACTAAAACTCTATCATATTGTCCAAGTCTAGCTAGTTCTGTTGTTCCATCTTTATAATAAAGAACACTTGATTCTTTAGAATATAACTTTTCTTTATCAAAATCTGGTGAAGTAATTATAATAAATAAAGCAAATATGAGCATTATTGATATAATTGCTATACCCCCGATTAATAAAATAGACAAAACTGTTTCTTTAACGTTTACTTTACCATTACTATCTTTCTTTTTTAAATTAATTTTTTTAAATTTTAACTTTTTCATATTATGTCTCCTATCTTACTTAAATAATCTAAACCTTTAAGTTTCATGGTTATTTCTATGCCATGACTTTTTATATATTCATATGGAATACTTTTTCTCGTATTTGCATCAATGAATTCAATAAATTCTTTTCCCATTAATATATAATATTTATCATTCATACGTATTATTAGAAAAACTATGCCTCCATGATTATATATATTTCTAATATGTTTTATTTGGTGTTCATGAACATTACTTAGTGGAAACGCTGTCTTATTATTTGTATCTTTAGCATCAAACTCAATATATTTTCCCTTATAAATTCCATTAAAATCGAGTGTTGATGGCATTTCATAAAAAGCATCAGTAATTCTTTTACCTTGATTAGAATAATTAGTTTTAACTACCCTAATAGGTGTAGGCTTTTTATAAATGTATGCAATATCATTTTCTCTATAGTAAATATTAGCTTGTTCTATCAAATATTCAAGATCCATTCCACGATTTTTATATGAAATTTCCTTTTTATATACTTTTTTAGTGCCTCCAGGATATAACATCAAATCACCTTTAAGTATTATAACATATTATAAAAAAATTTAATAGACATCAATGTAAGTTTGTCAAAAGTAGACATTTAAAAGTTTTGACATGTTTTGTCGAAAGTAATGAAAAAAAAGTAAATATGCTATATGATAGAGATGGTGATAAAAATGCGTTTAGAATACTATATTAATATAATGATGGAAAAGCTTGATTTTGTAACTCTTAACGTTCCAATTTTAGAAGTGGAAGAAATTAGTAGTGATGATAATATTGACTAAAATGAAAATTTAAGATATAATTTTTTTGTTAGTAGGTGATATTTTTGTATAACGATCGATTATATTTAACTCCTCAAGAAATACTTGAGAAAGAGTTTAAAATTGATGCCAGGGGATATCGACCTCAAGAAGTTGATAAGTTTTTGGATATGGTTATCCGTGATTATACGGAGTATGCAAATATTATTAGAAAGTTAGAAAAAGACGTAAAAGATTTAACCGATGATAATATTAAATTAAAACAAGAAATAAGAAGACTCCAAGAAGTAGCAAGTTCTAATAATGAAGTGCCTTCACGGGGACTAAATAATGTTGATTTACTAAAAAGAATTAGTCAACTTGAAAAAGTAGTTTATGGAAATAATGAATAATCTAGTGGCAAATGCTGCATAAGATAGTTATGTAGAGGAAAGTCCATGCTCGCACAGACTGCGATGTCTGTAGTGTTTGTGCTTAGGGAAAAAATAACCTAAGGTAACGCAAGTTAACGGCTTCGAGGGGACCTTAAATGGTTTTATTAGATATAAAAGTGCCAAAGAGACGAGCTACAAGGGAAACTTTGTAGGTGGAACGTGGTAAACCCCGCAAGCGAGAAACCCAAATTATGGTAGGGGAGTTTAAAGTAAAAAACTGAATTTACTTTAGATGCAGAGATGTAAGATAAATATTTGCCTCTTCTTTATGAAGAACAAAACATGGCTTATTCAGATTATTTTTATTTTTGGATTAAAAAAGGAGTGAAAAAGTTTTGAACGAAATTGGTGAGGAGCTTCAGTATGCAAGGGAGTCATCAGGTGTAAGTTTAAATGAAGCAAGCAAAGATCTTAATATAAAAGTAGAAATACTAGAAAATATTGAGGACGGAAGAACCGGAGCATTTAAAGATATATTTGAACTTAAAGAATATATATCAAGTTATGCTAAATATTTAGGTTTAGATGAACAAGAATTAATAGATGAATTTAATGAGTATATGTTTGAATATACCTCTAAGATACCTATTAAGGAAATTGAAAAGACAATAGAACTTAAAATTAAAGAAGAAAAAAAAGAAGATGCTGTAGCATCTCCATATACAAAACAAGCTAAAAAATATAATAGATGGGTATATGTTACGATTTATGTATTTATATTTTTACTTGTTATGTTTGCAATTATTTGGTCAGTAAAACAAGTTACAATTAACCGAAGTACAACTGACACAATAAGTTATGGAAAGTAGGGAAGTATATATGAATTTACCAAACAAAATAACATTGACTAGAATAGTTTTATCAGTATTATTACTTATAATGCTTTTAATGCCTTGGTACAATTTAGGAGTAGAATTTCCTGTTTATCAAGTAGCAACAATAACTGTTAATTTAAAATATATAATTGCAGGTATAATATTTTTAATAGCTTCAACATCAGATTTTTTAGATGGTTATCTAGCTCGTAAAAATAATATGGTAACTGATTTTGGAAAAGTTATGGATGCCATTGCAGATAAATTACTTGTAAATGGGCTTTTAATAATTCTTGCTTATGATAGAATTATTTCTATTGTAATTCCAGTTGTTATTATATCTCGTGATATTGTTGTTGACTCATGTAAGATGATTTCAGGACAAAATGGAAAAGTTGTGGCAGCATCAATTATGGGAAAACTTAAAACAATTTGTATGATGAGTGGACTTACCCTTACAATGTTTTATAATTTGCCATTTGAACTTATTGGTTTCCCAGTTGCAGATATTTTGCTTATAGCTGCAGTAATACTTTCAGTTATATCTGGTGCCCAATATTTCTATGGTGTTAAAGACATATTATTTCCAAAGAAAAGTAAATAGTGCTTCGGCACTTTTTTTATTTAAAATAAATAGGTTAACACTGAGTGGTTTCAAAATGATGTGTTCCTTTTTCGTTACAAGCAAATCTTCTTTGCTAAATACATAATAGGACAATCTTAATTAAAAATAATGGTTAAAAAGTTGCTAAAAATAAACATGCATATACTTATATATACATATTTTAAATTTGGTTATTATAAATTTTATAAAGTGGCTTAAATTGCTTGCTTTTGAAACTATTTAGTAATATAATTAATTTATGGAACATCCTGTTTGATTGGATGCTACCTCTTTTAAAGTTTTGGAACTGAAAGAGAGGTGATGTTAATGAGCATAAAGGATTTATTTATTCTTATATTGTTCTTCATCATAGTATGTTTGCTAATAATTGTATTTGTATTAGCAATCTAACAAAAAGCATCTAAATCAACGAGGTTGATTTAGATGCCATCCACATTATTGGTAGCATCCAATCTCGGTAAAAACGGATGTTCCATTTTTTTATTATATGCAAATTTTCTTTGCTAAATACATAATAGCATAAATGTGGCTAAAAGTCAAATTTAAAAATATAAAAAATTTTCTATTTTTATGTTATAATAAAACTATAAGGAGCAAAATATATGAAAATATTTATTATATGCAGTAAAGCGTTTTATGATAAAATACCACCAATTAAGAGTGCACTAGAAAAAGTGGGACATATAATATCATTACCTAATTGTTATGATTGTCCTGAAACAGAAAGTAAATATCGTGGCACAGATGAACACGCTAAGTGGAAAGCTGGAATGATTAAACATAGTGAAGAAGTTATTTCTGGAGTTGATGCTGTGCTTGTTTTAAACTATGCTAAAAATGGCATTCAAAATTATATCGGGGGTGCAACATTTCTAGAAATGTACGATGCTTTTAGGTTAGGAAAAACAATATATATGATAAATGATATACCAGATGGTTTATTAAAAGATGAAATTATTGGCTTTAATCCAATTATTTTAAATGGTGATTTAAAAAAAATAGTTTAAAATTTTGACTACTTGTATTCGTTGTGATATAATTTTATTATCATAAGGAGTGATTAATATGAGTAAAATGGATGATGCAGCACTTAATAGTATAAAGGTGCTTGCACTTGATATGATAGATAAAGCTGGAAGTGGGCATCCGGGAATAGTTTTAGGAGCTGCTCCGATTTTATATGCTTTATATAAAGAACAAATGGATGTTATACCAAGTAATCCAAATTGGATAAATAGAGATAGATTTGTTATGTCAGCAGGTCATGGTTCTGCTCTTTTATATTCCGTTTTATACCACATGGGTTATGGAATTGAGATGGAAGAGTTAAAACACTTCAGAGATTTAAGCAGTCTTACACCAGGCCATCCGGAAGTTAAAGTAACGCCAGGAGTAGATGCATCAACTGGTCCACTAGGTCAAGGCGTTGGTATGGCTGTTGGTATGGCTCTTGCAGAAAGATATTTAAATGCAATAGTTAAAATTGAAAATAAAAATTCTAAATTACTTGACTATTATACATATTGTTTATGTGGTGATGGCGATTTAATGGAAGGAATTAGCTATGAAGCTTTAAGTTTTGCCAGCACTCAAAATTTAAATAAATTAATTCTTTTATATGATAAAAATAATGTGTCTTTAGATAGTGATACTAAAAATACTTTTACAGAAGATATTGAAATACGTTTTGAAGCCTTAGATTTTAATATAATTAATGTTAAATATGGAGATGACTATAAAGAAATATCTAAAGCAATTAAACAAGCAAAGAAATCAGATAGACCATCAGTAATTATATGTAATACAATAATTGGTGAAGACTCAAAACTAGAAGGTACAAATAAAGTACATGGTAAGCCACTTGCAAAAGATGATTTAGCAGCAATTAAAGCTGAATATAAAATTACTGAAGAGCCATTTGAAATTAGAAAAGATATTTTAGACTACTTACAAAATTATGTAAATAAAAGAATATCTAAAAAATATTTAGAATGGCAAGAAGAGTACACTAATATAAAAGAAGAAAATAGTAATTTACATGCTATGGTTAATTTACTTGAAAGAAACGCTTTTGTAATTGATTTTGATGACACAAAATTTAAAATAAGTGATGAATATAGAGAAACTTTAAGGGAGTCAAATCATAAGATAATGAATTTTATATCACCAAAAAGTCCATTCTTTCTTGGAGGTTCTGCCGATCTTTCATCATCTTGCAAAACAAATTTAGATAAATCAACTATTCAAAGTGAAAAAAATCCAGTTGGTAAAAACATATATTTTGGTGTAAGAGAACATGCCATGGGTGCAATTTTAAATGGGATGGCTTTATCAAACTTAAAAGTTTTTGGCTCAACATTTTTAGCGTTTAGTGATTATTTAAAACCAGCGATTAGAATGTCAGCACTAATGAATTTACCAGTTACATATATTTTTACACATGATTCTGTATATGTTGGACAAGATGGACCAACTCATGAACCTGTTGAGCAACTGGCAAGCCTTAGAACTATTCCAAACTTTACAACATTTAGACCAGCTGATATCAATGAAATAATGGGAGCTTGGGAATATATTCTTAAAAATAATTGTGCAACAGCAATGATTATAAGTAAAGAAGAGAGAAGTAAACAAAAAAATACTAATGCTAGATTTGTAAAATATGGAGCTTACATGGTTCGTAAAGAAAAGTATCATTTAGACGGAATTATTATTGCCACTGGTCAAGAACTTGAAATGGCAATGGATATATCAAAAGAACTATTTACTTTAGGAATAGATACTAGAGTAGTTTCAATGCCAAGCATGGAACTTTTCTTAAAACAAAATCCTAAGTATGAAGAACAACTATTACCAAAAGATGTTCCAACCTTTGTAATTGAAGCAGGAAATAGCCTTATTTGGAATAGATTTGCATCAAAACCAGATTATATTTTCGGAGTAAATAAATTTGGTATGAGTGGTAAAACCGAAGATGTTGTTAAATATTTAAAGATAGATAAAACCACAATTTTAGAGAAAATTGCTAATTATTTAAAAAAAGATGATATCATCGACATAATCTGACAAATATCTTACAGTCTTTATGTTATCATATATTCGGAAGGTGATAATATGAGGACTTTTTATATTTTTAGAATTAACAAAGAAATGCAAGTTTTACTTAAGGATAATCCCTATAATTTATTTAAATCTTTAGAAGATATATACTATTTAGACAAAACAAGTGTAGGAGTTGGGAAGGATTTATTAGATCAAATAATTGTACCAATAGATAAGCTTAAATATAATAAATTAATATATGAACTTAATAAAGATAATGATTTTTATATGAAAAGTGGAGACACACATAAAGTAATAAATAAATATCGTAAAGAAGAAACTATAATTACGGTAAAAAATAGTCATATTCTTCTTAAAACAAACATTATTAATAGAGATATTAAAAAGTTTTTACCAATTACGCAGGCCTTTGCTTGTGATTTTCAAAACAAAGATTATTTCTGGCTTGAAGAACTTATTTATTTATAGTAAAATAGAATACATAAAGGAGATAATTTTATGGGTAAATTAATATTATATTTAGTAATAGGCATTTTAATTGGACTTGTAATTGGATTTTTTGTAGCTAGAGCTTTAATGAAAAAGACTTTAGAAAAAAATCCTCCGATTAATGAAAAAATGATTGAAGCTATGATGTCTTCGATGGGAAGAAAACCAAGTCAAAAACAAGTTAAACAAGTAATGCAACAAATGAATAGATTTAAGTAATTAAGTCTATTTTTTTATATTAATCCTACATCCAAAGCATCATCTTTTCTAGTTATTTCATTTATTAAGTATATAGCACCACCGATTAAAAATAAGATGGCAGCAATAAGTTGGATAAAAGTTGATCTGTATGCCGGATCATCAAAATTTTTTTCCATTGAGCCAATATCTTCAGTTAAAAGGAGAAGAAAATATAAATAGATAAAAAAGGCAACAAAAAAAATTGTAATATTAATATATTTTTCTCTTTTATAAGCTTCATTATCTTTCTTTAATAAATAATTTCTATCAAGTTTGTTAGAATATAAAGCAAATACAACAATAAAAAAATAGACAATCCATATAAAATCTTCATTTTTAAGTCTTTTTAATTTTTTATTTATATCATTCATGTTAAATAATATGCAAGATAAATGATAAAATTATTTACAAAGTGAGTATAATTAGATATAATTTATAGGTAAGATTGCAATAAAGTATATGATACTTAGGAGGTAAAAAATGAAAACAAGAATAATTACTGCAATTGTGGCATTAATAGTAGTAGTTCCTTTGGTATTACTTGGAGGAATATATTTTGAACTTTTAATTTGTTTAGTGGGAGCCCTTGCTTTCAAAGAAATGGTGGATTTAAAAAAATCTCATGGTAAAATACCTAATTTTATGATTTTTCTAGGGCTAATCTCACTACTTAGTTTAATTTTATCAAATAATAGTAATTTATCCATTTATTATGGATTTTCTTACCAAACACTAGCATTAATAACCATAGGCATTATTACTCCCGTTATATTTTATAAAGAAGGTGAGTACTCATCTAAAGATGCTATATATTTATTAGGAACAATTTTATTTTTAGGCCTTGCATTAAATTCTTTTGTTATAGTTAGAATGAGAAGCTTTAAAACACTACTATTCTTACTTATTATTCCAACCTTTAACGACATATTCGCTTATTTAATTGGCTCTAAATTTGGTAAAAATAAAATGTGTGTTAACATAAGTCCAAATAAGACTTGGGAAGGTTCAATTGGAGGTTTAATTTTTGGCACCATCGGTGGAGTTGTTTTATATAAGCTATTATTAGGAAGTATTTCATTTAAAATTATATTAATTACCATAGTTCTATCAATTATTGGCCAAATGGGAGATTTAGTATTAAGTCGTATTAAACGTGAAAATGGTATTAAAGACTTTTCTAATTTAATGCCTGGTCACGGTGGTATTTTAGATCGTATTGATAGCAGTATATTTGTATTTTTAGCATATATGTTTATGATAATATTTTAAGGAGGAATGGATTATGTGGATTATATCATTATTAATACTTATATTTATACTTGGAATTATTATTTTAATTCATGAGTTTGGACACTTTATTTGGGCTAAAAAGTTTGGCGTTCATATTTATGAATTTTCAATTGGCATGGGTCCAGTTATCCATACTCACAAGGGTAAAGATAAAATAGATTATAACATCAGAGCTTTTCCAATTGGCGGATATGTTTCAATGGCTGGAGAAGTTTATGAAGATGCAGATGAAAAAATAAAAAAAGAAGATTACATGTGTAACAAGCCTTGGTGGCAAAGAGTAATTATTTTAATAGCTGGTGTTGTAAATAATTTTATTTTAGCTATAGTATTACTTTTTATAAGTAGTTTAATATGGGGTGGAAGTACACTTAAACCAGTAGTAAAAAATGCAGTAGAAAATTATCCAATGGCTGAAGCAGGTATTACTAGTGGCGATACAATAACAGCGATAAATGGTTATAAAGTTTCTAGCTGGGATGTAGCTCAAATAATTCTAGTTATGAAGAATAAAAATGAATATTACACATTTGAAGTAAAGCATGAAGATGGTAAAAAAGAAACATATAAAGTTATCCCAAAAGTAGAAAAAGATGCTGATGGTAATGAAAGGCAAGTATTTGGTATTGAAGTTGAAGGAAATACATTAACAGGTTTCTTTGGTTCTATAAAATATGCTTTCATGAAATTTGGCAGTGTTGTTCATTCAATGTGGCTTACTATAACTGGTCTAATTACTGGTAAGATTAGTGCAAGTGCTTTATCTGGTCCAGTTGGCATGTATAAAATTGTAGATGATGGAGTAGCTTTAGGTCTTAATTATATGATATATTTGACTGCATTTTTATCAATTAATGTAGGATTTATTAATATTTTGCCATTCCCAGCATTTGATGGTGGTAGAGTATTCTTCCTTATCGTTGAAGCTTTAAGAAGAAAACCAGTTAATGCTAAATTTGAAAATGCTTGTCACTTAGTAGGTTTTGCACTTCTAATGCTTTTAATGATTTATATTACAATTCAAGATATAATTAGATTATTTTAGCTTGCATATATTAAAAAAATATGGTAATATATTGGTGACCCAAAAAAGGTATATAATCCGCTATAAATTTTATAAGATTATAGGTAATAAAATAAGGAGGTATAGAAGATGGCAAATTTAGTTGACAAAATTGCTGAAAAACATATTCGTAAAGATGTTCCAGAATTTAGAGTTGGGGACACAGTTAGAGTTGATGTTTGGGTAAAAGAAGGAAAAAAAGAAAGAATCCAATCTTTTGAAGGCCTTGTAATAGCTAAAAGAGGTGGAGGAGTTTCTGAAACATTTACAGTTCGTAAAAAAAGTGGAACTGTTGGTGTTCAAAGAATATTCCCAGTTAATGCCCCAACAATTGATAAAATTGTGGTAATCAAAAAAGGTAAAGTTCGTAGAGCTAAGCTTAACTTTATCAAAGGAATGCGTAAAGAATATAAAGTTAAGGAAAGAAGTTAATTCTTTCCTTTCTTTCGTTTAGGAGTTGATTTTTATAAAAAAAGTAATTAAAGAATTAATACCATACATTGTTATTGTAATTGTAGTTGTACTTATCCGTTCATTTATTGCAACGCCAGTTAGGGTTGATGGTGACAGTATGAATAAGACATTTAAGAATGGAGATATTCTAATACTTTATAAGTTAAGTAAGATTAAAAGATTTGATGTCATTGTTCTTCACGAAACTGATGATGATGAAAAAATAATTAAAAGAGTTATTGGTATGCCTGGAGATACCGTAGCTATTAAAGATGGAGAAATATATATTAATGATAAAAAAATAGAGGATAAGTATGCTTACGGCATGACAAGTGATTATGATAGAATAACTTTAAAAAGTAATGAGTATTTTATTTTAGGGGATAATAGACTTATTAGTAAAGATTCAAGATATTTTGGCCCAATCAAAGAGAAAGAAATAAAAGGCAAAGTTGTATTTAGATTATTTCCGTTTAGTAAATTTGGAAAAATTTAACTGCATTTTAACTTTAGCAAATTTAACATAAAATATATTAAATCCTATATCCGTTCTTAATTGTTTATTTCATTATGGGCTTTTTTGGTATTTTCCTTCTCTAACCATAATGGTTGCCAAGTTATTGTTAATTTAGCAAAAAACTTTTTACTATAATGAAATCTCATTAAAAATATATTTATAACAAATAACTCTCCATTTTTAGATGTAATTATATCATTTTAAAAATGTAGGAAAAACGACATTTTATTTTGTCATATTCCTACATTTTATTTTAATATTTACACTAACAGATAGTGCAGATTGACTCATTATTGGAGAATGCTAAAGTTAAGAATGATAAAAGAGAAAAATTAATTGGAAATTAAACCAATAAGTAAAATACAAAAAAGATAATGTAAAACAAATAAAAAATTGAACAAAAAAACTATCATATGAAATAAAAAAATGTTATAATAAACACTTGTAAAAAGGAGGAAAGCATATGGACGAACTAGGAAAAGTAATACAATATTATCCAGGTCATATGGTAAAGGCCAAAAGGGAAATAAAAGAAAGAATAAATTTAATAGATATAATATATGAGTGCATAGATGCAAGGATGCCATTATCTTCAAAGATGAAAGGCATGGAAGAGATAATAAAAGATAAACCACGTATTTTAGTTATGACTAAAAAGGATTTGTGTGATTTAGATGAAACAAACAAATGGGCAAAATTTTATGAAAATAAGGGGTATAAAGTAATGCTTGTAGATTTAACTAACAATGACGATTATAAAAAATTAATTAAGCTTACTAATGAACTTGCTAAACCAATTCAAGAAAAAAGAAAAGAAAAAGGTTTAAAAAATAAAGAAATAAAAATTGGTGTAGTAGGGATACCTAATGTAGGCAAAAGTACTTTGATAAATAAATTAGCAGGTAGAAAAGTCACTAGCACTGGTAATAAACCGGGAGTTACCAAGCAAGTAAATTGGTTAAAAACAAGCAATGGTTTTCTACTTTTAGACACACCGGGGATACTTTGGCCTAAAATTGAAGATAACACTGAAGCATTAAGTTTAGCATCAACTGCCACTATTAAAATGGAAGTGTTAAACATGACAGATATTGGAGGTTATCTTATCACATTCTTTAAAAATTATTATAAAGATATATTAGAAAATAAATATAAGATTGAAATAAGCAATGATCCAAGTGAAATTTTTACGGCTATAGCCAAAAAATTTAATTTTTTTGAAAAAGATGGGGAAATAGACTATGAAAAAGTATCAAACAAGGTGTATAATGATTTAGTGAGCGGTTCACTTAAAGGAGTAACATTTGATAGATGGAAGAAGTAGATTTATTAAAATATGAAAAAGAATTATATAAAGAAGGAATAACTTTAATAGCTGGAACAGATGAAGCAGGCAGAGGTCCTTTGTGTGGCCCTGTTGTTGCTGCTGCAGTTATTCTTCCTAAGAATTATACTTTAGAAGGTTTAATAGATTCTAAACAATTAAGTGAAAAAAAGAGAGATAAATTTTATGAAATAATAAAAAAGGATGCCATAAGTTATGCGGTTGGCATAGTGGATGCTAAAACTATAGATGAAATAAATATCTATGAGGCAAGTAGAAAAGCCATGTTAGAAGCAATTAATGGTTTAAATGTTAAACCTGAATATGTTTTAACAGATGCAATGCCACTTCCTATGGAAAATTCAAAAGCTATCATTCATGGTGATGCTTTATCGTTAAACATCGCCGCAGCAAGTGTAATAGCTAAAGTAACGCGTGATAAAATGATGTATGAATTAGATAAAAAATACCCTGAATACGGTTTTAAGGATCATAAGGGATATCCAACTAAGAAACATCTTGAAAATATCAAAAAATATGGAATATTAGATAATTATAGACTTACATATAAGCCTGTAAAAGCATTATTGGAGGTAAAGAATGAAGAATTTGTTAAAGAATAATTTAATAAAAAATTATGTTATACTACTAATATTTTTTTCATTATTAGAAGTAGCATTTAGATTAATAAGTGGAATATCATTAAATAACATAGCTATTTTAAGAATATTTATCGGGGTAAACTTTGTAAGTATCTTACTAAGCTTTATTTTATCTTGGTTTAATAAAATTATAAGCAAAGTATTATTACTAGTTGCAACATTTGTTATAAGTACATATACATTTTTCCAAATAGGCTTTAATAACTTTATTGGTGTTTATGCATCAATTAATACTAAAAGTCAACTAGGAGCTGTTAAAGACTATATTTTAGACTTTTTTTCATCATTTAAGTTAACATATTATTTAGCTTTTATACCGTTTATATTATTAATTTTATATTATATATTTTTAGACAAATTAACAGAAAAAAGAATTGATAAAAAATTCCCTTTAAAAACTAATATAGTTTTTGAACCTGGTATCAGAACAATAACTAGTATTTTACTTTTAGTTTTCAGTGGTTTTTTATACTATGAAACATTAGACATACCATTTATGCAAAATAAGCTACAAACCGTAAGTAATAAAGAATTATTTGCTTACCCAAGTGTTCCAAGTACAACAATAAATCAATTTGGAATTTTAGGCTTTGGCTTTTTAGATATAAAATCTAGCATGGTTGAAGCTCCAAGTAAAACAACATATGCTGCGTATGAAAATACTAATAGTGATAGTAAAACAGAACAAAAGAGAAAAATTGATGACACCGTATTAGATGATATTATAAAAAATGAAACTGATACTACACTAAATAATATAAATAAATATATTAAAAATAAATCCATAACAGATTACAATGATCACACAGGCATGTTTGAAGGAAAAAATGTTATTGTAATAATGATGGAAAGTACAAGTGAAATAATTATAAATAAAGACTTATATCCAAACTTCTACAAATTATATACAGAAGGAATAAGTTTTAAAAATAATTATAGTCCTAGAAATAGTTGTGCAACAGGTAATAATGAGTTTAGTGGTATGACTAGTCTTTACACAATTCAAAATAATTGTACTGCAAATGTTTTCAAAGATAATAAATATTTTACGTCAATTTTTAATATTTTTAAAAATGCTGGATATAAAGCAACAAGTATGCATGATTACACAGAACACTATTATGCAAGAAGCATAATTCATAAAAATTTAGGTGGTGAAGCATACTATGGAGTTGATGATTTGGGAATAAAATATTATAATGAATATCGAAACTGGGCTAGCGATGAAGATTTTATGAATGTTGCCATGGACATAACATTAAATAATGATTCAAGTGATAAGCCTTTTATGTTATGGCTTACAACTGTTTCTGCTCATCAACCGTATACTCAATCAAGTGTTGAAGGAGATAAATATTTAAGTATTACTGAAGGAACGAATTATTCAATAGAATTAAGAAGATATATGTCAAAACTAAAGACTTTTGATAATAGTTTAGGAATTTTAATAAATAAATTAAAAGAAGCTGGAAAATTGGATGATACAGTCATAGTGATGTATGGAGATCATTATCCATATGGATTAAAGAATAAAGATATATCAGACGTTTTAACATATGATTTAGAAGATTATGAAGTAGAAAGAACACCAATGGTTATCTATAATTCTAAAATTAAAAGTGAAGTAGTAGAAAAATACAGTTCTTATATTAATTTAACTCCAACTCTAGCTAATTTATTTAATTTAGACTATGATCCAAGATATTATATGGGAACTGATGTCTTTAGTGATGATTATCTAAATGTTGTAGCTTTTGCAGATGGTTCATGGAAAAATGGTGATGTATATTATGATGCAAGTAGTGGTACTGTCAAATACTATACTGATAAATTATATAACACTGATGAGTTAATTAAAATAAACAATATAATAACTAATAGAATGCAAATTAGTGAAGCTATTATCCGTAATGATTATTTTAATTATTTAGAAAATAAAATAAATTCCTATAAAGCTGCAAATGATAATAAGGAGGAATAAATTTGAAAAACTTAGTAATAGTGGAATCTCCAGCTAAATGTAAAACCATAGAGAAATATTTAGGAAATGACTACAAAGTTGTTTCTAGTAAAGGGCATATTAGAGATTTAGCAACCACTGGAAAATATGGTTTAGGACTAGATATTGAAAATGATTTTAAACCAAATTATCAAATAATTAAAGGTAAGAATAAAGAAGTGACGGCTTTAAAAAAAGATGTTAAAGATGCCGAAACTGTATATCTTGCAACCGACCCAGATCGTGAAGGAGAAACAATTTCTTGGCATATTTATGATGAAGTAAAAATACCTGATGAAAAATATAAAAGAGTAGTATTTAATGAAATAACTAAAGATGTTGTAATAAATGCTATTAATAATCCTGGTAAAATAGATATGAACTTAGTTAAGTCTGGTGAAACTAGAAGATTCTTAGATAGAATAATAGGTTTTAGATTAAGTAAGTTAATGCAAAGGAAAACTGGGGGTAAATCAGCAGGTAGAGTACAAAGTGTAGCTTTAAAATTAATTGTAGATAGAGAAAGAGAAATTCAAAGTTTTATACCAAGAGAATATTGGACAATTGAAGCAGATTTTAAAGACTTTAAAGCTAGTTTAGACAAATATCATGGCAAAGATATTGAAATTCCGAATGAAGTAGTAGCAGATGAAATATTAAGTAATCTTTCTAAATCATTTAAAATAGAAAGTGTAACTGAAAAAGAAAAGAATAAAGTAGCAAGAGAAGTATTTAAAACTAGTACTTTAGAGCAAGCAGCATCTAATAAATTAGGCTTTGCTCCAAGTAAAACAATGAAAATAGCTCAAGATTTATATGAAGGAAAAACTTTACAAAATGAAACTGTAGGTTTAATTACTTACATGAGAACCGATAGTGTTAGAGTAAGTGATACATTTGTTAAAGAAACATTTGGTTTTATTAAAGGTAAGTTTGGAGAAAATTACATTGGTTATGTTAAAAAAGGTAAAAAGAATGAAAATATGCAAGATGCCCATGAAGGTATAAGACCAACTAGCATTAATAGAACACCTGAAGAAGTTAAGGCATATTTAACAAATGATGAATTTAAGTTATATAAACTTATTTATACAAGGGCACTAGCTTCATTAATGGCTGATGCCAAAACACTTGCAACCACAGTAATACTTGAAAATAATGGATATACATTTAAAGCAACAGGTAGTGTTCTTACATTTGATGGTTATTTAAAAGTATATGGTGAGTATGAAGATAGTGAAGATGTAATACTTCCAGACTTAAAAAATTATAAATCAGGTTGTATAACAGCCGATGATATAACTAAAACACAACATTTTACTAAGCCAGCACCAAGATTTACGGAAAGTAGCTTAATTAAAGAAATGGAAAGCTTAGGTATAGGTAGACCTTCAACATATGCAACTATTGTAGGTACCATCAAAGATAGAGGATATGTAGTTTTAAAAGATAAAAAGTTTGAACCAACAGAAATTGGTATTGAAACAACTGATAAATTACAAGAATTCTTTAGTGGTATTGTAAATGTTGAATATACTGCTAATATGGAAGAAGATTTAGATAAAATTGCAGAAAATAAAATAGATTATTTAAAAGTTTTACATGAATTTTATGATGAATTTGAACCACTAGTAGAAAAAGCTTTTCATGAAATGGAAAAGAAAGGTCCAGAAGAAACAGGAGAAATTTGTCCAGAATGTGGAAGTCCATTAGTTATAAGAAAAGGAAAATATGGAGACTTTGTGGCATGTAGTAATTATCCTACATGTAAATATATAAAGAAAGAAAAAAAAGAAGTTGTGGAAGTTTGCAAGTGTCCAAAATGCGACAAAGGTATGATCGTAGAAAGAAAAACTAAAAAAGGTAAAATATTCTATGGATGTAATAATTATCCAAAATGTAAATATGCACTTTGGTATAAACCAACTGGAGATATATGCCCAGATTGTGGTGAGCTTCTAGTGGATAAAAATGGTGAAGTAACTTGTGTTAATTGTAATAAAGAATAGCATCAATTGATGTTATTTTTTTTGCTAAAATCCAAAAAGTGCCTGCAAAAAGGTGTAAATTTTAACAAAAAGTCCCCGCAAAAAGGTGTGAATATGAGCAAAAAGTGGCTACAAAAAGGTGTAATTGTGCTATAAGTTTGGAGATGATATCTGATGAGAAGAAAAATATACAATGATTTACTTGAATGGAAAGAAAATAATAATTTTAAACCACTGGTTGTTCTTGGAGTAAGGCAATGTGGAAAAACTTATATAATAGATAAATTTTGTAAAAATGAATTCAAATATTATAAGAGAATAAATTTACTGGAAGATACTGATGTAATAAAATTATATGAAAGTACTGACTCTTCAGAAAAAAAGTATGATAATTTAAAATTATTATTGGATTTTGATTTTGATAAAGAAAATAGTGTTTTATTTATTGATGAAATACAAGAAAGCGAAGAATTAATTTCTGAACTTAAATTTTCTAATGAAAAACATAGTAATATAAGAATTATTTGTGCGGGTTCTTTATTAGGGGTTAAATTATCAAGATTAAATAAACCATTTCCAGTTGGTAAAGTTACTAGACTTTATATGTACCCAATGGATTTTGAAGAATTCTTAATGGCTTTTAATCAAGATGCATTACTTGAAAGAATTAAGAAATGTTTTAATAAAAATGAAGCTATGGGGCTTATACATGATAAAGCTTTATCATATTATAAAGAATATTTACTTTCTGGCGGTATGCCAGATAGTGTTTCTGAATTATTGAAATGTAAAAATGATTATTATAATTATGACTTAAGTATTTTAAATGACATAATTGAAGACTATAAAAATGATATGAATAATCATGTTAATAATTCTTTGGAAACTTTAAAAATTAGAAAAATATATAATTCATTATCTTCACAACTTCAAAATGCATCAAAAAAATTTCAATATTCAGTAGTTGAACCTAATGCAAAATCAAGAGAGTTTTCTTTGCCATTAGATTGGTTAATTGAAAGTAATATGGTAGAGTTATGTAAATGTGTTAAATTACCAGAGAAACCATTACTTGGATTTGTAAATGAAAATACTTTTAAAGTTTATTATTCAGATGTTGGTATTTTTAATAGATTAGTAAATAATGATGCTAAGACGATTTTATTAGATGATATGAAAATATATAAAGAAATTATTACTGAAAATTATGTTGCTAATCAGTTTAAATCAAATGGGTTAGATTTCTTTATTGGCAAGGAAGTAGAGATGCAAAGGTAGACTTTTTAATTTCAACAGAAAATAATGGCGTTATACCAATAGAAGTTAAAACTGATAATAACACTAAATCAAAGAGTTTGGGTATTTATGATAAATTATATTCACCAAAATATATGATAAGAATTAGTTCTAAGGATTTTGGATATAATCCTAACAGTAAAATAAAATTAATTCCATTATATGCTGTATTTTTAATTAAATATTTGTAAATAAATATATAAATAAGACACAAAAATGCCAAAATTATAAAACTTAGTAACAAATGTTAATGTGTTACTTTTTTTGCTTTTAAAACTGTCCGTAGATAAGTATAAAAACTATATTAATTATTGTACGTAAAAAAATTTTAAAAATGTATATATATGTGTGTGTGTATTTTTGAAATGATTAAAATTAAAATCATAGTATTTATTCTTATAAAGTAGTATAATGTTTTCAGAGATTGACTTATCTAGTGTCTTTGCTGAGACATGTCCACGATTACCGTGAACAAAGCCAGATTTGCCTTTCTCTTTATATTTGATTATAAGACGATCAATTTGTCTTTTTGATATACCGAGCTTTTTTGCAGCTCTGTTTTTGTTACCATTGTGATCTACTAATTCTTTGATAACTTCATATTTTTCTTGTTCGTTCATTCTTAATTCTACATTTCTCATCATATCACCTCGAGTGATATATATTACATTTTTTGAGACATAATCAAATACTAACACTTAAGACATTATCATAGATTAATCATATGCAAGTGAAAATATAATGTTTGAGGGTTTGAAAATATATATGAAAGAATGTATAATATAAATAGGAACGAAATATATAAAAATATTAGGGTGGCGACCATCCGAAGGTGGTCAGCTTAAGAAGCCTTGGTTTTCAGTGAAACAGAAAAGTGTTACCATGAGGTAACACTGCTACTTGAATTTCGTTAGAAATTTAAGTTATGTTCTTGGCTTAATGATATAATATTTATATATTAATAAATGAGGTATATTATGAATGTAGTAATAACTAGTGAATTTAATAAAATAGAGTTATTAAAGAAAATAAACATAGAAAAGAAATTTAATAATAATAAATTTCTAGGGTTTAAAGAACTTAAAAAAAAGTTGTTCTTTGACTATGATGATAGAGCTTTAGAATACGTTATAAAAAAATATAATGTAAATATTAATATAGCTAAAATTTATTTAGATAATTTATATTTTTTAAAAGAGATTGACGATGAAAAAGTAATGTTTTTAAATAATTTAAGAAAAGAATTAGATGAACAAAATTTACTTATATATGATGATAATTTTAGAAAATATATGTATAATCAAAAAGTTACTATATATGGCAAAGATGTATTAACTAAGGAAGAAAGATTAATTTTAGATGGTATGGATTATAAATTAGAAAGTGTAGAAAAAAATAACTATAAGCTGTGTGTGTATGAAGCAAGTAATATACGTGAAGAAGTAGAGTATATTGTTATAGAAATAAAGAAATTACTAAAAAAAGGTATAGACATTAATAATATAAAGTTAATTGCAAGTAAAGAATATTATAAACATTTAGAATATTATTTTAAATTATTTAAAACACCTATTAATATAGATAATAATTCTTCATTTTTAAGTTTAAGTATATCTAAAGAATTTTTAAATCTTTATGATAATAAAGAAATAGATGAAGTAATAGATTATTTAAGTAGTAAGTATAGTAATGTAAATGAACTTATTACTATTATAAATAAGTCTGTACAAGTAAAAGATAAAATAGTTAGAAAAGAGTTTATTAAAAGAGATTTAAAACAAGCTAAAGTTAGTAATACTGTATATAAAAATGCTATAGAGTTACATTCTCTTGAAGAAGTTTATAGCAAAAACGATTATGTGTTTTTGCTTGGTTTTAATATAGGCAGTTATCCTAAAGTAAAGAAGGATGATGACTTTTTAAGTGATAATATAAAAACTAAACTTGGACTGGATACATCTTTAGAAATAAATAAAATAAATAAAGATAATGTTATAAATTTAATATATAATATTCCTAATTTAAGTATAAGTTATTCTATGCATGGTGATAATGGTGTTTTATATCCTTCAAGTTTAATTGAAGATTTAGGATTAGAAGTAAAAAAAATTGATATAGATAAAAAAGTATCTTACAGCAAAAAATATAGTGAACTTGAGTATGCTATGGATTTAGATAATTTATATAAGTATAATGATGAAAGTAAGTATTTAAAAGTATATCAAAATAATTTAAATATTCCATATAGAGAATATAATAATAAATTTACTAGTATAAATAACTCATTACTTAAAGAAAGACTTGAAGAAGGGGTAACTCTTTCGTATACAAGTTTAGAAACTTTTAATGAATGTAGTTTTAGATATTATTTAGCTAAAATATTAAATTTAGATGTTTTTGAAGAAACTTTTAAAACTGTAATTGGACAGATTGTGCATCATATATTAGAAATTGGTATAAATGATGATATAGATATTGAAAAAGAAATAAGTTTATTTATTAAAGAATTAGATTTTAAATTTAAAGAAAGAGAATTATTTTATATTCATGTTCTTGCAAAAGAAATAGACTTTTTACTTAAATATTTAAAAGAACAAAAAAAGGCAAGCAGTTTAAATGATTATTTATTTGAAACAGAACTTAATGTGGAAAAAGACTATGATGGAGTAAAGGTAAACTTTAAAGGCTTTATAGATAAAGTTATGACTACTAAATATAATGATAAAGAAATAATAGCAGTAGTGGATTATAAAACTGGGGATAAGAATGTAAAGTTAGATACTTTAGAATATGGTCTTAATATGCAACTTCCGATATATTTATATTTACTTAAAACAAGTGATAGATTTAAAAACTCTATTATTGCGGGTTTCTACATAGAAAGAGTACTTAATAATGTTTTAAATAGGGATAAGCATAAGTCTTTAGAAACTTTAAAGAAAGATAACCTAAGATTATCTGGTTATACCAATAGTAATGAAACTATTATGAGTCTTCTTGATAGTAACTATAAAGATAGTAAAATGATAAAAGGTTTAAGATTCAAAAAAGATGGCTCTTTTTATAGCACTAGTAAAGTTCTATCTAATGAAGAGATGGATAATTTAATAATTAAAGTAAATGAAATTATAGATGATGTAATAAAGTATATTGTGAAAGGTAATTTCAAAATAAATCCCAAGGTACTTGGAGGTAAAAATATAGCATGTACTTATTGTAAATTTAAGGATATATGCTTTAAAACAAAAGATGATGAAGTTTTACTTGAAGATGACACAAATGAAGTTGTTTGATTGTGTTTTGAAATTTAATTTTATTGACAATGATACGGATAAATAATAAAATGTCCGTATGAATGAACAAAAAAATATAATGTGTGTTACACTAAAAGAGGTGAAGAAGATGAATTTGACTCCTGAACAAGCTAAAGCAGTTAATTTAGAAGGTAATAATATTATAGTATCTGCAGGTGCAGGTTCTGGTAAAACTGCAGTATTATCAGAAAGAGTAATAAGAAAACTTAAAGATGGCATAGATATTAGAAATATTTTAATGCTAACATTCACTAATGAAGCTGCAGGTGAAATGGCTGCCAGAATTAGGAAAAAAATAAAAAAAGCAGGATTAAAAGATCAACTTGAATATTTAGATCAAGCATATATAACAACGTTCGATGCTTTCGCTTTAAATTTAGTTAAAAAGTATCATTATGTTCTTAACATGAGCAAGGATATTAGTATTATTGATGCATCAATTATTAATTTAAAAAGAAAGGAAATTTTAGAAGAGATATTAGAAAAATTTTATGAAGAAAAAGATGATAGATTTTTAAAATTAATCGAAGATTTTACTAATAGAGATGATGCATTAATAAAAACGTCAGTTTTAAGCATTAATAGATTACTTGATTTAAAATATGATAAAGATGCTTATTTAAATAATTATGTAAATAATTTTTATAGTGCTGAATATGTAAATAAATGTTTTGATGAATATTTTAAATATGTTAAATCTTTATCGGAGTCCCTAGAAAATATGGTACTTGAAATAGAAAGCTACATGGATAGTGCATCTTATCAAAAGTTATATGATAGTGTTTCTAATCTTTTTTCTCCGCACGACTTTAATGATTTATATAAGTATAAAGATTGTACTTTAGGTAGGTTTACTAAATTAGATGAAGAAGGTAAGGCTTTAAAAGAGAATATTCAAGATACATTTAAAACACTAAGTGATTTAATATTTTATAGTGAAGAAGAATTAAAAAGTGCATATTTAAGCACTAAAGATTATGCTGAAATAATTATAGAAATTATTCATGAACTTGATGATAAAATAAATACTTTTAAGAAAGAATATGATGCTTATGAATTTACAGATATAGCTAAAATGGCTATTAAACTAGTGGAAGAAAATGAAAGTATCAGAGAAGAACTTAAAAATAAATTCAATGAAATAATGATTGATGAATATCAAGATACAAGTGATTTACAAGAAACATTTATTAAATATTTAGAAAATGATAATGTTTATATGGTCGGAGATATAAAACAATCTATATATAGATTTAGAAATGCTAATCCCTTAATATTTAAAAATAAGTATGATAGATATACTATGGAAGATGGCGGTGTAAAGATAGATTTACTTAAAAACTTCAGATCTAGAGAAGAAGTGCTTTTTAATATTAATGAAATATTTGCTCGCCTTATGACAAAAGAACTCGGGGGTATAAACTATAAAGAAAGTCATGCCATGATTTTTGGTAACAAGGCTTATGTTACTCTTGGTGCTAATAATAACAATAATTATATGGATATTTATACTTATAATAATGAAGATAAGAAGTATTCAAATGATGAAATAGAAGCTTTTATAATAGCAAATGATATTAAGAAGAAAATTAATGAAGCTTATGAAGTATATGATTTTGACTTAGAAAAAATGAGAAAAGCTACTTATAATGATTTTTGTATTATACTTGATCGTGGTAGTAAAATGAATTTATTTAAAAAGGTATTTGAGTACTTTAATATACCAATGGAAATATATAAAGATAGTAATTTAATGGAAGAAAATGATATTTACATTATTAAAAATATTATTAATTTATGTTTTTCTATTAAAAATGAAGTGTATGATAAAAAGTTTAGATATTATTTTACTAGTGTTGCCAGAAGTTATGTTGGTGGTTTAAATGATGCTGAAATATTTAATGCTTTAGAAAATAATGGTATATTTAGAAGTGAAGTATTTAGAGTATGTAAAGATATAAGTAAAGAATTAGATGAACTAACCCCAAGTATGCTTTTAAAAAGAATTATTAATGATTTTAATTTTTATGAAAAATTTATTTTAGTGGGTAATGTTGATGCTGGCATAAAGAGAATGAACTATTTGCTAGGGCTAGCAGAAAATGTTGAAAGCTTAGGTTTTACAAGTCTAGACTTTAGTAAGTATCTTGAAGACTTAGCAGCTTCCGGAAGTGAAATAAAATATAAAGAAGCTAAATCAAGTAGTGTATCTGTTAAAATGATGAATATTCATAAATCAAAAGGACTTGAATTTCCAATATGTTATTTTACAGGGTTTCCCAAAACATTTAATTTAAGTGATTTAAAAAATAAATTTATGTTTGATAACAAGTATGGAATTATAACGCCATATTATAAAGATGGTATCGGCGAAGTATTTATTAAACAGCTTGTTAAAAATGAATATTACTTAAATGAAGTAGCAGAAAAAATAAGACTATTTTATGTAGCTTTAACCAGAGCTAAAGAAAAGATTATCATGGTAATGCCTGAAGTAAAGGATAAAACTAGACATTGCGAGGAAGTAGATTTTCTGGAAGGTTTAAGTTTTAGGTCGTTTTATAATTTTTTAGAAAGTATATATGGTAATATAGCAAAATATGTAACAAGTGTTAATTTAAATAATATTGGTCTATCTAAAGAATATGAATTTAGTAAAGCAATAAGTAAAAATTTAGAAAAATCTAAAGAAGAGATGATAATATATGATGATGAAGTTTTATATGAAGAAGTAGAAAAGAAACATGCATCTAAAACAATAAAGAATATTTTAACAAAAGAAGAAGCTAAGACTTTAGAATTTGGTACCAAGATGCATGAAATATTTGAATTAACTGATTTTAAAAATACTAAAACTGATAATAAGTATATAAATAAATTATTAGAAAATTTTGATTTTAAAAATGCAGAAATTTATCAAGAACTAGAGTTTATGTTTGAAAAGGATGATATTAAATATCATGGTATTATAGATTTAATGCTTGAGTATAGTGACAAAATATTTATTGTGGATTACAAACTTAAAAATATAGATGATGAAAATTATATTAAGCAATTAGGTGTATATTATGATTATGTAAAAAGTATCAGTGATAAAGAAGTTTATTTATATTTATATTCAATTTTAGATAACAAAGTAAAAGAAATAGAGGTGAAAGCATGAAAGTAGCAATTATTGGAGCAGGACCAGCAGGTTTAGCAGCAGCCAAATTCATATCAAAAGAAAACAAGGTTGTGGTATTTGATGGAAATAACGATGCTGGTAAAAAACTTCTTTTAACTGGAAGTGGAAGATGTAATATTGGAAATACTAATAATGATTTAAGTAAATATCATTCAAGTAACAACGAACTTATAAAAAAGATAATAAATGATAAAAATATAGATAAAGTAAATAACTTTTTCAAAGAAATAGGTTTAGTTTTAAAAGATAAAAATGGTTATCTTTATCCATATAGTGAAAAATCATCTAGTGTTTTATCTTGTTTGAAAAGTTCTTTAGATGTAGATTTTAGATTTAATACTTATATAGAGAATATAAAAAGAAAAGATAATAAATTTATTATAAATAAGGAAGTTTTTGATAAAGTAATTATTACCACCGGTGGTCTTAGCTATCCAAAGACGGGAAGTACTGGTGAAGGCTTTTACTTAGCTAAAGCTTTTGGCCATAAAGTAACTAATTTAAATCCATCTTTGATGGCACTAGAAACAAAAACTGGTTTAGAAAAAGAATGGTCTGGTATTAGATGCGAAGTAGATGCATCAAGTTATATTGATGGAAACAAAATAAAAAAAGAACATGGTGAACTTCAACTTACTAGCTTTGGTTTAAGTGGTATTTGTATTTTTAATTTAAGTCGTGATATAAGGTTTGCTTTAAATGAAGAAAAAACATGTGAAGTAAGAATTAATTTTTGCCCATGGACAGATGATTTAAATAAATACATGGAAGAAAATAAAGATAAATATCTAATAAATGTATGTGATGGATTTTTAGATTATAAATTAAATAATTTAATACTTAAATACTTAAAAGTTAAAGATAAAAAATGGTGTGAATTAAAAATAGATGAAAAAAGTAAATTTATTGAAACTTTAACTAACTTTAGAGTTTCTATTAAAGACACTAAAGGATATTTAGATGCGCAGGTAACTAGTGGTGGAGTATCTTTAGAAGAAATAAATTTAGAAACAATGGAGTCTAAACTTGTTAAAAATCTTTATTTTGCTGGAGAAGTTCTTGATTTAGATGGTGATTGTGGAGGATATAACTTAACTATAAGTTTTATAACAGGACTAGTTGCAGGTGATAATCATGATTAGAATTAAAAGTATTAAAACTGAAATTAAAGAAAATATTGATATTTATGAACTTGCAAGTAAAAAGCTAAAAGTAAATAAAGAAAAACTTAAAAAAGTAAATATTCATAAAAAGGCGATTGATGCTCGAAGTAAACACATGTTTTCTTATGTATTTGATTTAGATGTTGAAATAGATAATGAAAATAATTTTTTGAAAGAAAACATAGTTAAAGTGGAAAATGAAGAGTATGTACTTCCTGAGATGGGAAAAGAAACATTAAATAAAAGACCAATAGTTATTGGGGCAGGACCAGCAGGTTTGTTTTGTACCTTTTGCCTTGCCAAAAATGGATATAAGCCGATACTTTTTGAACGTGGTGAAAAAATAGAACAAAGAGTTAAAACAGTTGAAGACTTATGGCAAAATAATAATTTTGCTGATTATAGTAATGTTCAATTTGGTGAAGGTGGAGCAGGTACATTTAGTGATGGAAAGCTTAATACTTTAGTTAAAGATAAAGCTGGTAGAATGAGGGAAGTATTTAAGATTTTTGTAGAGTGCGGAGCTCCGGAAGAAATAATGTACGATAGTAAACCACATATTGGTACCGATATTTTAAGAAAAGTAGTTATAAATTTAAGAGAAAAAATAATAGCTATGGGCGCGGAAATTCATTATAATTCTTGTATGGAAGATATTGTAATAGAAAATGATAAAATAAAATCTATCAAAGTAGGTGATAAATACTTTGAAACTGATGTATTAGTCTTAGCTATTGGTCACTCAGCTCGTGATACCTTTAAAATGTTAAATCATAAAAATATCTATATGGAAGCTAAACCTTTTGCAGTTGGCGTTAGAATAATTCATCCTCAAGAAATGATTAATGAAAATCAATATCCAATAAATTATTCATTTTTGCCATCAGCATCATACAAACTGACCTTTAAAAGTAAAAGTGGTCGTGGGGTTTATAGTTTTTGTATGTGTCCAGGTGGTTATGTCGTAAATAGTAGAAGTACCCCGGATGGTATTTGTGTAAATGGCATGAGTAATTATAAAAGAGATTCTGGCTTTGCTAATAGTGCTATTGTAGTAACTGTATCACCGGAAGACTTTGGAAGTAATCCTTTAGATGGAATAAGGTTTCAAGAAGATTTAGAACAAAAAGCATATAATATTGGAAATGGTGTTATTCCTATTCAAAGATATGTTGATTATAAAAATAATACGATTTCAGAAAATATAAATATTGATGCTTTTAAAGGCAAAACACATTTAGCAAATATAAATGATATTTTTCCAAATTTTATAAATGAAAGTTTAAAAGAAGGAATTGATTATTTTAATAATAAAATAAATGGTTTTAATGGTGATGCTTCAGTTATTGCAGCACCAGAAGCTAGAACTAGTAGTCCAGTTCGTATTGTTCGTGATGAAGATTTTAATTCAAATGTTAAAGGTATTTATCCCTGTGGTGAAGGAGCTGGATATGCCGGGGGTATTACAACAAGTGCCATGGATGGCATAAAAGTGTTTGAAAGTATATATAAAAAATATAAAAATAAATAGACTTAAGCAGAATTTATTGATATTTTAATAGATAGTATGGTATAATCTATAAGAAAAGAAGTGAGGTGCAGTAATGAAAACATTTAAGAAAAATTTACCTGAAGGCGTTAAAAAACAATTTGCTTTATATAAAGGTGTTAAGGTAAGATTAATAAGTAAAAATGCTAAAAAGAAAAGTAAATAGTATATAATTTAACAAAAATCGACATGAAGGATGAAAATCCTTCTTTTTTTGTCAAAATCTCCTATGTACTTTTAGATATTTTAGTGTTAGATTATTTCTCGAGGAGATGAAATTATATGAAAAAAATTGCAGTATTTTTAGCTTTAATGCTAATCGGAGTAACAAATTGCTATGGTGCAGAAACGGAGGTAAATAATAAAAATTATGTAAAATTTGAAATTGATATGACATATTCCAATTTAACTATTGAAATTTATAATAATGATACAAATGCTTTTATAGAAAGAGTATTTTTGAATTCAAATAATAAAATATATTATTATAATAAAGGTTTAAATATTAAAATTGTGGAAACTACTAGTAATAGTGCTTATGAAAAAATGGATGATATTATTTTACATGATGAAAGTAAAATAATTAAGTTTGACAGAAAAGTAAAAAATATGAATGTTACTTTTAAAACAATATATCGTGGTTATGGAAAATATATTGAAAGTGTAGATAGTGATACTGACATAACTATCTATGATGAAAATTTTAATGAAGTGAGTATTTGCAAAAGTAAAAGTAGTTGTGAAGTAATTTTGCCAGCTGGAAAATACTTTATAAAAGATAATAAGACTGCTAGGGTTACTAGTGAACTTGTTAAAATGGATAGAACAGCAAATGTATCAAGATATTTTATAGATGGAATATATAGTGAAGAAGACTTGGAGATTGATAATGCAACTAGAAAAGGAAAATTATATTATTTTGATAAACCAGCATATCCAGAAAAAATAGAAATAAATGGAAAAATATGTGATTTTTCTGACAGTAGTAATTATTTATATATATTCGGGGAAGGCATATTTTATAAGTATGTTAAGAAAGATGAGGTTATTAATAATTCAAAAGATGAAGAAAATAATGAAGATGTTATAAAGAATGCTGAAGAAGATAAAGTTCTAAATGAAAAAACAATAAAAGAAGAAATAGATTCAGATAATAAAAAAGATAATCAAGATGTTTTAGATAATGAAGAAATATTAATAGATGTACCTAATACTGAAGTAAGTGAGTATAGTATTATCTATTATAAGAAAAAGTGCTATTTTGAATGAAAAAAATATGGTTAGTATTTTTATTACTTTTGTTGATGGGATGTAAAAAAGAAATCATAAAAAATGATATTTCTTTAGATAAAAGTAATTATTATGGTTATCTTATAATACCTACATTAAATATGACTCATGGTTTTTATGATATTAATAACAAATTAAATGATGTTGATAAAAATGTCACTTTGATAAATTCTAATATTGAAAATACTTATATTTTAGCAGCTCATTCTGGCACAGGTAATCTTGCATATTTTAATGATTTAAAATATTTGGAAAAGGATGATGAAATATATCTCAAGTTTAAAGATAAAATTTTAAAATATGAAATTGCAAATATTAGAAGTGAGAAGAAAAATGGTAAGATAAAGATAAAAAATAAAGAAAATCAATTAATTTTAACAACTTGTGACCAGGTAAGAAAAGGTAATCAGTTAATAATTGAAGCAAATCTAAAATAGATAATAACTACAAGTAAAATAAAGAAAGAATGTGACAAAAAATGTTACATTCTTTTCAAAAATATCTATGAATTTATCTGAAAATTTGTTATAATTTATACGCGAGGTGCGGTTATGACAAAAACTAGAAGTGAATTAAGAAATATAGCAATGATTATTTTATATCAAATTGACATTTATGAAGATAGAAAAGTCCCGTTTGAAATTGATGAAGTAATAAAAGAAAATTTACAAATTGATAACGAATTTGTTAAAGATATTGTATATGGAGTTACAACTTATAAAGATTCTTTAGATGAAATTGCAAATAAATATATTGATGGATGGACTATAGATAGAATTGATAAAACTGGCGCAGCTATTTTAAGAATGGGTTTATATGAATTGAAATTTACTGATACTCCTGAAATAGTAGTAATTAATGAAGCTATTGAACTTGCTAAAAAATATTGTGATGATGCGGTTAGAAAAATAGTTAATGCTGTTTTAGATAAGTACATTAAAGAGTAAACATGAATGAAGAAAATTTAAAATCTAAAGTGGATCTAGCGCCATGTTTTGTATCTCTCAAAGGGAAAAAATATTATCTTAAATTAGTTGAAGATGGTGGGAATGAACTTATAGGAAATTATTTAGCAAACTTATGTGGTATTAATACAGCAAATGATAAAATAATTTCCATTGATGGAGAATATTATTATTTAAGTTATGATTTAAATAATGATGGAGAATATAAAGATGCTGCTGATGCTGGAATAGTAAATCTAAGCTTATATGAAATATGGAGTATTCTAGAAGAGAAGTATCCAAAAGATACACCAAAACTAATGAAGCAAATTATCAAAATATTTATATTTGATACAATTTTATTATATGATGATAGGCACTTATTTAATTTTGGATTACTAAAAAAGAATGATAACATAGACTTTTATATTCTAGATAATGAAATGCTTTTTAGTGGATTTGATAAAGTAAAACTTAGACCCAAGTTAAGTGAAAATGAAACTTTAAAAAAATATACTGAATTTGATTTACAAAACAAAATATTACCAAGTAATCTAGAAAAAAATTTAGAACAATTTGAATATTTTATTGCAACATTAGGTAGTGAATTTTATGACATTGTCTTAGATATATACTATAAACTATCACCCAAAACAGTTGAAAAAGCTTTATTTGATGTACGCGACAAATATTATGAAATACTAAATTTTGCAACTATAAAAGAAAATATGTATTTATATAAAATTAATTATGATTGCATAACAAAAATACTTATAGAAAGGGGACTTATAGATGGACAAAGAATACATTAAAATAAGTGATTTAAACAATTACATCAAAAACTTGTTAGACGATAATACATTTTTAAATAAAGTATATTTAAAAGGAGAAATTAGTAATTTTAAAAGTCATACAAGAGGTCATCTTTACTTAACATTAAAAGATGATACATCAAGACTTAGTGCTGTTATGTTTCAAAGTAGTGCTGCCAAACTTACATTTACACCAGAAGATGGAATGAATGTTTTAGTAGAAGGTAGAATTAGTGCATATCCAGCACAAGGTAGTTATCAGGTATATATAGAAAAAATGGAACCAGATGGTCTAGGAGCTTTATATGTTGAATATGAAAAATTAAAGAAAAAATTAGCATCAGTTGGTTTATTTGATGCAATGCATAAAAAAGCAATACCAAAATTTCCTGAAAAAATCGGAGTTATTACGGCATCAACGGGAGCAGCTGTAAGGGATATCATGAGTACAATAAGAAGAAGATACCCAGTTTGTGAAGCAATACTTTTTCCTTGTTTAGTTCAAGGTAAAGACGCTGCTCCAGATATTGTAAGACAAATTAAAAGAGCTGATGAGTTTGGTGTAGATACTATTATTGTTGGCCGTGGAGGAGGTTCAATTGAAGATTTGTGGGCATTTAACGAAGAAATAGTAGCTCATGCAATTTACGAATGTAGGACCCCGATTATAAGTGCTGTTGGTCATGAAATTGATTGGACAATAGCAGATTTTGTAGCAGACCTGCGGGCTCCTACTCCGACCGGAGCTGCAGAAATGGCAGTGCCAACGGTATTAGATATAAATACTTTACTTAATAATTATAAGATTAGACTTAATAAGAATATTAAGAATATGGTTAATACTAAATTTATTAAATGGAGAAGTTTAAAAAATAGTTTTATTTTAAAAAATCCAATGACTATGTATGAAATGAAAGAACAAAAATTGGATACTTTAATAGATAAATTAAATAAAGATATTAAAGTAATAATTCAAAATAATGAAATAAAGCTTAATAAAGTTAAAATGTCTGTTGCTCTTCAAAATCCAATGAGTTTAATTGATAAAAAGAAAAATGAATATAATCTACTGATTAATACATTGAAACTTGTTAATCCCCTAGGCATTTTAGAAAAAGGTTATTCACTAGCAACAATTAATAATAAAGTAATTAAATCTAGTAATGACGTAAATATTGATGATATTATTAATGTTAAGTTACATGAAGGGGCTATTAAAGCTAAAGTTGTAGAAAAATAAGTAATATTTACCATTTTGTCGGTGCCGATAAAATGGTAGGATTTATTGGAAAAAATGTGAAGTTAAATAAATAATTTGTAAATACAATTTAAGGGGGAATGAAAAATGAATGAATTAATGCTAAATAATAGTATTTTTGAAAATGTAAAACATGTTGATGAAAATGGTAATGATTATTGGCTTGCAAGGGAACTCATGGTTGTTTTAGAATATAAAAGGTGGGATAAATTCAATAATGTAATTAATAATGCGACAATTTCTTGTAAAAATAGCAATTATGCTATTGATGACCATTTTTCCCACTTGGGAAAAATGGTCGAAATAGGGTCTAAAACAAAAAGAAAAATCGAAGATTATAAATTATCCCGCTATGCATGTTACTTAATTGCTCAAAATGGTGATTCAAGAAAGAAGACGATAGCTCTTGCACAAACATATTTTGCTGTTCAAACTAGAAAACAAGAAATTTCAGAAAGAGAATATTCTAGTTTAACAGAAGATGAAAAAAGATTTTATCAAAGAAATTTAACTAAAAAAGGTAATTATTCTTTGAACCAAGCAGCTAAAGATGCTGGAGTAAAGAATTTTGATAAGTTTCATAATGCTGGTTATAAAGGATTATATAATGGTGAGGCTGCTAATGACATTGCCAAAAGAAAAGGATTAAGATATAGAGAAGATATTTTAGATAATATGGGCAGTGATGAACTAATAGCAAATCTTTTTAGAATTTCTCAAACAGAACAAAAATTAAAAAGAGATAATGTTAAGGGAGAAGTAAATGCAAATGATGTGCACTACGAAGTAGGTAAAAAAATAAGAAATACTATAAAAGAACTGGGAGGAACAATGCCAGAAGATTATCCAACTCCAGAAAAAAGTTTAAAAGTATTAGAAAAAGAAAATAAAGATAAAATAACTAGCAATAGTAAATTATTAAAATAAATGTTATAATAAAAAAGAAAGGAAGAACAAATATGGAAGAAAATAAAAATTTTGAAAGTTCACTTGAGGAGCTAGAAACTATAGTTAAAGAGTTAGAAAGTGGTAATGTAAATTTAGATGATGCAATTAATAAATATACTGAAGCTATGAAATTAGCTAAGTATTGTGGTGAAAAATTAAATGATGCTACGCAAAAAGTAAATAAAATTTTAACTGAAGATAATGAATTAAAAGAATTTAAAGCAGAATAGGTGAGTTTATGGAAGTAAAAGATATAACAAATAGAGATGTAGATTTTGCTAAATGGTATACAGATGTATGTAAAAAAGCTGATTTAGTAGATTACTCAAGTGTTAAAGGAAGTATGATTATAAGACCACTTGGTTATGCTATCTGGGAAGAAATGCAAAAAGTACTTGATAGAATGTTTAAAGAAACAGGGCATGAAAATGTACAAATGCCTATGTTTATTCCTGAGTCACTTTTAAATATTGAAAAAGAACATGTTGAAGGATTTGCTCCAGAAGTTGCTTGGGTTACACATGGCGGTAAAGAAAAACTTGAAGAAAGAATGTGTGTAAGACCAACTAGTGAAGTATTATTTTGTGACCATTATAAAAAAATAATTAATACCTATAGAGATTTACCAATTCTTTATAATCAGTGGTGTACAATAGTAAGATGGGAAAAAACAACTAGACCATTTCTAAGAAGTAGAGAAATATTATGGCAAGAAGGGCATACAATGCATGCTACTAGCAAAGAGGCTAGAGAAGAAACACTTAGAATGTTTAATGTTTATAAAACTTTTCAAGAAGACTATTTAGCTTTACCAGTTATAACAGGTAAAAAGACTGAAAAAGAAAAATTTGCAGGTGCTGAAGAAACATATACTTTAGAAGCAATGATGTATAATGGCTATGCTCTTCAAAATGGGACAAGTCACTATTTTGGTAATCATTTTGCTAAAGCATTTGGTATTAAATTTACTGATAAAGATAATACACAAAAAACTCCATATCAAACTAGCTGGGGAGTTACAACTAGAATGATCGGAGCAATTATAATGACCCATGGAGATGATCATGGACTTGTACTTCCACCTAAAATTGCTCCATATAAGGCAATTATTATTCCAATCGGAGATGTCAAAGAAAAACTTGAAGAATTAAAAGAAAGTTTAAAAAATAATAATATTACATTTAAAGTTGATGAAAGAGATAAAACTCCAGGATTTAAATTTGCCGAAGCTGAAGTAAAAGGATATCCAGTTAGAATAGAACTAGGTAAGAGAGATTTAGAAAAGAATCAAGTAACTTTAGTAAGAAGGGACACTTTAGAAAAAATAGAGGTTACTTTTGAAGAAATTGTACCAAAAATAAATGAATTATTAAAGATAATTCAAAAAGATATGTTTGAAAAAGCTAAGGCAAGACGTGATAGTATGATATATGAAGCAAGCAATTATGATGAAATTACAAATATAGCTACTACAAAAGATGGCGGATTTATTAAAATTAATTGGTGTGGAAATGTCGAATGTGAAAATAAAGTTAAAGATGATTTTGGTATAAAATCAAGATGTTTAATTGAAAATGAAAAAATAACTGGTCCATGCTCAGTATGTGGCAAAGAAGCAAAAACCAGATTATATATCGGAAGACAATATTAAAAAATGAATAAAGCAAAACGCTTTATTCATTTTTAAATTTAGTAGAAAATTCTTTAAGAACCATCATAACTTCATCTTTTGATTCCAAACCAACTAAATATTCTTCGCCATTAATATTATTTATTTTTCTAATACAAAAATCTGCAACATCATCTTCATTAGTTAAATAAATATATTTAATATTATTAATAACAAGTTCAGCAGTAACTAAATAATTTTTACCATCATCTAATGTTACTAATTCTACATTTTCATTCATCTTGAACCTCCATTCATAGATTCTAATAAATCATTTATTTCTTCATGAGATATATTTTCTTTTGCATATGCTCGAACAACTTCATCCATTATTTTGCAATATTCTGCCCGTGAAACACCTTTACTTTCTAAATAACTATCAAATGAACCATGTAAACAAGCTTTTATTTCTTCATCAGTATATGAATCTGGAGAACTAGAAACTATTTTAGACATTTTTTCAAAAATTTTATTCATATAGAATTCTTTTCTATAATCATTTAATCTAGAATAACATCCATATATTCTTGTATCAATATCATATTCTTTATTTTTAGTTAAAACATCCTGCGCCATAGAATCAACATCATAATCCCAATATGGTTTTTGTTCATTTGGATTATATGAACCATAATTTATATTATCACTTACTGAACTTCCAATGGTACTTCTAACAGCAAAAGCCTCATTAGTAGTATCTATAGCAGTCTTTAATTGACTAGTTGTAGTTACAAGACCAGTACCGACGGCAACTAGAACAATAATTTTTATAGCAAATTTTTTCGTTCCTTTTGGTTTTTGTTTAACACGTCTTACATTTTTAGTGGGAGTACATTTAGTACTTTTTCTAACAACTTCATCCATTCTTGAACTTTTTTTAGTACCATCATTATTAAAAAAAGTTTTTATTGATTCATCTATTTTTGTATCTTTTTTTGACCCGTCGTGATTAAAAAAAGTTTCAACAGAATAATCTAAGTCATTAACATTATTTTTCATTTGTATACCTTCTCTCTATATTAATTTTACCTTAAAAATATATTTTTGGCAATATTATTTTAAAAAATCATTGAATAAAATATCAATTTATTATATAATTGACTTATGATAAAAAGGAGCAAGTTATATGTCAAAAAAGAAATCAATTATTCTAAGTGTAATAACAATAATAACCCTAGTATTACTAGTGGTAGGGGCAACATATGCCTATTTTAAAGCTCAAGGTGGAGACCCAAAATCTGCAGATATCAAGGTTTCATCTTACACCGTAGATACATTTACATTTTCGGTAGGTAATCCTATTTCCTTTACACTAGATCAAGATAATTTTGCAAGTGGAAAAGGAAATCGAGTTGGAAACACTTTTGCTAAAGTAAATCTAACAGCCAATAACAAGACTAATACCGCAACAGAACATTATTATGTTTATTTAAATATTGAAAATAATACATTTACATATTCAATAGATGATAGTACCCCAGAAATAATAATGACAGTAACTGATAGCACAGGAACCGAAATAACAGATATTGCTGGTTTAACACATACCTCTGTAAAAGATGCAAGTGGTACAAGTATCTCTGGATATGACATAACAAATAAAAAGGGAGTAATAACACTATTTAATAACAGAGAAATAACAGCAACACCAAGTAAAGAAGAACAGTGGAATATAGCAGTAACATTTGTAAACTATGATGCAAGCCAAAATAACAATGCTGGCAAAAGTATGAGTGCCAAAGTTATGGTACAAAAGGAAAAATATGCTTTACACACAAATTGTAATGATAATACATTATCATGTCATGTAGCAAAACTTTACACAGGAACACAAGGAGATAATGGAATGTATTATCATGATGCAAGCTTAGCAAATGGAGCAGAAGATAACTCATATAGATATGCTGGAGCAAATCCAAATAACTATGTATGTTTTGGAACCAATACAACGCCATGTCCAACAGATAATTTGTATAGAATAATCGGAGTATTTGGAGATAAAGTAAAAGTAATCAAATATGATTATGCAAATAGTAATTTACTTGGAACAGATGGAGATTATAAACCAAGTATATTTTCGAAAAGTAGCTATTCCACATACAAAGGAAGTTTGACAACAATAAATATCTATTATTGGAATAACTCAACAAGTAAAAACACATGGAGTGAAAGCATGTTAAATAAAACAAATTTAAACACAAATTTCATAACAAATATAGGAACAGAATGGGCAAATAAAATAGCGACAACAACATGGAAAGTTGGGGGAAACACTTGGACAAAAATAGGTGAAGCAGCAATGAATGTAGCATATCAAAATGAAATAGTAAATCCAGTAACGACAAATAGTACAGATAATGCTACAGAATACACAGCAAAAATGGGTTTAATGTATGTAAGTGATTATGGCTACGCAGCAGATCCAACATATTGGACATATCCTGGATATAATAGTGATGCAACAAAAGATTATAGAGCAGCTACAACATCAAATTGGATGTTTATGGGCTTATGGGAATGGACTATTTCCCGTTATGCGGACATTCCGCGCAGTGCGTTCCTTTTGAACAGCGATGGTTTCGTGGACCGCAGCTATGTGGATAACGGCAGTGGTGGCGTGAGGCCGTCCTTCAATCTTGAGTCTTCCATAACTTATGTATCGGGGAGTGGCAGCGCCGACGACCCGATGGTAATAAACTAGTGCTTTAGGTCATGCCTGTCCAGCGCGTCCGCGTGCTGGGCAGGCCGCGCAAAGTTCAGCTGGAGTGAGAAGGAAGAGGTAGGCTTTGAGAGAAACAAAAGGCTGCCGCGTCTGCACTGTTGGCAGGCGAGGCAGTGGCGATAGCAAAAGTTAGTGACAAAGTTTTGAACATTATGCGTAGATGCTACGTTAAAGAAACAATTTTTACTATAAAAAAATAGAAAAGGTGATTAAATGAGTAAAAAATTTAGAAATATTATTACAGCATTATATGTGTTTTCACTCTTAATGCTTGTAACTGGTGCAACATATGCATACTTTACTATGGTTCGGGTGGCTCGTTTTTCACCTAAAATAGAAACTAGTACAGCAACACTTAATTATATTTTATTCGATGCTGGAAATCCAATTGGTATATATCCAGATGTAAACAATTTTAAAGATAAAATGGGAAATCTATCCTCTGAAACATTTGCTAGTGCTTATCTAAGACGTGAAGAAGGTAGTGAAATTTCCAGTATCAAATACAACATATATTTAAATATTGAAAGTAATACACTAACTTATTCTACTAGTGAAAAAAAACCAGAACTAATATTAGAAGTTAAAGATTATGATGGAAATGAAGTAACTAGTGTTGAAGGATTAAATTATGTAAGTGTTGTTGATGGTCAAGGAAACACTATCAAAGGATTTGATATTACAACCTCTATTGGAAAATTTTATATAACAAGAAATAGGCTTCTTACAACCGAAAGCGAAAAACTTGAAAAATGGAATGCCAAAGTTACATATGTTAATTTAAGTGAAAATCAAAACAATAATTTAGAAAAAGAATTAAAGGGTTATATACGTGTAGAAAAGGCGGAATAAATATGACTTTAAATGAAAAAACAAAAGAATATCAAAAAATACTTATTGATGAATATCGTAAAGAACACATGGAAGAAACAGAAAATTTAACCGATGAAGAAGTAGCCCTTATGAATCCTATTACAAACCATGAATTTACAATACTTCTAGGTAATGAACTAAAGCATATAAATGAGGAAATAGTAGATTTAATGCAAGATATCAAAGCCTGTGAAGAACGAATCAAAACTCCAGGAGTACATTATCAAGAAATAACTGAATGTCGTAGTGATATGGTATATGATCAACGAAAACTCCAAGAGTTAAGAGAAAAATTTGATAATTTGAAAAACGTTTTATTAGAAAGAGATAACGAAGATGAAAGAAATAGATAAATTCTTACATTATTTAAAAGATGAAGTTAATTACTCAGATTATACAATTAAAAATTATCAGTTAGATTTAACTGATTTTTTTAAGTATGTAAATTCACGTAAGATAGACTTTTTAAATATAGAGAATATACATGTAAGAGGATACTTGAAATATTTAGATACATGTAATTTAAAGAATACTACTATATCTAGAAGAATAAGTGCTTTGCGAACCTTTTATAACTATTTACTTGAAAATGGACTTATTAAAAGTAATATATTTTTAAATGTTAAAAATCCTAAATTAGAAAAAAAGTTACCTAATTATTTAAACTATAATGAAATAGAAGAAATACTTGAATCTATTGATATATCTACAGAAGATGGTCTGGAAAAAAGATTGTTAATTGAAATGTTTTATTCAACTGGTTGTAGAGTAGGAGAAATGGTAAATGTAAAAATAAATGATATAGATTTAAGAAATAAAACTATTAAAGTAATGGGTAAAGGAAGTAAAGAAAGAATTGTATATTTTGGTGACTATGCAAGTAAGTATCTAGAAATGTATTTACATGGCAAAGATAGAAAAGGATATCTATTTACAAATAAAAAAGGAGAAAAGCTAACTATTGAAGAAGTTGAATACATTATTAAAGATATTATGAAACATATATCAATTAAAACTCATGTGACTCCGCATACACTTAGACATACATTTGCTACTCATCTACTTAATAATGGTGCCGATATTAGAACTGTTCAAGAGCTTTTAGGTCATGCTAATCTAAGTACAACGGGTATTTATACTCATGTTTCAAGTGATAGACTAAAAGATGTATATTTTAAAACTTTTAAAAGATAATCAATTCCGAAAAAATGAAAAAAAATGATTTTCTCGGAATAAATAAAAATATATGTAAAATAGATGTAAAGTATAATGCATCTATTTTTCTATGTGCTATAATATGGGAGAAAGGAAAATATATTATGAAAAAATTATTAGAATGTCAAAATTTGTGTAAGAGTTTTGGTAAAAAACAAATTTTAAAAGACGTTTCCTTCGAAATAGATGAGGGAGATATTTTAGCATTTATTGGGCCAAATGGTAGTGGTAAAACAACCACGATTAAGCTTATTTTAGGCCTTCAAAAAATGAATCAAGGAAAGGTAATGATTAATGGCTATGATATTGAAAAAGATTTTGTTAAAGCTATTGAAAAAGTAGGGGCAATAGTTGAAAATCCAGATACCTATATGTACTTAACTGGGTGGCAAAATCTAAAAATGATGGCTAGTCTATATAAGAAAGTAACAGACGAAGAAATTAAAAAAATTGTAAAACTGGTAGACTTAGATAAAAGAATAAATGATAAAGTAAGTAAATATTCTTTAGGTATGCGCCAAAGATTAGGCATAGCTAGAGCCTTAATCAACAAGCCAAATATATTAATACTTGATGAACCAACGAACGGACTTGATCCTGAAGGAATCAAAGATTTAAGAAACCTACTTAAGAAGTTAGCAAGTGATGGAATGGGAATTTTAATATCTAGTCATAACTTAGCAGAACTAGAAAGTTTCTGTAATAAAGTTTTAATAATTGATAATGGGAAAATTATAGAAACTAGCAATGTAAGTGAATTTAAAAGTAATGGTAATAAATATGTATTTAAAGTAAGTAATACTGATAATCTTGAAATAGAAGGCATATATGAAGTAAAGAAAAGAAAGTTTGCTTATAATGGAAGTAAAGAAGAAATAGCTAAATTAATAAAGACTTTAGTTAAGAAGAATATTGATATATATGAAGTTAAGATGGAAGAATTAACTTTAGAAGAAGCATTCTTAAAAAAGACTGGAGGTAAAAAAAATAATGATTAATTTAATAAAAAATGAAATATATAAAATATTACATAAAAAAGGTACATATGTTGTATTGATTATAACTGCTTTATTTATTACCTTAGTATCATATTTAATAAGTCATGAAGAAACTTATTATACTGAAGCAAGTACATATTATGACTTAGATACGGGAAATGCTACTGAAAATAAAATAAATAAAGAAATGAATGAATTAAGTCAAAAATATAATAATAAAACATGGCAATACTATGTCATGGATGATGCGTATGGAGTAGTAAGTAATTATTATTCTGCTAAAGATAATGACTATTTGGATTCAAATATTGAAAAAGAATACAAAACTGTTAAAGAAGCATTAGAAAGTGACAATTGGAAATATTTTGTAAATATCAATCTAGATAATTTAAAAGAAGAATTAAAAAATTATGAAGAAAGTTTAAAAAATGCCACTAGTGATAAAGAAAAAAGAGAATTAGAAACTCAAATTTATGCAACTAATGTTGGAATTGAAATGGATGAATATCGTCTAAAAGAAAATATAAAGTATGGCAATGACTATTTAAATAATGCAATCAAGGATATCACCCATAGTGCATCATCTGTTAAAAATTATGAAACTACCACAAACAAAGAAACTAAAACAGATCTAGAAGAAACGGTTAAAAATTATTATAAATCTAGGTATATTTTAGAAAATAAAGAGGATATTAATAATGCAGGAGATTTAAGATTTATATTGACTAATTTTTATGGAGAATATATTTTTCTAATCCTTGTATTTGGTGTTATGATATCTGGTGCTATAGTAAGTGAAGAATATAATAAAGGGACAATTAAATCACTTCTTACAACTCCATATAAAAGAAGTACAATTTTACTTTCTAAATTTATAACGGTTATATTACTTACAATATTATTTATTATAATTGCGTATTTAATGCAAATTGTAATAGGTGGTTTATTCCTAGGTTTTGATTCTTTAAGCAATCATGTTGTTGAGTATAATTTAAAAGCCAAAAGTTTAGAAGAAATGAGTTTATTTAAATATGTACTTATATATTCAATTGCTAATTTACCACAAATATTATTACTTATAACATTAGCATTTGCTGCATCAACAATTATTGGTAATACTGCTCTTGCAATAGTAATAACTTTTGCTGGTGTAATTGGCTCTTCAATTATAAACATGTTTGCAACAATGTACAAAATAGAAATACTTAAATATTTTGTAACAACTAACTGGGATTTTAACGTTTATTTATTTGGAGGAACAAGTCCTTATGGCACAAGTTTAACTCATGCAATTATTGTATGTATAGTATATTTCTTAATAATGGTTATAACATCATTTGTAGTATTTAATAAAAAGAATATTAAAAATATATAAAAAGGATGTTTTAAATGAAGAAACAAAGAAAATTAAAGCTCAAAAAAAGTGTAGTATTTTCTATAGTTATAAGTATTTTTATGCTTGTAACAGCATCTTCATTTAAAATTTTTTCTTTTTCCCTACCGGTATTAAGTAATTCAAAAGAAATAAAAAATGCCAAAATAAGCAAATACATAAGTACTTTAAATAATTTAGTAGATGAAATAGATTTTGATAATAAAATTACAAATGTAGTTAGCATGGAAGATGATAGATATATATCAAAAATATTTAATTTTAAAACTGGTGAGGAAGTTTCCATAGAAAATATTTTAAAACCAGATATGGTTGACACTTTTTGGGAGAAAGTAAAAGATCTTTTATATTTAAAATATCCAAATTTTATAGCAAGTAAATTAAAATTACATGACAAAACAAATAGTTATTATATTAAAGAAAATGAACTTATAATATACTATTATGATTATGCAATAGAACCTGTGGTTAATGAAGAATTATCACTTCATATAAACTTTAATGAAATAAAAGATTGTCTAGATATCACTGTGAAACTTGATAAAACATATGAAAATGAAGATGGAAGTAAAATAGATGGAAGTAAAAAAATAATTGCTATAACATTTGATGATGGACCCGGACCATATACAAGCGCTTTAGTAGATATTTTAAAAAATAATAAAGCAACTGCCACATTTTTTATGTTAGGAAAAAATATAGATATATATAAAGATACTGTTTTAAAAGTTCATGAAAGTGGGATGGAAATAGGTTATCATTCATATAGCCATAAAAATTTTAAAAGACAAAAGTTAGAAACCATCAAAGAAGAATTTGCCCAAAGTAATGAAATGTTAAAAAGTATAACTGGTGATACATTCCATTTAATTCGTCCTCCATATGGTGAAATTAATAATAAAATAAAAGATTCATTAGATGCTTCGTTCATTCTTTGGAATATTGATACTATGGATTGGCGTCATAGAAATAGTGAATATTTAACTAATTATGTTTTAGAAAAAGTAAATGATGGTAACATTATTTTATTTCATGATATTCATCAAACTAGTGTTGAAGCAATTGACAAATTATTGCCACTATTATATGTTAATGGCTACCGTGTTGTAACAGTTTCAAAGTTAGCTGAGTCATCTGGTGTAAATCTAGAAAATCATAAAACTTATAGATATTTCAAAAAATAAGCAACAAATACTTGCAATTGATAATCAAGTATGATAATATATGATTAAGCAACAAGTAAACACATTTATTCCGCAAAAAAATGGTATGCTTGTTGCTAAATACATTTTTAATAACATTATTTTAATTTTACTTGAATATAAAAACAAATTATTGTATACTATATTAAGTAATCAGTGATGTAAGACGTTATTTAAAAGTCTTTTTAAAGAGAGTTAGCATTTGGTGTAAGCTAATAAAAGAATTAAATATGGATCACTTACGGAGATTAATCGGGTTATTCCGTTATCATAATTAAGTTAATTAAAGGATGGTACCGTCATATATTGACTCCTTTTGGTGCTATCCTTTTTATTTTGGAGGTAAGAAAATGGAAAGATTTAAAAGTTTAAGTAAAGAAAGTGTTTCTGAAGTTGAAGGCAAAATACTTGGAAAATGGAAAAGCGAAGATATCCTAAATGAAACAATTGAAAACAGGAAAGATGCCCCATATTTTGTTTTCTATGATGGACCTGCCACAGCTAATGGTCATCCGGGACTTCATCATATGGTAGCAAAATTTCTAAAAGATACTATTTGCAAGTATAAAACTATGCAAGGGTATAAAGTCCTTCGTAAAGTTGGTTGGGATACTCATGGGCTGCCAGTTGAACTACAAGTAGAAAAGGAACTAGGCTTTACTGGTAAAAAAGATATTGAAAAATATGGTATCAAAGAATTTAATCAAAAATGTCGTGAAAGTGTTTGGAAAAACGAAGATACATTTACCGATTTAACAGAAAAAATGGGACAATTTATAGATATTAAACATCCATATGTTACATATGATAATAATTATATTGAAACAGAATGGTGGATATTAAAGAAGTTTTTTGAAGAAGGATTATTTTATGAAGGAGTAAAAATTCTTCCTTATTGTCCAAGATGTGGAACTGGTCTTGCATCGCATGAGGTTGCTCAAGGATATGAAGAAATGAGTGTTGATACTGTAATTGTACCAATGAAAAAAAAGGGTGAAGATGTTTACTTCTTAGTTTGGACAACGACACCATGGACATTAATTTCCAATGTTGGTTTATGTGTAAACCCCGATTATGACTATTCTTTAGTTTTAAGTAAAGGTACTAAATTTATTTTAGCAACATCACTTATTTCTAAAGTTTTAGGTGAAGATGCACAAATACTTGATACTTTTAAAGGAAGTACTTTAGAGTATACTGAATATGAACAATTAATACCAGAACTTTCTGTTAACAAAAAAGGATTCTTTGTTTGTTGTGATAAGTATGTAACTGCTGAAGATGGTACTGGGGTAGTACACTTAGCACCAGCATTCGGAGCGGATGATGCTAGTGTTGGTCGTAAATATAATTTACCATACTTAAATCCAGTTGGTGAAGATGGTAAATATACTGAAGGACCATGGAAAGGCATGCTTGTATTTGATGCTGATAGCGAAGTAATCAAATATTTAAAAGAAAATGATAAATTATTTAAAAAACAAAGAATAGTTCACAACTATCCTCATTGCTGGAGATGCCATACACCACTTATTTATTATTCTAAACCAAGCTATTATCTTGAAATAACTAAGATTAAAGATAAAATAATTGCTAATAACAAAACTGTTAATTGGTATCCATCATATGTTGGTGAAAAAAGATTTGGTAACTGGTTAGAAAATTTAAATGACTGGGCAATATCTCGTTCTAGATACTGGGGAACACCACTTCCTTATTGGATTTGTTCATGTGGACACACAGAAATGATTGGTTCACGCAAGGAACTTGTTGAAAAAGCAATTGAAAATATTGATGAATCAATTGAACTACATAGACCATATATTGACGAAGTTCATCTTAAATGCCCTGAATGTGGTAAAGCTATGACTAGATGTAAAGATGTAATAGATTGTTGGTTTGACTCAGGATCTATGCCATTTGCTCAATATCATTATCCATTTGAAAATAATGATTTATTTGAAACACAATTTCCAGCAGATTTCATTTGTGAAGGAATTGACCAAACACGTGGATGGTTCTATACACTTTTAGTTATTTCTACATTTGTAAAAGGTGTAAGTCCATATAAAAATGTTTTAGTTAATGATTTACTTTTAGATGCAAATGGTAAAAAAATGAGTAAAACAATGGGTAATATTGTTGAACCATTTACTACGATGAAGGAATATGGTGCAGATACTGTTAGATTTTATCTTCCATATGTTTCACCTGTCTGGGTACCACTTAAATTTGATATAAATGGTTTAAAAGAAGTTCATTCTAAATTCTTTAATCCCCTTAAAAATACTTATAACTTCTTCTCAATGTATGCTAATATTGATGATATTGATATAAATGCGTGTAATATACCTTTAGAAGAAAGAGAAGATATTGATAGATGGTTAATAAGTAAATACAATAGATTATTAAAATATGTTACTGAATCTTATGATGAATATGATTTAAATAAAGTTGTAAGATCGTTAACTGACTTTGTATCTGATGATTTATCTAACTGGTACATAAGAAGAAACCGAAATAGATTCTGGGCAAGTAACTTAGATAATAGTAAAAAGTCTGTTTACATTACAACTTATGAAGTTTTAGTTGGCTTATCTAAGATGATGGCTCCGATAGTTCCATATCTTTCTGAAGAAATGTATACTAATTTAACTGGAGAAAAATCTGTTCATTTAGCTGATTTTCCAAAATATGATGAAAGTAAGTTAGAAGATTTACTTGAAGAAAAAATGGATTTAGTTCGTGAACTTATAAGTATTGGTAGAAATATTCGTGAAGAACAAAAACTAAGAGTACGTCAACCTTTAAGTGAAATTCTAATTGATGGTAAGAATAGTATGATAATAGGAGAACTTACTGAACTAATCAAAGAAGAATTAAATGTTAAGAAAGTTACATATATTCAAGATACATCACTTTATATGAACTTCACTGTTAAACCAAACTTTAGAGTGGTAGGTAAAGTATTTGGCAAAAATCTTAAAGAATTCCAAGAAAAATTACTAGATTTAAGTTTAACTGATATTAAGAAACTTCAAAATAATGAAAGTATAAAGATGAATATCGCTGGTAATGATACTGATATTTATAGTGATATGGTTGATATAAGAATAGATGCCAAAGTAGGTTTTGATGTAGGAATGGAAAATAATAACTTTGTTATTTTAAATGCCACTCTTACACCAGAACTCGTAAATGAAGGTATCGCTCGTGAAATAGTATCAAAAGTACAACAAATGAGAAAAAATAATAACTATGAACTTACTGATAGAATAAGTATTAGTTATAATGCAGGTGATACTGTCAAAAATGCAATTGAAGACTTTAGTGATTATATTAAGAAAGAAACTCTTGCAACTAAGTTAGAATATAATGAAAATGCAAATGAAGAATTTTTTGTAGATGAAAATAGAGTGCTAATTGCTATTTCTAAAAATTAATGATAAAATATTTGTGGGTCCTTGTAGCTCAGTAGGATAGAGCGAATGCCTCCGACGCATTAGGTCACAGGTTCGATTCCTGCCAAGGACGCCATAAATAAAAAATAACCTCGCTTAAAAGCGGGGATTTATTATGTAAAAATTGTAAACATAGAAATAAAAAAGCATCCAAGAATAACCTTGGATGATAGGAAAGTATCTTATAGTTCTAGCATTACCACCTAATTTAATAAGTTGGTGTGATTTCAAAGGGCTAGTCCCTCCATCACTCTTTATAAGATATGATATAATTATACAATATTTTAAGCTAATATTCAATACAAGTTATAAATTTTTTTAACTTTTCTATATAAAATAATATTATCTTACTTAAAAACAAATTAAAATTTACTTAGTCATAAGAGCAAATACCTCTCCAACTTATATCCAACGCATTAGAAATAAACAAATTTAGAATATACATATTAAGTTTTTTATGTTAAAATATTTAAAGAAAGAAGTTGATTTTGATGTTTAAAGAATTTAAAAAATTTATTGACAGAGGCAATGTATTAGATTTAGCAGTTGGGGTTATTGTTGGAGGTGCTTTTTCTTCGATTGTAACTAGTTTAGTTAACAATATTTTTACACCAGTTATTGGTCTTATTATTGGAGGCGTTGATTTTTCTAGCCTTTCTATTACATTTAAAGATACTAAGATTATGTATGGGGCATTTCTTCAAAGTGTAATTGATTTTTTAATAGTAGCTTTTTGTTTATTCTTAATTGTTAAAGCATTAAACAAGATAACTCACAAAGAAGAAAAAACTAAAACACCATCTAAAAGTGTTGAACTTAAGACTTTAGAAGAAATAAGGGACTTACTAAAAAATGACATACAAAGCAAGTAATGGTAAAGAAATTGAAGTAGTAATAGTTAGAAAAAACAATAAAAATATTTATTTTAGAGTTAAAGAGGATTTAAAAATATATGTAACATGCCCAATATATTTAGGAAAAGATAATATTCTTAAAATGATAGGTGAAAATGAAGAAAGTATCTTAAAAATGTATGATAAAGCTTATGAAAAAGCTCATGATAACGAATTGTTTTTATATCTTGGTAAAAAATATTTTATTGAAATAAAAGAAGAAGTTGAAGGAATAAAGTTTGAGGGCGATAAAGTATATGCACCATCCATGAAAGCATTAGAGCTTTTTTATAAGGCAGAAGTTGAAAGAATTTTTAGAAGTGAGGTTGAAATAGCTAAGAAATGTTTTTCTAATTTACCAGATTTTACTCTTAAGTTTAGAAGTATGATAACTAGATGGGGAGTGTGTAATCCCAGTAGGAAAACAGTAACACTTAATACTGAACTTTTAAAAAAAGACATTGATTTACTTGACTATGTTATAATTCATGAACTATGTCATTTTTTTGAAGCAAATCATAGTAAAAATTTTTGGCATTTAGTGAGCCTTGCATGTCCAAATTATAAAGAAGCTAGAAAGAGGTTGAAATCATGAAAATTACGAGTAGTCATAATAACAATGTTAAGTATTGGGTTAGTTTAAAAGATAAAAAGACAAGAGATAAAGAAAGAAGATTTATTGTAGAAGGCGATCATCTAATCGAGGAAGCTAGAAAAAATAATTTAATTGAATACATTATAAGTTGTGTAGATGAAAATGCTGACTTTTATGTAACTAAAGAAATAATGGAAAAAATAAGTGATCAAAAGTCAATTAGTTATAACGCTGCAGTGGTTAAATTTATTCCTGAAGATAGTGTCAATGGCAACGTTATTATTTTAGATAACCTGCAAGATCCGGGAAATCTAGGAACCATAATTAGAAGTAGTGTAGCATTTAATATTGATACTATTATAATAAGTGATACATCTGTTGACTTATACAATCCAAAAGTGGTAAGAGCAACGGAAGGTATGATATTCAATTTAAATATTATTCGAAGAAATTTAGAAGAAGCTATCCCAGTTCTTAAAAATTTAGGCTATAAAATCGTTGGAACAGATGTAAATAAGGGCGTAGATGTAAGGGATATCCCGAAGAAAAATGTAGCAATTGTAATAGGCAATGAAGGAAGTGGCATGTCAAATAACATTAAAAATTTATGTGATGAATTTATAAACATAAAGATTAGTGATGCTTGCGAATCACTTAATGCTGGAGTTGCTGCAAGTATAATAATGTATGAGGTAAATCATGAATGAAATGATATATATTGGTAAAACAGTTAGTACTTTTGGTATTAAAGGTGAACTTAAAGTAATAAGTGATTTTGAAAAATGTGATAAAGCTTATAAAGTAGGTAATAAAATACTTATAAATAATATTGAACATGAGATAAGTGGTATTCGTTATCACAAAAACTATATATTAGTAGAAATAGATGATTTAAAAAATATTAATGATATTTTAAAATATGTTGGTTTTAATATCTATATAAAAAGAATAGATTTACATTTAGAAGAAGATGAATTTTTATATAAAGATTTAATCAATTGTGATGTGATTGAAGGTAAAAATGATTTAGGCAAAATTATTGCAGTCGAAAGAGGTGCTAACTTACTTATCAAAGTAAAAGGTACAAAAGAGTTTTATATTCCTTATGTAAGTGAGTATATAATAAAAATTGATTTAAAAAAGAAAAAAATATATACTAAAAATGCTAAGAATTTAATACTATAGGGAGGTTTTAATGAAGATAGATATACTTACACTCTTTCCTGAGATGTTTGAAGGATTTATAAATACATCTATAATCAAAAGAGCAATTAATAAAGGTAAACTTGAAGTAAATTTAATCAATTTTAGAGATTATTCACCATTAAATAATAAGCAAGTTGACGACACTCCATATGGTGGTGGGGCAGGAATGATTCTTAGATGTGAACCAATATTTGCGTGTTTAGATAGTATTGATAAAAGCGATGCATACATAATACTTCTAAGTCCAGAAGGAACTAAATATAAGCAAGTTGTTGCTAAAAGATTAAAAGACCATAAACATTTAATTATTATATGTGGGCACTATGAAGGATTTGACGAAAGAATTAAAACCCTTGTTGATGAGGTTATATCAATTGGTGATTATATCCTAACTGGTGGAGAAATTCCCGCAATGGCTATTACTGACTCTATTGCAAGACTTTTACCAGATGTTATAACTAAAGCATCACTTGAGGAAGAATCATTTAATGATAATTTACTTGATTATCCAACATATACAAAACCTGCGGAATACCGAGGCTTAAAAGTTCCAGACGTACTTATTTCTGGTAATCATAAATTAATTAATGAATATCGAAAAGAAAAAAAGATAGAAAAAACTAAAACTTTGAGACCAGACTTAATGGAGGAGAAAGATGACTAGTTATATATTAAAAAATAATCCTGAAGACCATGACATTTTGTTGTTGGAAGAAAAAGAAGCTTATACATTTACTCCAAAGAAGACATATAAATGGGTAAAAAAAGTTACCATATTAGATGCAGAAATATTAAGTAAAGTTTGGACAAATAAAATAGATAAAGAATATGAAAAACTACTAAAACTTGTTTATGGTCTAGTATCAGAAGAAGATACTACAAGTGGAGATGTTTTAGAAGCCTATACAGAAATAGATAGAATAAAAAAATATGTACTTTCACTAAAAGAAAAAGGCTTAAAAGAAAAAATAATGGAAAAATATTTAAAAAAGTTGTATATACTTGAACTAGAACTAAAAAAAGTACATGTTATTGAACTTACAGAAGAAATAGAATTGGGAAAGGGAAGATAATTATGAAAAATAAAAGTTGGCTAATACTTATATTAGGTATTGTTGCTATAATAATAGGAATAATTTATTATTTAAATTTTAGGACTGTGACTGTTGAATTTGCTGCCAAAATTGGTGCGGGAGTTGCACCAATAACTGTAAAAGTAGGTGAAACAATAATTGAGCCAGCTGCTCCAGATAGTGATGAATATAAATTCCTTGGCTGGTATTTGAATGAAGAAAAATTTGATTTTAGTAAACCAATTACAAAAAATATTAAACTTGAAGCTAAATGGGAAAAAATAGAAAGCTAATATAAACGATTAAAAAAATATTGTAAATTTGTGTAAACTTGTAAAGTTATTTTATAAAAGTAGATATTCTGTATTTACTTTTTTTTTAGTTTTTGATAGTATATAAGTAAGACAGTGGTAGTCTGTGGGAGAAAGTGGGGGATATGATGTTACTGGGCGAATTTCATCACAATCTTGATGATAAAGGCCGACTAGTTATTCCAACAAAATTAAGAGAAGAAATTGGTCAAGAATTTATTCTAACCAGAGGTATTGAAAAATGTTTATATGTTTATTCTTTACCAGAATGGGAAAAATTAGTGGGCAAACTTAATACTCTACCTTTCACTAAAAAAGTAACCAGAACATTTACCCGATTTTTCTATTCAGGAGCTACTGCCTGCAAGTTCGACAATTCAGGTCGAATGAGTATTACCTCTCCATTGATTAGTTACGCCGGTTTAGATAAAGAATGTATCGTAATCGGCGTGAATGATCATTTGGAAATTTGGGATAGCAACGCATTTAACAATTTTATGCAAAACAATGAAGATGTAATAGAAAATATTGCAGAAAGCTTATTTGAGGGGGAAGAATAATGCATTATAGCGTACTTAAAAAGGAATTGATTGAAAATCTAAATATCAAAGATGACGGAATTTATATCGATGCTACAATTGGTTATGCAGGTGATTCCAAAGAAATACTAAAAAAAATACCTAATGGTTATTTATATGGCTTTGACCAAGATGAAAAAGCTGTTAATTATTCAAATGAAGTTTTAAGCAAAATAAGTAATAACTTTAAAATTTTTAAAACAAACTTTGTTAACATGAAAGAAGTATTTGCCGAAGAAAATATTGGACCTGTAGATGGAATTATCTTTGATTTAGGTTTCTCATCACCACAAATTGATGATGAAACCAGAGGTTTTTCTTTTATGCATGATGGTCCACTGGATATGAGAATGTCTAGTGAGGGAATAAGTGCCAAAGACATTATTGATAGTTATAGTGAAGATGCACTAACTAACATATTTTTCAAATATGGTGAAGAAAAATTAAGCAAAGTAATAGCTAGAAATATTAAAAAGAGACATCAAGAAATAAATACAACGCTAGAACTTGTAGAAGTTATAAAGGCTTCAACCGGAGCTAATTACTTCTACAAAAATCATCCAGAAAGAAAAATATTCCAAGCTCTTAGAATCGAGGTTAATAACGAACTAAAAGTACTTGAAAAAGTTTTGCCAAATGCCATAAACTTACTAAAAAAGGGTGGTAGAATCTGTGTTATAACATTTCATTCTTTGGAAGACAGAATTGTTAAAAATATATTTAGAGAAGCATCTGAAGTTGATGAACTAGTCAAAGGTTTAGTTGAAGTGCCAGAAGCTTACAAACCAAAAATTAAATTAATAAACAAAAAGCCAATACTTCCTGGAGAAAAAGAACTAGAGGAAAATTCCAGAAGTAGAAGTGCTAAATTAAGAGTAATAGAAAGGATATGATTAAAGTGGCTAAAAAGAATAAAAAGTTGAAACTTCTAAAAGGAGAAAAAGCAATGTATGTATTACTGTTATTCTTACTTTTAGCAATTCCAATGTTTAATGTTTATACATCATCGCTTTTATCAGAAACTAACAACGATGTAGAAAAATTAAACAAAAATATTGAAAAACAAGAATTAGTAAATCAAGGCCTTTCTATGCAGATAGATGAACTAGCAAGCTTAGAAAACATTCAAAGTATTGCCGAAGAAAATGGTTTGTCGTATAATAATAGTAATATAAAATCAGTTGGAGAATAGGAGATAATAATATGAAAAAAAGAGCAACAGTTAAAATTTCAAAATTAATTATTTTAGCTGTTGTTTTTTTATTTATGGCAATAATTGCCAAACTTTCTTATATTGTTCTAAGTAACAAAGTTGATGGTATTAATTTAAAAGAAAAAGCTGCAAGTATTGCGACGGTAAAAAAAACATTATATGCTGACCGTGGAAGTATTTACGATGTTAATGGAGAAGAATTAGCAAGTACAATAAATTCTTATACAGTTATTGCTTACTTAAAATCAAATAAAACAAATGTTGAAGACAAAGAAGGAACTGCAAAAGCACTAGCACCAATTTTAAATATGACGGAAGACAAAATACTAGAACTTTTAAATAAAAATTTATATCAAGTAGAACTTAGACCTGGCGGATATGGAATAAGTGAAGTAGTCAAGGCTAAAATTGAAAAACTAGAACTTCCTGGCATTGATTTTATTAAAAATTCTAAAAAAAGATATTATAACAAATCAACATTTGCATCATACTTAATAGGTTATGCCAAAGATAATGATGAAGGTAAAATCGTAGGTGAATTAGGCATTGAGGGTTATTACGATGATATTTTATCTGGTGAAAATGGCTATACAAAATATTTAAAATATACATCAAGTAATTATAAAATACCAAATAGTCCAGAAGAAACTGTAAAAGCCAAAAATGGTTCAGATATATATTTAACTATTGATAGCAGTATTCAACTTATTACGGAAAAAGCGGTTTCTACAATGAAAGAAAAATTTAATACAGACTGGGCTGTATTTACTGTTATGGATGCTAATACTGGTGCTATCGTAGCTACAAGTACAAGTCCAAATTTTAATCCAAATGATACTAATACTATTAAAGAGTATATGAATCCCCTTATAAGTTATCAATATGAACCGGGCTCAGTTATGAAAGTATTTTCTTTTGCTTCAGCTATCGAAGAAGGAAAATATCAAGGTGATGAATTGTTTGCTTCAGGTTCTTATACATTAAAAGATGGAACTGTTATAAGAGATTCAGAAAGAAAAGGATGGGGAACAATTTCTTTTGATGAAGGTTTTGCACGTTCTTCTAATGTAGCAGCAACAACATTAGCTTTAAGACTAGGCATTGATAAACTTAGTGGTTATTATGATTCTTTAGGTTTTGGAAAAAAAACAGGTATTGAACTTTCAAACGAAGCCCTCGGAGATATTGATATGGTTTATGAATCAGAACTAGCAACAGCATCTTTTGGCCAAGGGGTAAGTGTTACCGCTATTCAAATGCTTCAAGCATTAACAAGTATAACCAATGATGGAAATGTTATAAAACCTTATTTAGTAGATAAAATTGTTGATCAAAATGGCAATGTAACTTATGAAGGAAAAAGAGAAGTAGTAAAAAAGGTGTACAGCACATCAACAGTTAATAAAATGCATGAACTTATGAAAAAAATGATTGAAATAAATAAATATTGGCAAGTTGATAATGTTAGTATCATGGGAAAAACGGGAACAGCCCAAATAGCATCTCCAAAAGGGGGTTATTTAGATGGAACATATGATTATGTTAAATCATTTGCTGGTATTTTCCCTGCAGATAATCCGAAATATATCATTTATGCCGTAGGTAAAAAGCCAGAAACTAATCTAAGTTCATGGGCAAATGTTATAACAACGGCAATTGAAGAAATAGCAAGTTACGCCAAACTTACAGAAATCAAAAATGATAGTGATTTAAGTAAACTAATTACTTTGGATAATTATATGAGTAAGTTAGTTGATGTCACAATTGATGATTTAAAAAACAAAAAAATAAACGTAATCACCTTAGGAAATGGTAAATATATTATTAATCAATATCCACTGAAAAACAAAGTTTTACTAGCAGGAGAAAAGTTATTCTTACTTACAAATGGTAATGAATTTATAATGGAAAATCTTACTGGATGGAGTTTAAGTGATGTCAAAACATATGCAGAGCTTTTGGGTATAAAGTTAGAATATTCTGGATATGGCTATGTTACAGGTCAAAGTATTGAAGCTGGAAATACAATTGATAAAGAAAATATGATTTTGTCGATAGAATTAAGTAAGTAATAAAAAAATGAAAAAGTTAAATTTCTTTTTCAATTTTTTTTATTTCATTTTCTGCTAAACCTGTCAAGTTTGATATTTGTTCTATTGAAATATTGGCCTTTATCATATTAATCGCTATTATTCTTTTTGTATCTTCTGCTCCTTCAGCAAAGCCTTCAGTACGACCTTCAGCACGACCTTCAACACGACCTTCAGCACGACCTTCAGCACGACCTTCAGCACGGCCTTCTGCCAAACCTTCTTTTCTAGCCAATTTCTTAATGGTGTTTTTAATTAATATTTCATCTTCTTCAGGTGTAATGTCATAAACAAAAGCAGCATCACTATTTAATCTTTTCAAACTATCAACACTCTCCTTGATACTAGAGTTATCCATTTCAATTGAATATTTTTCTAATTCTTTTTCATCTTTTATGCCAATCATAGTTAAAAGTGGATTTTTTCTAGCGCTTTCTATGTCATTATCATACCAAAGTTTTGCAAATTTTTCAACATTAATTTCATAGTATTTAAATCTCGAATCAAATTCAATGTTGTGGCTTTTATCATAAAGAGTATAACACTTTATTAAAGGAGTGTTATCATCTACGTTATAATTAAGCGAGATGTGAATAAAGTCCGATTCAGTATCATAAGCATCACCAGCAACTGCTTGTTGACTACAAAAAGAAAAATAGTAGTTTAAATTTCTAATTCTTGTGCTTTCACTATAAGATGAATTAAGTTCCAAATTTATTTTTCTTCCCTCTGCTTCAAGAAGCAAATCCAACCTTTTATATCTTTCTTTTTTTTGTCTAATGCTAAGTTCAACAGGAATAAATTTAAGAATTTTATCGATTTTAATTTTTAAACATTCGCTGAGTAATTCACACAATAAATGTGTTCTTTCTTTTTTAGGCCCGATAAATATAGCTTTAAACATTTTATCGTAATTAAAGCCATAAAATTTTGTTTGAGTAGTTAACATAATTTTCCTCCTTCATATAGGACTATATTCTAGACTTAATACTTAAAATAAGTCAAGAAAAATTGGTCGACAAAAGATGACAAAATTCGGGATATTCAAGCTAATTGCGCAGGTTTTATGGGAAAATAAAATATTACATAATCTTAACATTTATTTTAATATATTTAAAAATATAGCTTTTTTTTGATTAAAATGTTATTATATATTTAAGGGTGATAAGTATGGTAAAAAAACTTATTTTAATAGATGGAAATAACTTAATGTTTAGAAGTTATTACGCAACTGCTTATACAGGAAATATGATGAAAAACTCTAAAGGTGTTCCAACAAACGCTTTATTTGGTTTTGTTTCAATGATGAATAAAATTATTGCGGAAGAAAAACCAACCTATATGGCTGTTGCTTTTGATATAGGTAAAAACTTTAGAAAAGAAGAGTATGACTTTTATAAAGAAGGAAGAATAGACACACCGGAAGAATTAAAAATTCAAATGCCAATTGCTAGAGAAATTCTTGATAAAATGGGAATTAAGCATTTTGAACTTGCTCCATATGAAGCAGATGATATCGTAGGAACTATTGTTAAAATGACTGAAGAAGATAAAGATTTTGCATCAGTCATAGTATCAAGTGATAAAGATTTACTACAGCTTATAAGTGATGAAACAGAAGTTAAACTCCTAAAGCAAAGTGGTTTTATTAGATATAATCATGAAACATTTGTGAAAGACTACGGCATTGAACCAATTAGAATGATTGATTTAAAAGCCTTAATGGGGGATTCATCTGATAACATCCCTGGTGTAAAAGGTATCGGCGAAAAAACAGCTTTAAAATTATTACAAGAGTATAAATCTTTAGAAAACTTATATGATAATATAGATAAAATAACTGGTAAAACTAAAGAAAAGCTAGAAAATGATAAAGAAATGGCTTTTATAAGTAAAAAAATAGCCACTATATATAGGGAAGTACCTTTAAATATAGTACTTGAAGATTTAAAATATGAACAAAAAGTAAATAATGATTTAGTTGAACTTTTTAAAGATTTAGAATTCTTCTCATTTTTAAAAAATATGGAAGTTAAAAAAGAAGAAAAGACACTTGAATATAAAACTATAAGTAGTATAAAAAATATTGAATTAGATAAAAAGATAGCAATTGAAGTAATACTTGATAATGAAAACTATCATATTGGACATATACTTGGAATGGGTATAAGTGATAGTTTAAATAATTACTATGTTGCGGGTGAAAATGTATTAAGTGTTCTTGAAGAAATTAAAGCCTTTGATGTAATAACATATGATGCTAAGAAAGTGTTATGTAGCTTTAAAACAGATATAAATTTTGTAGATGATCTAATGATCGAAGCATATCTTTTAAATTTAAATATTAAAGATGATTTAGCATATTTAGCAAATCAAACAGAAGAGAATTTTCTATATTATGACAATATGAAAAAGGATAAATTTAGCAATATAGAAATGGAAGTAATAAAAAGAAGTAGATTTATTTATGATAATAATGATGAATATAAGAAAAATTTAGATGAAAATAAATATATGGATTTATATGAAAATATAGAAATGCCTCTAGTTAAAGTTTTAGCAGACATGGAAACTACTGGTATAATTTGTAGGGAAGATGTGCTTAAAGATATGTCTTTAGAACTTGAAGTAAAACTTGAACTTTTAACTAGAGAAATATATGAACTAGCAGGCACAGAATTTAATATTGGTAGTCCTAAACAACTTGGAGAAATACTTTTTGAAAAATTACAAATAGCAAAGGGGAAGAAAAATAAAACTGGTTATAAAACAGATGTTAAAGTTTTAGAAAAGTTAGTTGACAAACACCCAATCATCGAAAAAATACTAGAATACAGAAATTTAGCCAAACTTAAGAGCACATATATTGAGGGTTTAGCAAACTATATTTTGGAAGATGGTAAGATACATACGATATATAAGCAAACTTTAACTAGAACTGGAAGGCTTTCATCAACTGATCCAAATTTACAAAATATACCTGTGCGTGAAGAACTAGGAAGAAAGATAAGAAAAGCATTTGTTCCTGAGAATGATTGTTTCTTAAGTAGTGATTATAGTCAAGTGGAGCTAAGAGTTATGGCATCTTTATCTAAATGTCCAAGTTTAATCGAAGCATTTAATAACAATGAAGATATTCATACGCATGTTGCAAGTGAAGTATTCGGAGTACCTGAAGAAGCTGTAACAAAACAAATGAGAAGATGCGCCAAAGCTGTAATATTTGGTATAATCTATGGTATAAGTGGCTTTGGCCTAGGAGAAAACTTACATATTTCAAGAAAAGATGCAGAAGAATATATAGATAAGTTCCACGCACTTTATCCAGAAGTAAAAGAATATACAGATAAAAAAGTAGAAGAAGCAAAAGAAACTGGTGGAGTTACAACACTATTTGGCAGAAGAAGAGTTATTGAAGAGATTAATAATCCTAATTATTTGATTAAGCAAATGGGAGAAAGAATGGCAATGAATACTCCGATTCAAGGTACTAGTGCTGATATTATGAAGCTAGCCATGATTAGGGTTTATAATAGATTTAAAAATGAAGGCATAACTAGTAAAATACTTCTTCAAGTACATGATGAAATAATAATAGATTGTAAAAACGAAGAACTTGAAAAAATAAAAAATATTGTTAAAGAAGAAATGGAAAACGTTTATAAGCTAAATGTACCTTTAAAAGTAGAAATAGATACAGGTAATAATTGGTATGAGGCAAAATGATGAAAAAAGTAATAATATTATTATTAATTATAACGTCTTTACTTGGCATTATCTTTGGTATTGAGTATTTTAATGCCAAAGATAACCAAACTCCTGAAGAAATAATCGAAAGTGATGTAATAGTTTTTAAAGATAAAAACTTAGAAAAAGCTATAAAAAATATAATGAATACCGAAGAAGTAAAAATAAATGATGCCCTAAATATAAAAAGTCTCTATTTAGACAATTTAAATATCAAAGATATATCAGGAATAGAATACTTTAAAAATCTTGAAGCTTTATCTATGAGTCAAAATAACATCAAGGATATAAGTAAATTAAAAAATCTTACTAAACTTAAAATACTTCTTCTTAACTTAAATAAAATCAAAGATATAAGTCCATTAAAAAACTTAACATCTTTAGAAAAACTTAGCTTATTTTCAAATGAAATCGAAGATGTATCAGTTCTTACTTCATTAAATAATCTAACAGATATGCCAACACTTTATAATAACAATATAACTAATTTAGAAGTAATGGTATCATCTCTTGATAAAATATTAAATAATAGTCTAAATAATTTTTATCTGTATGAGTTTAAAGATAATGATATAATTTATGAAAGAGATTTTGATAATACACGCCTAAGTGGATGCAGTGATACATATGTAAGGTGTGAAAGTTTCCAAAGATATGAATGGAATAAAAATAATATAAAAACTTACAAAGAAGCCAAAGAAGTTGCTGAAAATTTTGCAAGTACCTTAACTAGTGATATGACAGATTTTGAAAAGGAAATTAAAATATCGGAATTTATTGTTAAAAAAATGATTTATAAAAGTACAGATGGTACTAATAATGGAACACATGATTTATATTATCCTTTAGTTTTAGGGTATGGTCAATGTCATAATTATGCTCAAGCATTTAATTTTATTGCAAATCTGGTAGGTCTAGAATCTTATTCGGCATTTGCAGGTGTTTATCATGAATGGAATTTAGTAAAAATTGATGGTAAATTTTATCATTTGGATCTTACTTGGGCCGATTCTGGTGATACAATAAATTATGCGTATGTAAACGTTACTACGGAAACAATTAATCGCTTACATGGATTTAATTTTAATTATCCAGAAGATATAATTGTTGCATCACAAGATTTTTCTGTGGAAGGGAGAGATTAGCTTATGCCAGAGATAGCAGAAGTAGAAACAGTTAGAAATACTTTAAAAAGAATGATTTTAAATAAACAAATAGTGGATGTAAAAATAATATATCCAAAGATTATTGAAAGTGATATTAATGATTTTAAAGATATTTTATTAGGTAGAAAATTTATTGATATAGATAGAATCGGGAAATGGCTTATGTTTGACTTAAATGATTATTACTTGCTTAGTCATTTAAGAATGGAAGGTAAATATTTTGTTAAGAAAAGTACTGATGAAATAATTAAACATGAGCATATAATAATATCATTTGAAGATGGAACTGATCTAAGATATCATGATACTAGAAAATTTGGTAGAATGAATTTAGTTAAAAAAAGTGATATTGATAAGGTTGAAGCTATAAAAAAACAAGGTATTGAAGCTAATAGTGAAAAACTTACTAAAGAATATTTGTATGATAAAATACATAAGAAAAATATACCCATTAAAAGTTTACTTTTAGACCAAACAATTATAAGTGGACTTGGCAATATTTATGCTAATGAAGTAATGTTTGATGCTAGAATAAGTCCAAATAAACTTGGTAAAGATATTAGTTTAAAAGAGTGTGATTTAATAGTTAAAGCTAGCAAGAAAATAATTGATGCCGCAATAAAAGATGGCGGAACTACGATTAAAAGTTATACTTCATCTTTAGGTGTTACAGGAAGGTTTCAACAACATCTGATGGTTCATAAAAGAGAAGGAAAGGAATGTAAAGTGTGTGGGACACTCATAGAAAATATTAAAATTGGTGGTAGAAGCACATATTTTTGTCCAAAATGTCAAAAGTGAGGAAAGAAATTATGAAAAAGAATAAGAAAACAATAATTATCATCGGGGTTTTAATAGGTATACTTGTAATAGGTACTGTAGTGTTTTTTATATTTAAAAAGAATATTTTTACAACTGTTGATACTAGTATTAAAAATAGTAATTCGGAATATAAAATAAGTGATAATACTTTAAATAATTTTGATTTATATTTTATGCAAAAAGAAAATAATAGTAAGAATAAGATTTATAGCCCACTTTCGATTAAATATGCTTTAAGTATGCTAAAGGATGGTACTAATAAAGATAGTAAAACTCAAATAGAAAATATAATCGGAGATTATAAAACTAAAAAATACACAAATAGTAGTAACATATCGCTTGCAAATGCAATGTTTATTAGAAATGATTATAAAAAGAGTGTTAAAGATGAATATAAAAATTTACTTAAAGAAAAATATAATGCAGAAATAATATATGATGCATTTAAAACCCCAGATAATATTAATAAGTGGATAAGTAATCAAACTCTTGGTTTAATCCCTAATATGTTGGATGATACAAGCAATAATTTTTTCTTCTTGGTTAATGCATTAGGTATTGATATGGAATGGAAATATGTTATCCAACCAGTACCAGAAGGAATGCTTTATGATAATGAACATACATCATATTATAATGCTTTCTCAGTTTCTTACCCTCATGAAGATTATTATACTGGTGTATCATGGCTAGATTCTAACTATTATAGATATATTAAATTTAATAATCAAGCCTTAGTTAATGGTTTAGAAATAGCATCATCAATTAATAATTATGACATTGTAAGTGAGATTGGTGAGGCAAGTATTCGCAAAACTGTAGGTAGTGCTTATGATAAATGGAAAGCTGAAGGCAATTGTGACCCAAGTGATTATGAAGATACAAATGTATTTTTAAATAGATATATTAAAGAACTTGATAAAGGTTATAAAGATGTAGGCTCATCTACCGATTATACTTTTTACGTTGATGATGACATTAAAGTATTTCAAAAGGATTTAAAAAGTTACAACGGATTATCACTTGAATATATTGGCTTTATGCCAAAGAATAGTTCACTTGATAAATTTATTGAAAATCTTAATGCAAAAAAGCTTAATAATTATATAAGCAAGTTAAAAACAATTGAGATAAATAATTTTACAAAAGGAAAAATTACGAGAATTACTGGACTTATGCCGATATTTAAGTTTGAATATGAACTTGAACTTCAAAAAGATTTAGAATCTCTTGGAGTTACAAATGTCTTTATTCCAAATCATGCTAATTTAATTAATTTAAGTAGTGATAAAAATTTATATATAAGTGAAATAAAACATAAAGCTAATATTGAGTTTTCTAATGAAGGCATTAAAGCTGCGGCTGCAACTACAGTTGGTGGAGCAGGTGATGCAAATTGTTATTTTGAATACTTATATGATGTTCCTGTCGAAGAAATAGATATTACTTTTGATAAACCTTACATGTTCATCATTCGCGATAAAAATAGTCAAGAAACATGGTTTGCTGGTACAGTTTATGAGCCAATTAGTTGTGATGAAAGTGAAACTTGTTTTATAAGTGACAATCCGATGTAAAGTTTTGATATTAATGCTTGTAGTTAAGCAAAATTATTGCTATACTGATATAGTTGAGGCAATATGAAAGATGAAAATAAAATTAATATAAAAGGAATATCCGTTGTTAGCATTGTTTTACTAGTAATTTATATTTCCGTTATGTTAATATTTTAAAGTACTCGTGTTGAGTACTTTTTTTAAAGAGAGTAAATTAATAGTTATTAATTCATATCGGTTTTTTTCTTTGTTTTTTTTCTTTTCATATGGTATAATTTTAAAAGAAAAGAGAGTGATACTATGCTTGATTTGTTTATACCCGATGTATATGCTCAAAGTATATATACTATAAATTACAAAAAGTTAAAAAAAAATGGTATTAAATGCTTATTATTTGACTTAGACAATACCATAGCACCATACAAAGTTACAGAACCAGATCAAAAGGTAAAAGAACTTATCGCCAGATTAGAAGCTGACTTTAAAGTGATTATTATATCTAATAGTGGAAAAAATCGTCTTAGACCATTTAAAGAGAAATTAAATATAGATGTTGCATTTAGTAGCAAAAAACCTTTAAAAGGAAAGTATAAAAAAATTCTTACATTATACAAATTTAAAATAAATGAAGTAGCTTGTATTGGTGATCAACTTTTAACTGATATACTTGGTGCTAATAGAATGGGATTTACCAGTATATTAGTAAATAAAGTAGCTAAATATGAGATGTTTCCAACTAGAATAAATAGATTTATAGAAAAGAGAATATTAAATAAATTTGCTAAAAAGAATATTCTTGTAAGCGGGGTGTATTATGACTAAATGTAAAGGATGTGGAATATCACTTCAAATTGAAAACAAAAATGAACCTGGATTTACACCAGAGATAAAAAATGAACTATGTGAAAGATGTTTTAAACTAAAAAACTATAATGTTTTAACGAGTGAAGGTGTCAAAGTAAATAATGAAGAATTAATAAAAAAAATAAATAAGCTAGATGCATTTGTTTTCTTTTTAACTGATTTTATAAACATAGATACTGAAGTAATCAAGTATTACAAAAAAATAAAAAATAAAAAAGTAATGGTACTTACCAAAGCTGATATTATACCTAAGAATATAAAATACAATAAACTAATAGCAAATATTAAAAATTTATATGAAATAAAAGAGGATATAATTCTTACAAGTAGTAAAAAAAAGCTTAATATAAGTACGATAACAAATCTATGTTTAGAAAATAAAAAAGTTATTTTTGTGGGATTTACAAATGCTGGTAAAAGTAGTCTTATAAATAGTCTAACCGGTAGTAGCATAACAGTTAGCAAATCACAAAACACAACTCAAGATATTATTAAGCTAAATATTGATGATGTAACTATTTATGATGCTCCAGGACTTATGGATGATATAAATAGAGAAAATATTCCTAAAAATAGTATTAATCCTCGTTCATATCAATTTCCAAATAAACATTACTTATTAATTAATGGTATAAAATTAAATATCAAAGAAAACAGTAATTTTACCATATATATTGATAATGAAATTGAAGTTTTAAGAAGAAAAGAACTTGAAAAGGTAGAATGTAACATTATTGTACCTAAAAATAGTGATATTGTTTTAAAAGGATTAGGCTTTATTAAATTTAGTAATACTACTTTAATTAGTTTATCTAGTAATGATTATGAAATAAGGCCGTCAATAATTGGAGATAGTCATGAGTAAAATTAGAGTAATGAGTGAAAACTTAGCCAATAAGATAGCCGCTGGGGAAGTAGTTGAAAAATGTGCATCAGTATTAAAGGAACTGGTGGAAAATTCTTTAGATGCAGGAAGTACCAATGTTAAAGTGAACCTTATTAATGGCGGTTTAAAAGAAATTTGTGTAATTGACAATGGTGTAGGTATGGATAGGGAAGATGCTTCTCTTGCATTTTATAGACATGCCACAAGTAAGATTTATAAAGATGATGATTTATTTTTCATTGAAACTCTTGGATTTCGTGGTGAAGCTTTAGCTAGTATCGCTAGTGTTTCTGAAGTAGAACTTATAACATGTAGTGGTGAAGTAGGAACTAAAGTTCATATTAAAGGCGGAGAAACGCTTGAAGTTGAAGACGCACCATCAAGAATAGGTACAGAGATCCACGTTACAAATATTTTTTATAATACCCCAGCACGTCTTAAATATTTAAAAAGTGATGTAACAGAACTTAATAATTGTACTCAATTTATTGAAAAACTTGCCTTATCAAGGCCAGATGTAGCATTTACTTTAACAAATAATGAAAGAGTAGTAGTAAAATCAAGTGGAAGTAGCAATTTACTTAAAACTATTCATGAAATATATGGACTTAATGTATCAAGTAATATGCTTGAAATAAAATGTGCATCAGATGATTTTGAAGTAACAGGTTTTGTATCAAAACCTAGTATTTTAAAGAAAAATAGAAATCATTTTAATATTTTTGTAAATGGGAGAATAGTCAGAAACAATGATATAAATAGAGCCATAAACGATGCCTATAACACCTATAAGCATGAAGGCTTTTACCCAATTACAGTACTAAATATTTACACAGATCCAACTCTTGTTGATGTAAACATTCATCCTACCAAACAAGAAGTAAAACTTAGTAAAACAGAAGAATTAACAGACTTAATTTATCAAAATATAAAGAAAGCATTATATAATAATTTATTAGTGCCAGATGCAATATTAGATGAAGCAAATAATGATATAAAGGATAACTTTATAAATCCCGTAGTTTATGAAACGAAAAAAGAACCAACAGTTGAAGTGTCATCCAGTGTAGCATTACAAACGTTTTTAGATATTGGTGGCGAAAATACGGAAATAGTAAAAAATGCAGAATTTAAAAGTTTAAAACTATATCCAGTTGGACAAGTTCATGGAACATACATAATCGCCGAAAATGAGGATGGCATGTTCATCTTAGACCAACATGCAGCACATGAGAGAGTAAACTATGAAATGATTACCAAAAAATTTCAAGATGAAAAAGTTTCAATTACAGAAATGATAGTGCCTATGAAATTTGAGCTATCAACAAGCGATTATAATATGTTCATGGAAAGAAAAAGTGTTCTAGAAAATCTAGGATTTGTTATTGAAGAATTTGGTATAAACACCATAATTATAAAAAGCCATCCAACATGGCTTAAAGAAAACTATGAAGGCGATAATTTAAAGTATATTATTGATTTAGTAATACAGATGGGTAAAAACTTTAATAAAGATCGTTTTTTAGATAGTTTAGCCAAAATGGTTAGTTGTAAAATGAGTGTTAAAGCTAATGAACATTTAAGTTTACCAGAAATGGAAAAATTACTTGATGATCTAGTAAAATGTGATAACCCATATAATTGTTGTCATGGTAGACCATCAATTATGAAGTTTACTAATTATGAATTAGAAAAAATGTTTAGGAGAGTGTTATAATGTTACCAGAAAAGAGAAAAAAATTAATAATTAGTTGTATAGCCATCATTATTGCCATCATAGTTGTAATTTTACTTGGCAAAATATCATCTTTTATTAAAAATAAGAGTAATAATATAGAACGAAGAAGTGATGATTATAGTGAGCTTTACGATTACATCGGAGTAGCTAAAGATAAAGATGGCATATACAAAATTTATGGAATTAACGAAGATGATGAAAAGTATTTAGATGTTAAAACATTCTATGATGTTAAAGATATGATTAACATAGATAATAAAATAGTACTTTATTCAGATGCTGTAAACGAAATAAGATATGATAGCAAGAATGATGAATTTTATTTTTATGAATTAGACAGTTTCTTTAATAAATACGATAACGTAAGTCTTACTCACGATTACTTAGCGGTAACTGATAATGATAAAATAAGTTACAAAAAATATAATAGTGGACAGTTAGAATCAATTGATGATGCTGAAGATTATCTTTTAAAAAATAATAAAATGTATTATCTTAGTAATAATGACATATACGAGTATGACTTGGATAGCAAGAATAAAAAAACGATAGTATCAAGCGAAGAGACAGATACTGTTAAATTAATTGCAATTAGTGATAAATATTTATTTTATTCAAAAAATGATGAATTAAATGCTTATAATATAAAAAGATATTATAGTGAAACAATTAGAAATAGAAAATTTTACTCTGTATCAGACGAAGGCATTATAACTATAGAGGAAAATATATTAAAAGATATATCAGTTTCTGAAGGACGAGCAATATATCAATATAACCTAAGTAGTGACTTAGACAATATAATTTATTTAGGAAATAATAATATTTACTTAAGTTTTGAAGATAATTATGTTATAATAGACTTACAAACCTCCAAGGTGTGGAAAAATTTAGACAATGATTATATTTATTTAATGAAGGTGAAAAATAATGAAAGTTAATTTAAATTTATTGCCCTTTAATTTAGATGAAAAAATAAAAATACCAAGTGATTTTTATAAAAATACAAGTATAAAAGATTTATCTGAAGTAAAAGTTAAAGGTATAATAAAGTATAATTTATCTGATGAAATAGAAATAATATTAGATGTAAATGGTGAAATGATCTTAAATGATGCAATAACTAATGATCCTATAAAATATCCATTTTCTATTAAAATTGATGAAATTTTAGATGAAAATGACGCAAATAATGAAAAATATTTTGAAAAAAGTCAAAATATACTTGATATAATTGAATTTTTATGGGAGAATATTGTATTGGAAGTTCCCATTAGGGTTACAAGTTCAACTGGAGTCAATTTAAAAGGTGAAGGTTGGGAATTAAATAGTAAAAATGAAGATGATGGGTTAGATCCAAGATTTGAAAAGTTGAATGAATTATTTAAAGGTGGTGAATAAACATGGCAGTTCCTTTTAGAAGAACAAGTAAAACAAAAAAAAGAATGCGTAGAACTCATTTAAAGAAGGAAGTTGGAGCATTAACAAAATGTTCTAAATGTGGTGCAACATTAAGACCTCATAGAGCATGTACTAAATGCGGAAATTACAATGGTAAAACTGTAATTGAAGTTGCAAACGAAGAAGAATAGAAAAGTGAATGCAGAGTGCAATATCTTTGCTTTTTTTCTTGCAATTTCTATTGTTTTGTGATAATCTTATAATAGAAGGGAAAATGAATTATGACAGATGAAGAATTAAAAAATATTGAACAAACTACAGCATTACTTGTCGAAAATGGTTTTGTAATCAAAGATACATCTAATTTTATACGTGAAGTAGGTTATGAAAACCTTGGAGATGTTATAAACAGATTAAATGGATTACAAGCAACTATAGATGAAGGAGTAAATGCCGAAACATTTGGAAAAGATATAGCTGCTAGTTTAGATGGAATAGAAGAAGTAATAAATAATGACGCATATTTTAAAATGAGTCCTGAAGCTACCTCATTTCAAAATTTATTAAATGATTTAAGAGATAAATCTTCAAAACTTTTCAGAAATACAATAAAAGCAGAAGAAATATTAAAGGGAAGAGAAGAAACTTTAAAAGATATTCAAATGAGAATATTTAAGCTTAAAACAGACAAGACAATAGATGATGCCACTAGAACAAGTGAAACCATTAGATTGTCTTATGCATTAAATCATGCACAAAAATCTAAAGAAGAAGCTCTTAAATTTTATAATGATCAAAAAGTCTTAAACGAAAAACCAATTAATGCCAATGACATAGTTGAATACAAAAATGAATTATTACAAGCTATTAATACTTTAGATAATGCCTTTAGAAAGTTATCTATGGAACCTGAAAAAATGGATAAATTAGCAGCATTTATTCGTGAAACTAGAGATAAAATTGTATTATTTGGCTTTGAAACACAAAAAACTCAAAAAGAATTTGATGAATTATGTGAAAGATGTGGTTTAGAGAAAAATGAAACTAAAGCAGAAGAAGTTGCAAAAGCTTTAGCAAGTCAAAAACTAGAAGATTCTGAAGAAATGGAAGAAACTCCAGTTGAAGAAAAAATTGAAGAAACTCCAGAAGTAATCAAAGAGCCTGCTACTGAAGAAAAAACTGAAAATAATATAAAAAGTTTTGATGACTTAGTATCTGAATTAAAAAGACTTAATCCAGATATTGAATTAACTGATGAAGGTATAATAGTAGAAGACCCAAGTAAATTAAAATGTCCAGAAGGATTTAAGTATACTGAAGGACTAGGGGTAAATAATAAAGCCAACGACTCAACACCATATATATGCGCTTTTGTTAAAACAAAAGAACAAGAAAAGAAAGTTACACCTGAAGAAAAAGCAGAAAACCTTGAAGAATCTAAAACTGAAAAAGAAATTAAAATTCCAAATGGAAAATTAAAAATTAAAAGAGTTCGTAGAGCCCAAGTAGCACCATACGTTAAAGCAATCCTTTGTTATGGAGGAATAGGTGGAATACTTGTTGCTGGTATGGGAATTGGATTATCTCCAATCGGAGTTGGCGTAATAGTTGGTGCTGGTATCGGTGCCATAGCTCAAAAAATTAGCAACAAGATGATAGAAAGTGGAGCAGTTAATGTTCCTCAAGTTAATTTAGAAAATCCAAATGTTGCAATGCCTGGTTTTGGATCTGTTATAGCAGCAAATGGATTTTTAAAGACAGGATCTGCTGTATTAGAACATTCTAAAGCTTTGCTGAAAAATTTAAGAGAAAATCAAAAGAGAAAGAAAGAAGAAGCATTAGCAGCAAAAGCTAAACAAAATGAAAGTGAAGAAGAAAAGGCACATCTTTTTGAAAATTTTAGAAACCAACTTGATGCAAGCTTGAATAATGAAGTAGAATCTTTAGACTCTGAAAGAAAAGATCAACCTGTTGAGAATAAAAATATGCAAGATGGAAATTTAGAACCAGTAAGAAGACCAGAAATTGATACTATTGCTGGAGAAGAATATGACCTTAATGAAAGTCACGGAGGAAGATAATGATAGTTGATAGTGTGATTACTTTAGAAAATGATGTAAATTGCTTATTACTTGAAAAAGTAAATTTCAAAAATGATAATTATTTCTTATCTGTTATACTAGATGAAGAAGAAGAACCTAGTGATGAATATGTTGTTTTCAAAGAAATAAATGAAAATGGCGAAAGTTTTGTAGAAAAAGTAGAAGAAGCAGATTTACTTGCTGAGCTTGTAAAAGAATTTTCAAGTAACGTTGCTAAACTTGTGGAAAATTTGCCAAACGAATTATAAAAGGAATAGGAAACTATTCTTTTTTTCTTTCCTTTAAATATAATTTATTGTATAATATAACTGAAAGGAAGTTTATATGGATTGGATTTTTTGGCTTATACTTGTCATTATCTTAAGTATATTAGAAATAGTCACTATTAACTTGGTATCTATTTGGTTTGTTATAAGTGGTATAGTAGCCATGATTTTATCATTTTTCATAGATGATATTGGAGTTGTAACCACTATATTTACTGTATTAGGCTTAATTTTGTTAATTGCCTCTAGGCCTATAGTAAATAAACTAAAAACAAAAGACAATGCTAAAATAAATTTAGATCGTATTATCGGAGCAGATGCAATTGTAACAGAAAATATCACCAAAAATGAAGTTGGTGAAGTTAAAGTTGATGGCAAAAGATGGAGTGCTATCAGCGATGATAAGTGTCAAAAAGGTGACACTGTAAAAGTTTTAAAAATTGATGGCGTTAAGCTAATTGTTAAAAAGGAGGAGGATTAAATTATGCCACAAATATTAATCGCAATACTAATTATTGTTATAATTATAATAATACCTAATATCAAAATAGTTCCACAATCAAAGTGTTATGTAATAGAAAGATTAGGTTCATATTATACAACTTGGGAACATGGCCCACATTTTAAAATACCATTTATAGATGCAATATCTAACAAAGTTACATTAAAAGAAATAGTAAAAGATTTTGCCCCACAACCAGTTATTACTAAAGATAATGTTACAATGCAAATTGATACGGTTGTATATTTTCAAATAACTGATGCCAAACTTTACACATATGGAGTAGATTATCCAATCAGTGCTATTGAGTCATTAACAGCAACTACACTAAGAAATATTATCGGAGAACTTGAACTTGACCAAACACTTACAAGTAGAGATATTATTAATACTAAAATGAGAGCAATCTTAGATGAAGCAACAGATCCATGGGGAATTAAAGTAAATAGAGTAGAAGTAAAAAATATTTTACCACCTAGAGATATTCAAGATGCCATGGAAAAACAAATGCGAGCTGAACGTGAAAGAAGAGAAAAAATTCTTCAAGCTGAAGGGGAAAAGAAGTCAAGTATTTTAATTGCTGAAGGTGAAAAAGAAAGTGCAATTTTAAGAGCAGAAGCTCAAATGATGAGTCAAATCAAAATTGCCGAAGGTAAAGCAGAAGCTATTCTCAAGATAAAAGAAGCCGAAGCAAAATCAATTAAACTATTAAAAGAAGCAGCTGCAGATGAATCAGTTTTAAGACTTAAATCATTTGAAGCCTTAGAAAATATGGCTAAAGGAAAAGCAACTAAAATAATTGTTCCATCAGAACTTCAAGGTATTGCCACATTTGGCACAACTTTAAAAGAAGTCGTTAAGGAAGAAAAAAATAATAAATAATAAAAAGGATAGGTCAAAATTTGATTTATCCTTTTATTAATTAAATTCTAAATAAAATAATTTATTAAAATTATGTTCTTCTATTTTTGTTTCGCCTTGATCAGCAGCTTCTATTTCCTCATTAGTTTTTAAAAAATATGTATGGAATAAATAATCTTTATCATCATTACTTACTGGATCATCCCAAGTTAAATCTAAATGTAGCCATTTACCATCAACTTTAACTGCATTCCATATATGGCCAGTTGCAGAATAACTTATTTCATCTGGAGTAGTAGCAATTTTATAATTATCAAATCCCATTTTAGTTAAAAATATGGACATCAAATCGGTATACCCATTACAAGTGGCATAACCTTCGAATAGAGGCCCATAAGCATCATATGAAGAATATTTACTTTCTGTTGTTAAATTTCTTTCTACATCATATTTTGTATTATTTATAATATAATCATGAATAGTTTTTATTTTTTCTGTATCATTCATTTTATTATTAATAAATTTTTTCAATAATTCATTAACTCTATTGTCTATCTTTTCAATTTTTTCTTTACTGTATAAATAAAATATTTTTAAATTAATTTCACCAGAATCCGAAATACTAGTTTTTATATTTGTAAAACTATTAAAGGGATGAACATAATTATTCAAATGAGTAAGTATAAGCTCATCACCACTTATTTTTGATGCATCTTTTAAACATTTTCTATATTCTTTGGGACAATAAAAAGTAAAATCGTCAAAGCCAGAATCAATAGCTGTATAAAAGATATTAAGCATATCTTGATAAGAGTAGGGAATAAAATCATCTGTATGTTGTACATATAAATAACTTAAGTTTTTTGTATATTCATTTGAAGCTTTAACTACAATGGTGGGCTTTTTACTAATTAATTGACTTAAATTATCTGTAATCGGATCTAAATATATAATCGTGAGAGCTAACATAATCATAGATATGATAGGTATTATTATTTTCTTCATTCTTGAATCTCCTTATATATATAATATCAAAAAAAAATAAAGTAAACAATCGTTACTTCATATTTTTTATTTTTTGTGTCAATCTAGATTTTTGTCTATCAGCAGTATTTTTCTTTATTAACCCTTTACTAACTGCTTTATCTGTATATTTTTGAATATCTTTTAATAATTTGTCTGCTTCTTCTTTATCAGTTGCAGCAATAGCTTTTTCGCAGTTTTTAATAAGGTTTTGAACACGCATTTTTAGTTCATGATTATTATCTGTTTTTTTAGCAATTACTTTAACAGCTTTTTTTGAACTTTTAATATTTGGCATAATTCTTTGCTCCTTCCCTTTGTTCTTAATAATTTTAACAAATATTTCCCACTTTATCAAGTCTATTTGCAAAAAAAGTATTAATTTTTACTTTACATCTGACCCTTTTGTGTTTTCTACCATTGATTTAAATACATTAAAGAGTAATTTTCTTTCATCGTCATTCAAACTTCTAGTTTCATTAAGTAAATTTTTCATTTTTTCTAAACTAATTTTTTTTAAATCACTTTTATAAATATATCCAGCTCCATATAGAATAAAGAAAAAAGTATTTACAAATTTCTTTATTTCATCTTTTGAATATGTTTTAGTTATTTTATCTATCTTTTGATGCACTTTTTTAGATGAATTAGATAAATTACCTTGAATAAAATTATTATCATGAATAAGCCAAGAATGAATATCATGTTGATATATTTTAATAGCATTACTTTTAATAATTTTTGTTTTACCTAAGGATTCAAAAATCATTCCCACAACACTTTCACAAGGATAATAATTTCTAATTTTTCTTTCAATTTTTCTAAAAACTTTAAAGTTTACTAAGTCCGGGGAAAATCCTGGGCCATCAAAATTAAATATATAATCTATTTGATATCTTCTAAAAAAATTTATTTCCATAGCTGCAGCCATAGCAAGATTTCCACCTTTAGAATGTCCACCCACATAAACAACAAAATCTGTCGGCTTAATATTTTCCTTTAAATATGCTACTGCTTCCATTTGTGCTGGAATAGGATACATATATGCCATTTTAAAGTTTTCTTCCCAGCCTACTAGTTCATCTTCCGTTCCTTCAAAAGCAATAAATTTAAATTGTTTAGGAACTACAATAGTTAATGCTGCAAACTGAGTATTATTATTTACTAGTTTTTTATAATTAGTAATAATATTATCTTTATATCTATCAGCATGAGCCACTTCTTTAAAAAGTTCCCGATTATTTTCTTTAAATTTATTTTTACTTTTAAGAAAAAATCTATTTTGTGTTTTATCATATGCATCCTTAATAGTAATATTTTTATCTATTAATCCTGAAAGCTCGATATAAGATAAAGTAGTATATATAGCAGCATCTATTTCATTAAATGGATATTCTTTAAAAGATTTATTTTTATTTTCTTGAACATATTTTACTAAGTTACTCAAAATTACCACCTACAAATATTATAAACTAAAATTAATTTAATTTAAAGTATTCCTTTCGACAAATTATATGCATTTTATTTTGTATAATGAATATGGTGATAAGGATGAAAAGATTAAAACTCCGAAATGGTTTCAAAGGTCAAATATTAAAGCTAATAATTGTTATTACATTTATAATTCTATCATTTTTAATAACCTTTAAATTTTTATATAATAAAATTGATTTAAAAATGGATAACACCACATACATTGATTATTTAGTAAAAGATTCTTTTTCTAATTACAATCTTAGTGACTTAAAAAGATTATCAAGTACGGAATTTTTACTTAAATATTCTTTCGGAATAGAAAAGGTTAATACTGGTACTAATGTTGACATAATAACCCCAGTTATAAAGGATGAAACTGAGGTTAAAGTTAGTGATAAACCAATCGTCTATATATTTAATACTCATCAAACAGAAGGTTATAATAGCAACTTTTTAGAAAGTTTTAACATAAATAATACAGTATACTTAGGCAGTCATATTTTAGGTGAATATTTAAATGATTTAGGGGTAGGAAATATTGTTGAAGAAAACAGTATTATAGATGTTTTAAATACAAATGGCTGGAAGTATGGATATAGTTATAAAGCTAGCAGAATTCTATTAGAAAACGCTTATAAAGCAAATCCTACTTTAAATTTCTTTATAGATCTACATCGTGATGCAGCCTCATATGATAGAACAGTTGCTGAAATAGATGGCAAAAAATATGCTAAAGTAATGTTTGTTGTAGGTCTTGAACATGACAACTATGAGCCAAACTTAAAACTTGCAGAGAATTTAAGTGAGCGTTTAAGGAATATTAGTCCTGCTCTCTGTAGAGGGGTTTTAGAAAAAAAAGGCCCAGGTGTAAACGGAAAATACAACCAAGATTTTAATAAAAATACCATACTTATTGAAGTAGGGGGTCAATATAATTATATAGAGGAGGTCAATAATACTTTAAAAATAATAGCCAAAATTATTTATGAGTATTTAAATGAAAATGAAAAAGAAAAATAATTGGTTTAAAAAACTTTTAATAATTGCCTTAATTATATTCATGGGCCTTTATATATCAAGTATCAGTGGTTTTTACGAAAGCGCTTTAAGTAATAAGGTAGCACTTACTGACAAGGCGATTAAAGAATTTGAAGAAGATGTAATAAATGGTAAAAATGTTGATGTTACAACATATATAACTAATAAAAAAGTTGATTATAGTAATAAATTTACTGAAAGTGGAGAAAAAATAAGTGAAGCAATAACTAAAATTTTAACTGAAGGTTTTAGTGGTGCTTGGGATGCTATCAAAGTTTTATTTTTCTAAAATAACGAGATTTTTAACTTGACAGGTTTTACAAAAATTTATATAATTTATTTGAAATTTTTGCCAAAAGGAGTTAATTGTCTATGAAAAAGTTAAAAATTATATATGAAGATAAATATTTAATAGTTATTAATAAACCTGCTGGACAACTTACAATATCAAGAGATAATAGAAATGACAACAATTTATATGATGAGGTTAAAGCTTATATAAAAAAACAAAACCCCAAAAATAAGATATTTATTGTTCATCGCCTAGACAAAGATACCAGTGGTTTAGTTTTATTTGCTAAAAGTGAAAAAGTAAAAAATGAATTACAAAGAAATTGGCAAAATGTAGAAAGAAAGTACTATGCCATTGTAAGTGGCAAAATGAAAGAAAAATCAGGATGTTTAAAAGATTATCTTTTTGAAACCAAAAGTTTTGATGTAGTTATTACTAAAAATCCAAAAAAAGGAAAACTAGCCATAACGAGTTTTACAACTATTTCTTCTAATAACCAATTTAGTCTTTTAGATATAAAAATCGAAACAGGAAGAAAAAATCAAATTAGGGTTCAATTAGCTAGTATAAATCATCCAATACTTGGTGACAAAAAATATAATGGTCAAAAATATAAGAGAATGATGCTAGAAGCATATTATTTGAAATTTATACATCCAATTAGTAAAAAAGAATGTTGCATAGATATATCAGCAAATAATGCTTTTAAAAAGCTTTTCTAGGACTTGAATTTAAATTTGACGTATGCTATAATCTTAGTAATCAGCAAAGATAGAACTTACACCTCTGGAGCTGAATCGTATAATCGCGTTAAGATAATTAAGTTAATTAAAGGATGGTACCGTCTAATTTAGACTCCTTTTGGTATCATCTTTTTTTATTTTGGAGGAAAGATAAATATGACAAATTGGGAAGAATTAAAATGGAGAGGGCTTGTTAAAGATGTCGCTGGTGATGATATTGAGAATAAAATAAATAATGAAAAAGTTACCTTTTATTGGGGAACTGATCCAACCGCAGATTCACTACATTTAGGACATTATAGTTCCCTAATTACAGCCAAAAGACTTATGAAAATGGGGCATAATCCAATCCTTTTATGTGGCGGAGCAACAGGTAGAATTGGTGATCCTAGACCAACAGCAGAAAGAGAAATCATTAGTATTGACACATTAAATCACAATATTGAAAATATCAGAAAACAAATTGATAAAATTTTTGATGGAAAAGCTAAACTAGTAAATAACTATGAATGGTTTAAAAGTTACAATTTTTTAGACTTCTTAAGAGATGTAGGTAAATACATAAATGTCAATTACATGCTTAGTAAAGATATTATTGAAAGAAGACTTGAGACAGGAATTACTTACGCTGAATTTAGTTATATGTTAATTCAAGGCTATGATTTTTTACATATGTTTAATACTATGGGTTGCACAATGCAAGTTGAAGGATCAGATCAATGGGGAAATATTACAACAGGCATAGAGTTAATTAGAAAAATGACTGGCAAAGAAGCATACGCATTTACAATGCCATTAATTCTCGATGCAACAGGCAAAAAATTTGGTAAGAGTGAAGGCAATGCATTATGGCTTGACATAAACAAAACAACTAGTTACGAAATGTATCAATATTTAATTAATACAGACGATTCTAAGGTTTATGAATATTTAAAAGTATTTACCTTCTTAAACCCAGAACAAATCGATGAAATAATGCTTAAACAAAATGAAGATCCTCATTTAAGAATAGCACAAAAAGCATTAGCAAAAGAAATAATTACAGATTTACATGGCAAGGAAGAATTTGAAAAAGCCTTGAACATATCTGAATGTTTATTTTCTGACAGAATCTGGGAACTAAGTGCAAGTGAAATAATTGCTAGCATTAAAGACATACCTAAATTTAATGTAAAAGAAGGAGAATTACTTATAGATATGTTAGTAAATAATAAAATTGTTTCTAGTAAAAGAGAAGCCAGAGAAATGATTTCTGCAGGTGCTATAAGTATAAATAATAAAAAAGAAACAAATTTAGAAAAAATAATTGAAAAAAGTGATGCTATTGAAAATAAAGTTTTGCTTATAAAAAAAGGTAAAAAAAATTACTATATGGGGCTTATATAATAAAAAGCCTTTTTATTTTGCTCTTTTTCTGTTACAATACATAATGAAAGGAAGGTAGGAACAAAATGAAAACATTAATAAAATTTTTATAAATTATATATTGAGGTACAAAAAAAGAACTAAAATCTTTTAATTCTTGTACTTGATCCAACAAACCAATCCATAGAAACATTGAATTCTTTAGCAATTTGATATAAAAATGCAGTTAAAATCAAAGTATTTCCTTTTTCATACGCACATATAGTAGAAGGAGAAGTATTTAATAACTTAGCTAGCTCACGTTGTTTAAGACCATTAATATTTCTGACATAAATTATTTTTTGACCAATTTCTTCTTTATCAAGTTTAATATAGTTAAAAAATATATCTTTTTTATTAGATAAGCCAGTAATATAATCCAAACTAACTTTATAATATTTAGCTAAAGTAATAAGATGCTTTAAAGGTATAATTTTTTTACCTTTCTCCCATTCAGCATATGTTTGTTGGCGTACCCCGATAATTGCTCCAACGCTTGCTTGAGTTAAATTATTATATTCTCTTAACTCAAATAATCTATCATTTTCCATTTATTCCGCTCACCAAATTAATTTTCCCATTAAATTAGTAAATATTCAGAAAAATACAGACAAATACGAAAATGTTTGATATAATAAAAAAGAAAAGAGTTGATTGCTGTGGAAGAATACATGAAATTAAGCAAAAATTTAGCTAAAAAACAGATCATAGAAAAAATATCATTAGAATTAATTTATGAATTTTTAATTTTAAATAGTGTAGAAATGAGTGTTATAAAAGTTGAAGATGTAAATCTCGTAAATGATGAGGAATATATGGAACTCGTAGATGAAGCAATAGAAATATTAAATCAGAAAACAAGGTTGGAGTTATTTAGAAAACGTAAAACGATATATATGGGTAATTGTAATAAATAGTAAAAGCTACTTTTCATAAAATAACAAAAGAAAGGAGACTCATATGTATCCAAATTATTATCAAAGTCAAAGTAGAGGTTTTGTAGTTCCATTTTTACTCGGAGGCTTAGCTGGAGGAGCTGCCGTTGGTTTAACCAGACCTAGACCTATTTATAATGTAGCACCAAGCTCTGGAGGATATTATCCAAATCCTGGTATGCCATACTATAATAGTTCGTACAGTTATTATCAACCAGTACCTAGGATTTATTATTATTAACCATACATTTAGTATGGTTTTTCTTTTGTATTAAAGATAATTCCTAGAAAAATAAAATAAATTATTAAAGTAGAACCACCATAACTTAAAAAGGGAAGAGGAACCCCAATAATTGGTAAAAGTCCTAAATTCATACCAATATTCATAATTTGATTAAAAATAAAGATACTTATAAAGGAAGCTAAAAAATATTTATAAGTACTTTTATTTAAAGAGATATACTTATTAATTAAATAAATATCTATAGAAAGATAGCAAAATAAAATAATAAACCCAGTTAAATAACCAAAATTAGTTATTGAAAAAGCAAAAACAAAATCTGTCGGAGCCTCGGGTATATATATTTTTGAACCTCCGATATTTGCACTTAGAAAACTAGACGCACCGACACCAACCAAAGCATTTTCTAACTGATAACTTGACATAGTTTTGAAGGTTATAAGTCTTTCAACTCTATAAAAAAAACTAGTTCCAATTAAGTTTATAAGCAAATCTTTATTAAATAAATATAGTATTATAAATAGTGCTATAAAAATTACTACAAAAAATAGAGCAATCATAAGCCAAAATCTATGAATACTACTTAAAACCAGAGTAGCAAAAGCCATTACTAAAAAGAAAATAATAGCACCAGTATCAGGTTCAAAAAAAACCAATATTGAAGGAATTAATGTTAATAATAAAACTTTACTTATAAAAATAATTTCACTTTTTATACCAGAATTATTATAATTGTTTAAAATATTAGCAAGGCTTAAAGCTAAAGACAGTTTTGCCAGTTCACTCGGTTGAAACGATAAACCTTTTATGGTAATCCACGCTTTAGCGCCATTAATAACTTTTCCAAATATTAAAACGTAGATAAGAAAAATAATAGAAAGTAGATAAAAATATTTAGAATATTTAAAGATAAATGATGTATTTATTTTTTTAAATACAAGCAGTATTATAATTCCTAAAACATACCAAATTATTTGCTTTATTAAATTGTTATTATATAGTTCACTTAAAAATTTAGCATTAAACATATCTAAAAAACTAATAACCATAATTATTAGTAAAGATGCAAAAAAGAATAATTTACTATTTAATACTTTTTTCATACTTTTATTATGTGTATTTTTTTATAATTTATCATAAAATATTGTAGAGGTGTTAACATGAACAAATTGCCTAATGTATTTGCAAGTCCAATCAATAAAAAGTTAAATAACTATCAAGACATGTATCGTAGTGATAGAGAAGTAAAAAGTTATAATCCCAAAGATATAAATAGGAAAATTAATGAAATATTTGGATCTCTTAATCACGTGTATAAAAGTAAAGTTAGAATAACGATGAAAGATGGAGTAAAAGAAGAAGAAATCGTAGGTAAAACAAATGTGAACTTGCTAACAATAGATAATAAACTTATTAAAATAACAGATATTTTAGATATAGAAAAAATATAACAAAGCTTAAATTTCTAACAAAAGTATCCGTGTTACCTTGTATTTGAAAAAAAGTATATCTTAGAGAATTTCCTCGATATACTTTTTTAATTGTTTTGCATTTTTATCAAATATAATTTTTAATTGGTTATCTATTTCCACAATACCTTTAGCACCTAGTTTTTGAATACCTTCTTTATTTGCTAAACTAACATCTTTAAGAATAACTTTAAGCCTCGACATATTACATTCTGCGTTAATAATATTATCTTTACCACCCAAATAAGTAATAAGCTTATTTGCTTCAACTTTAAAGTCTCTTTTTGAAAGCTTTACAATAACCATTGAAATAATTATCAAAATAATTGCTATTACAATATACTCAATATATGTTTTCATTCTATCACCATTATCATTTTATCATAATTTATCAAAAAGTAAAAGTAAAAAGCATACACTTATTCCAAGTTTTTTCATAAATTATTAGTGAATTAGATGAAAGGGTGAAAGTTTATGAATAAAGAATGTAAATCATCAGAAGGTAATTGCATTAATGAAATACTATGTGTCATTTTAGTATTACAAGAAAATGCTTGCCCAGATAATTGTTTACAAACTTGCGATAGACCTGTTTTAGGTGGGGGAAGCAATTGCTTAGTATGTAACACTAGACCTGTAATGCTTTATACTTGTGGTGGAAATGGTACTCCATGGAGTATGCCAGTAACAAAAGATTCAACCGCAACATGTACAGGAAATACAACCACTTGTTCAAATGTTTTCAGGGTAGAAAAAATAGAAGGCAATTGCTGCACATTTAGAGTTTTAGCAGATAACACTGATGAAACTAGTGTTTATCCATATGTTGCGACGAATGTTTTCTTTACAATGGATTGTGACTGTCTATGCTGCATAAGATGTTTATCTGATACATACGTAGATTGTCTTTGCTAACCTTTAGCAAAATAAAAAAAGCACAAATCGTGCTTTTTTATTTTGTAGTTTGTGAACTTGCAATAGATGCTAATGCATTTTGAATATAATTAGAATATTGTTTGTTGATTTCGTCATCTTGAATTTCCATGCCATATTCTTTTCTATAATGTTGAAGGGCATTAATTCCAACTGATGAAGAATTATCTTTTACATATTTATCTGCAAGTGTTTTAAGTATACTTTCTTTCAAATTTTCTAAAGTGTCTTTTTCATAACTCTTAGTTTTAAGAATTACATGATATCCAAGTTCTGTTGTAATTACTGATGTAGAATACTCACCATCTTTTAATTTAGTAGCAGCATCAATTAATTCATCATAACTTGAGCTAAGTGTACCATAGTTAATTTTACCTAAAGCACCACCTTTATCTTTAGTATCATCATCTTTAGAATATTCTTTAGCTAACTTTGTAAAAGTATTATTAATATCTTCATTGTTCTTTTTAGCAGTATTTAATTTTTCAATTATTTCATTTACTGTTTTTTTAGCGGCTTCTTCTTTAGCTTTCTTTTCATCATCAGTAGCACCATCTTTAACATCAGATGTTATAAGAATATGACTAATTTCCATATCACCAATTGACTTATTTTTATAGTAATCTTCGATTTGTTTATCAGTTATTTTAGTTTTAGCATATTCTTCAATAGCATGACTTTGCATGTATGATAAATAGTAGTAGTCTTGAAAAGCTTCAATTGTTTGATAATTTGTTTGACTTTGAATAGCAGAAAGTAATTTATCTTTACCATCATATTGAGTAATTAAACTGTTAATTGTTGCTTCAGCATTACTTTTAGCAGTATCAACATAGTCTTTAAATTCTTCTTCAAGAATATAAGTATCTATCATAGTGATTAAAGTATTAAGTCCCATACCATCTTTTAATTTAGCATAAAAATCATCAACACTTATCTTTTCACCATTTTTAAAACTAACAATAGCTTCCTTTCCATTTTCTAATTTTGGTACTTTACCACAGCCACTTGCAAGTAGCATGATTGCACATAATGCAACTAATTTTTTCTTCATATTATCTCTCCTTATAAAGGTATTATAACAATTATTTTTGTAATTTACAACGTTTTTAAGTTTTTTTTGCCCTCACACAATAAAAAATATACCATAGAATACTAGTGAAAAGACAAAATAAAGGAGGAAAGTTTTATGAATCATTGCGGAAATGGCCTAGGTGCTGCTATAATCTTAGTATTATTTATTCTTTTAATCATCATAGTAGGGGCTTTTATCTAAAGTTTTAAATATATAAAGGGAGGTTAAACATGAGTTGTTGTAAAAAAGACTGCGATTCTACTTCAGGAAATAACTTTACAGCTAGTTATGCATTTATAGTTTTAATACTATTTATACTACTTGCTATAATCTGGGGTGGAGCATTCTATTAAAAAGAGGGAAACCTCTTTTTTTGTACTTATGTAGAACTTTTAGTTATGTGGAAGTTTTATGAAAATGCCTTGTAATTAAAGCATTTTTATTCTAAAAAGTTCAACATAATTGTACATTAGGAAAGTTATCCTAATTCTACAAAAATAAATCTTGATATGTGGCCGAACATATGATATAATTCAATTATCAAGGAGGTACTATAATGAGTATATATAAAGCATATAAATTTAGAATTTATCCAAATAGAGAGCAAAAGATAATGATAGATAAAACTTTTGGATGCACGAGATTTGTTTTCAATAAATTCTTATCAGAAAGAAAAGAAGGGTATGAAGAAAGAAAAATTAAATTAAGTGCTTATGATGAGTTAAAGAAACTTACTGATTTAAAGAAAGAAAAAAAGTGGCTTAAAGAAGTAGATTCGTGTGCCCTTCAAAAATGTGTATTTAACTTAGATGATGCATTTAAGAACTTTTTTCGTGGAAATGCTTATCCAAGATTTAGAAGAAAAGGAGAACATGAAAGTTATACAACAAATAATACATTAAATGAATATAAAAATGTTAAATATGAAAGCATAAGAATGGATTTAAAAAATAAAGTAATAACGTTACCGAGACTAAAAAAAATAGAGTTTCGAGGATATAGAAACATTAAAAAAATAAATGGCAAAATAAAGTCTGCCACAATTAGTAAAGATGCTAGCAAGTATTTTGTAAGTGTTCTTGTTGAAGTACCATTTACTAAGCCAATTATAAATCCAGCGTCAATCCTAGGATTAGATTTAGGTATCAAAGATTTTGTAGTAACATCAAATGGTGAAAAACTAAAAAATGAAGTAAAAGTTAATGAGAAAAGATTAAAAGGGTTACAAAAGGGCTTAGCTAGATGTAAACCAGGAAGTAAAAATAGATATAAAATGAAATTGAAAATACAAAGATTATATTTAAAAATTAGAAATGCCAGAAAACATATGATATATAAACTTGCAAATGAAATATTAAAAGAAAATGACATCGTAGCAGTAGAAACATTAGATGTCAAAAGTATGTATCAAGTCCACAGTATAGCCCAACACTTAAATAAGGTACCAATCGGAGATTTTCTTAGCGTATTAAAATACAAAGCCGATTGGTCTGGTAAAAAAGTAATTAATATAAATAAATATTATCCAAGTAGTCAAGTTTGCAGTAGATGTGAATATAAAAATGAAGAAGTAAAGGATTTAAGTGTAAGAAAATGGATATGTCCAAGATGTGGATTTGAACATGATAGAGATATAAATGCAAGTGAAAATATAATGTTTGAAGGATTAAAAATATATATGAAAGAAAGTATGATATAAATAAGAACAAAAAAATCATAATAGTAGGGTGGCGACCATCCGAAGTTGGTCTGTGGAGAAGCCTTAGGTTTCTGTGAAACAGAAAAGTGTTACCGTGAGGTAACAATGCTAATTGAATTTCGTTAAAAATTTAAGTTTTGTTCATGGAATAATTATGGTATAATTAAAAGGAGTAGGTGAATATAATGAAAAGTAAATATAATATGACAAAAGAAGATAATATTTTTTTTGCTAAACGAAAGTTAATAGACAATTTATATAAAAGTGCAAATTTAGAAGGAATTGCTGTTACATTTGCTGATACTGTTGCTTTTGTAAATAATGTAAATACGGGCAATATATCTATAGATGATATGCTAAAATTAAAAGGATTAAAAGATGCTTGGGAGTTTGTTCTAAATACTATAGATGAAGAATTAACAATTGATTATATTAAAAAAATACATTTTGAGATTTGTAAAGGACAAGGTGTGGTACCATTAGGTGATTTTAGAGACAAAAGTGTTGGAATAACAGGAACAAATTATAGACCAAAGTTACCTAGAGAATGTAATTATGATGATGAATTAAAAAATATAATGAATATAGATAGTACTATAGATAGATGTATGACATTGTTTCTATGGATACAAAGAAGTCAAATGTTTTTAGATGGTAACAAAAGAGTTGCTAATCTGGTAGCTAATAAGGAAATGATAAAAAATGGGATGGGAATTCTTGCTGTTCCAGTGGAAAAAATAGGTGAATATTTTACTTTACTAATAAATTTTTATGAAACCAATGATTATACGGAAATTAAAAAATGGATTTATGAAAATTGTATAGATGGATTAAATTAGATAGAAAAGTATTGATATTTATATAAATTTTGGATATAATGTAAATGTAAGGTTACCCGAGAAAGCGGGTAGCGCCTACGTTTTTTGAGACACTACGCCTAAGTAGTGTCTTTGCTCATATAAGTTTAAGTATTACAACTATCAATAAGAGTATAATTACTAGAAGTGTTTCATTTTTATTTTCTTCGTTCATAACACATCACCTTAGTCCTTTCTCCCCCTGATTAAAAATAACCTGGAACTGAGTTTAACCAAAATGAAGGTAGGCACTACCACTTTTCGGGTAACAGTATGCTATTATACATATAATTTTATATTTGTAAATAGCGATGACAAAACATGTCATAAATCGACATGCAAATATGTGGCTTATATATATTTCATAAACTAGAAGCAAGAAATTACTCTTTCTTTTCATTTTAATTTGTTATATAATCTTGTTAAGAAATGAGGTTAATATGTTAAGGTTAGAAAATGTTAGAAAAACATATGGAAGTCTAGTTGCTGTAGATGATTTATCTTTTACAGTTAAAGACGGTAAAATTTTTGGGCTTCTTGGTGAAAATGGAGCAGGTAAGACTACAACATTTAGAATGATAATGGGACTTTTAGAACCCGATAAAGGTCATATTACTTTGGACGGCAAGAAAATTGATTATAGTGAAACTGATAAAATAGGTTTTGTTACAGAAGAGCGAAGTTTACTTACTAAACTTACTGTTTATGAAATGATTGAATTTTATGGCATTTTAAAAGGATTAAGTAAAGAAAAAATAGACAAAAAACTTGATTACTGGTTAGATAAATTTGAAATAAAAGATTATAAATTTAAAAAGATAAAGGAACTTTCTAAAGGAAATCAACAAAAGGTCCAATTTATATCTGCTGTTATAAATGAACCAAAGTTATTGATATTAGATGAACCATTCACAGGTTTGGATCCAATAAATGTAAGATTATTAAAAGATGCTGTTAAAGATTTACAAAAGAAAGGTTGCTCAATTATTTTTTCGTCGCATCAAATGGAGTATATCGAAGACTTTTGCGAAGAATTAATTATTCTAGTTCACGGTAAAGCAGTTATAAATGGTAATTTAAATGAAATAAAAGAAAATTATGCCAAAAAGAATATTCATATTAAAGGTGATAATCTTCCTATAGAAAAAATAAAAAAAGTAAATGGTGTAGAGTCTGTAGAAGAAAAAGCAAATGAGTATGTTGTTCATATTAAAAATAATGAAATAGCAAGTCAAATATTTGCCTTAATCAAAGAATGTAAAATAACTAAATATGTTGTAGCAGATGCTAGTTTAAATGAAATATTTATCCATTATGTCGGAGGTAAAAATGAATAAGAAATTTTGGTATTTGACAAAGGTCAGTTTAAAAAAGAAAATTGGATCTAAATGGTTTATTATAACCAACATAATTCTAGCATTAGCAATCATTGGAATAATTAATTTTAATTCTATAGTTAAATTCTTCGGAGGTGATTTCTCTGATAATTTAACACTTTATATAATTGATAATGCTGGTGCTTATGATATTTTTAAAAACACCGTAGATAATTTAGATGAAGATAATCTATTAAAAATAGAAAAGACAAGCAAAAATAAAGATGAAATAATTAAAAATTTAGATAACCATGAAGTTATTATTGTTTTAAACGAAGATAAAACTGAATATTTAAAAGGAGAAATCATTAGTAATGAAGCAATTGATAATGCAATGTATCAAATTATCATAAATGGCATAAGTATTTCTAAAAGCACACTAGGTATGATTAAATCAAATGTTAGTCCCGAAATGCTTGCTAATATATCCGCACCAGCTACAATTGAAAGAACTATTCTTAGTGATCAAGGTAGTGTTGATGAGAATATGACCATTGTAATGAATAGTGTATTTCCAACTTTAATACTTCCATTTTTCATGTTAGTAATATTTCTAGTCCAAATGGTCGGTGGAGAAATTTGTGAAGAAAAGACCACAAAAAGTATGGAAATTATTATTTCAAACGTAAGTCCAAAAATACATCTATTTTCTAAAGTTTTAGCAAGCAATATATTTGTTATTACCCAAGGGGCTTTATTAATTATATTTGCTCTTATAGGTTTATTAATTAATAAATATTTAACTGGAACTTCAGCTTTAGGTTTAATTAGTAGCCTTGTAGGCAATCTTGATTTATCGATATTAAAAAATAAATTACTTGTTTTAGTACCAACATCATTAATTCTTATGCTTTTATCATTCCTTGCTTATGCTACATTATCAGGAATACTTGCATCAATGACAGTTAATATAGAAGATTTTAATCAACTACAAACACCAGTTATGCTTATTTCAGTTGTAGGTTATTACTTATCAATATCTGCATCGCTATTTAATGGTTCAACTCTAATACATGTTTTATCTTATGTTCCATTTTTATCAGCGTTTTTATCACCAACTCTTTATATAATTGGTGAAGCTAGTTTAATAGATATTATTATATCTATAATAATAATGATATTGTTTATTTACATTCTTCTAAAAAAAGGACTAAAAGTATATAAAAATGGTATTTTAAATTACTCAACTGATAAAGTTTGGGATAGATTTAAAAAATCAATTAGAAGCTAAGAACATAACTTAAATTTCTAACGAAATTCAAGCAGCAGTGTTACCTCACGGTAACACTTTTTCTGTTTCATAGAAACCTAAGGTTTCTCCACAGACCAACTTCGGATGGTCGCCACCCTACTATTTTATCTATTTTGTTCTTATTTAAATTATACTTTTTTTCATATATATTTTCAAACCTTCAAACATTATATTTTCACTTGCATTTATATCTCTATCATGTTCAAACCCACACCTTGGGCATATCCATTTTCTTACACTTAAATCCTTTACTTCTTCATTTTTATATTCACATCTATTGCAAACCTGGCTACTTGGATAATATTTATTTATATTAATTACTTTTTTTCCTAACCAGTCGGCTTTGTATTTTAATACGCTAAGGAAATCTCCGATTGGGACCTTATTTAAGTGTTTGGCTATACTATGAACTTGATACATGCTTTTGACATCTAATGTTTCTACTGCTACGATATCATTTTCTTTTAATATTTTATTTGCAAGTTTATATATCATATGTTTTCTGGCATTTTTAATTTTTAAATACATCTTTTGTATTTTCAATTTTAGTTTATATCCATTCTTACTTCCAGGTTTACATCTAGCTAAGCCTTTTTGTAAGCCTTTTAATCTTTTTTCATTAACTTTTGCCTCATTTTTTAGTTTTTCTCCATTTGATGTTACTACAAAATCTTTTATTCCAAGGTCTAGTCCAACCACTGATGTTGGATTGATGCTTGGTTTATTAAATGGTACTTCAACAAGGACGCTTACAAAATATTTGTTAGCATCTTTACTAATTGTTGCTGATTTTATCTTTCCTAATATTTCTTTGATTGTTCTATATCCTCGAAACTTAACTTTTTTTAGTCTTGGTAATGTTATTACTTTGTTTTTAAAATCATTCTTATGCTTTCATATTTAACATTTTTATATTCATTTAATGTATTATTTGTTGTATAACTTTCATGTTCTCCTTTTTTTCTATATTTTGGATAACCATTTCCACGAAAAAAATTCTTAAATGCATCATCTAAGTTAAATACACATTTTTGAAGGGCACATGAATCTACTTCCTTAAGCCATTCTTTTTCTTTCTTTAAATCAGTTAGCTCTTTTAACTCTTTATAAGCACTTAACTTAATTTTGTTTTCTTCATATTTTTCTTTTCTTTCAGATAAAAATTTATTAAAAAGAAATCTTGTGCATCCAAAAGTTTTATCTATCATTATTTTTTGCTCAACATTTGGATAAATTCTAAATTTATATGCTTTATAACTATTCATAAAACTAGGCCCCCTTAGATAATATAATTATACTATATGTTCGGCCACACATCAAGATTTAATTTTGCAAAATTTGGATGACTTTCCTAGTATACAAAAAAACTATTTGATTGATTCATATCAAATAGTTTTTTTGTTATTTATTTTCTTTAAAAAAGTTTTCAAAAGGAACGTTTAATACTTTACTGATTGATGCTATAACAGAAATAGAAAAGGTTTGTTTTACTTTAACACTTTCAATATTAGCTATTAAGCTTCTTGATACATTACATAGTTCCGCTAATTTTTCTTGACTAATTCTTCCTTCAACATCAGCATATGGAGAGTTATTATATAGTCTATAATATTTAACATTTTTAGATATCATTTTATATATTTTATCTAATTCTTCTTCAGTAATGCCTGTAAATAATTTCTTTTCAATCATTGTAATCACCTATAAATATTATTCTATATATAATGACAAAGTTAAATTGATTATTTATAGATAAATATCTAAATATGGTAGACAACGATTATTTAAAGTGCTACAATAATATTGTAATAAAGTATGATAAACCATATTTATTATATAAAACATGAATAAATATGTTAATTATTTACAATATATTGAGAAGGAGTACTATAAATATGGAAAGTAAAAAGAAAAGAATAATAAGTATTATAGCATTAATTGCATTAGCTTTAACAATAATTGCAGCAACATATGCATATTTTAATGCCCAAAATGGCGATCCCGCAGCAGCAGATATTAAGATTAATGCAAACACGGTGGATACTTTAACATTTGCAACAGGTAATCAAATATCTTTTACAATCAATCAAGAAAATTTTGCAAGTGGTACTGGTAACCAAACATCAAGTACTTATGCAAGTGCATTATTAACAGCCAATAACAAGACTAATATCGCAACAGAACATTATTATTTGTATTTAAATATAGAAAATAATACATTTACATATTCAATAGATGAAAATACACCAGAAATAATAATGACAGTAACAGATACATCAGGAACAGAAATAACAGATATAAGCACTTTAACTCATGTTGTAGCAACCGGAGCAGATGGTAAAGAAGTATCAGGTTATGATATAACAAATAAAAATGGATTAATAACACTATTTAATAATAGAGAAATAACAACAACATCAAGTAAAGAAGAAAAATGGAACGTAACAATAACCTTTGTAAACTATGATCAAAATCAAAAAGCTAATGCTGGCATGAGTATGAGTGCTAAGTTGATGATACAAAAGAAAAAAATAACATTATTAGCAGATTATGTAAAATCATTGTACACAGGAACACAAGGAGACAATGGAATATATTATCATAATTCAAGTTTAGCAAATGGAGCAGTAGATAGCTCATATAGATATTCTGGTGCAAATCCAAATAATTTTGTATGTTTTGGGAGTAATGCAACCCCATGTCCAGAAGATAACTTGTATAGAGTAATCGGAGTATTTGAAGATAAAGTAAAATTAATAAAATATGATTATGCAAATAGTAATTTACTTGGAATAGATGGAGATTATAGAAGCTCAAATACATATTGCTGGAATTATAAAAATGATACTAGTATAAATAATAGGCGTGGTTCAAATGAATGGAGTACAAGTCTCTTTAATAAAATAAATTTAAATACAAATTATTTAAAAAATATAGGCACAACATGGGCAAATATGATAGAGAATACAACATGGAAAGTGAGTGGTCACACAACAAGTGTTGTAACGCCAAGCAAAATGTACGCAGCAGAAATAACAAATGCAACAAAAAGATATGGACCTAGTGATGGAATATCAAAAATAGGATTAATGTATGCAAGTGATTATGGATTTGCCGCAAGTCCAAGTGCATGGACACAAGCACTTAATAAGTATAATAGTTCGACAGTAACAGCAGTAAATTGGATGTACATGGGATTTAATGAATGGACACTTACGCCTTATTCTTCAGACGGCTTCGTTGTGTACCTCATTAGTTCCGACGGTGTTTTAGGAAACATGCCCGCATGTTATTGCTATTTTGTACGTCCAGTCTTTTATCTAAAGTCTTCTATTGCTTATGCTGGAGGATCTGGAACTAAAGATTCACCAATAACTTTAGAAATTTGATAACTTTTGATTAGCACGATTGGCTGTAGTTATCATCTTGCCAATATGAAAAAATAGCCAAAAACACATTTGACAAACATAAAAAAAAGTAATATACTTATGAAGTAATTGGCGAGGAAATTATCCAAGTAATTAATTTGAAACTCTGGACAGGGAATTGTAGTCATAGACTGAAAACTACAACAGAAAAGGCAAATTAATGAATTTCAATAATGGAGTCAAACCGTGAAAGAGCGTTAATCTAATGAGATAGTAAAATACTATGAAAAAAGGTGGTACCACGAATAAGCTTCGTCCTTTTAAGGAGCTTGTTCGTGTTTTTATTTTGTATCAAAGAAAGGATTATTATGAAGGAAAGATTAGAAGAAATTAAAACTAAAGGTTTAGAAAAAATAGAAAATGCTAAAACTTTAGTAGAACTTGAAGAAATTAAAAAAGATTTAACTGGTAAGAAAAGCAAGCTAGCCGAAGTATTTAAAAACATGGGAAGTTTAAGTGCTGATGAAAAGAAATCTATTGGTATGCTTACTACTGAAATTAAAAATGTATTTGCGGAAAAATTATCAGATAAGGAAGAAGAAATTATTGGCTCTATGAGTGTTTTAGACCGCCCAATCGATATTACCATTCCTGGCACGAGTGTAAGTGAAGGAGCACTTCACCCAATTACAGAGATGCGTAATGATTTGAACGAAGCTTTTGCTTCCCTTGGTTTTGAAGTTTATACTGAAGATGATATAAGTAGTGAAAAGTATGCTTTTGATAATTTGAATTTTGCTAAGGATCATCCAGCACGTCAATCAATGGATACATATTGGATTGAAGGAACAGAAAATAAAGAAGGTGCTGAAAGACTTTGTTTAAAACCTCATTTAACTGGTGGCTCAGTAAGATATCTTTTAAAACATGGTGCACCAGCTAGATTTGTTTATCCTGGCAAAGTATTTAGAAATGAAACAACTGATGCTAGACACGAAAGAGCATTCTATCAATATGAAGCATTAATCGTAGATAAAGATATTTCATTTTCATCAGGTATGGTTATGATCCAAACAATACTTGAAAAAGTATTTGGTAAAAAAATAAATACGAGAATGAGAGAAGGGTTCTTCCCATTTACTGAGCCTGGTTATGAAATTGATATGGAATGCTTAGTTTGTGGTGGCGTAGGATGTAAAGTATGTAACCATAATGGCTGGATTGAAGTTATGCCTGGTGGTGTAATTCATCCAAATGTCTTAAAATCTGCGGGTTTAAATCCAGATGAATGGACTGGTTTTTATATTAATATTGGTCTAGATAGACTTGTAATGATGCGTTATGGCGTAGATGATGTAAGACTTTTCCATAGTAGTGATTTAAGATTTTTAAAAGAATTTAAGTAAGGAGGATAAATATGAGAGTTAGTTTAAATTTAATAAAAAAATATGTTGATTTACCTGCAAGTATAACTAATGATAAAATTGCTTATGACATGACCCTTAGAACTGTTGAAGTTGAAGGTACTCTAAATGTTGGCGAAAAATTTCATGATATTGTTGTAGGTAAAATTTTAGAAGTAAAACCTCACCCAAATGCTGATAAATTACGACTTTGTCTTGTTGATATTGGTGAAGAAGCGTCTGTTCAAATAGTATGTGGTGGATCTAATCTATATGTTGGTGAAAATGTAGTTGTTTGTAAACCTGATGCAGTAGTTGTTTGGCATGGACAAGGAGAACCTGTAAAAATAGAAAAAACAAAAATGCGTGGTGAAGAATCATTTGGTATGATTTGTGCTGCTGAAGAAGTTTTCTTAAGTGATTTCTTTCCTCAAATGGATGAAGCTGAAATTATTGATTTAAAAGGTATAAAATGTGCCCCTGGTGATAATATTGCTGATGTTCTTGACTTAAATGATACTGTTTTAGAAATAGATAATAAATCTTTATCAAATAGACCAGATTTATGGGGACACTATGGTATTGCCAGAGAATTAAGTACTATTTATAATGTGCCACTTAAAAAATTAGAAAGTTATGATATAGATAAAAGTTTACCTAAATATAACGTTGAAATTGAAGAAACAAGTAAATGCAGTAGATATGCAGCAGTTGAAATAGATGGAATAGACGAAAGAAAATCTCCAGTTTGGATGCAATCTGCTTTAGTTAAATGTGGACTTAGACCAATAAATGCAATTGTTGATATAACAAATTATGTTATGATAGCAACTGGGCAACCACTTCATGCCTTTGATAAAACTCATGTTGATGGAGAAAAAATTGTTGTTAGAAATGCTAAGAAAGGTGAAGAATTATTACTACTTGATAATAACTCTATAAGCTTAACTGAAGATGATTTAGTTATTTGTGATGAAGATGAACCTTTAGCTCTAGCAGGTATTCGTGGTGGTAAAAAAGACTCAATTTTACCTGATACAAAAGGTGTGCTTCTTGAAGTAGCATCATTTAGTGCAACAGCCATTAGAAAAACTGGCAAAAGATTTGCAGAAAAAACTGATGCCTCAATGCGTTATGAAAAAGGTATTGATACCCAAAGAGTTGATGAAGGTTTAAGTTTAGCTCTTACTTTAATTAAAGAAATATTCCCAGAAAGTAAAGTAGTTAAATATAATGATGTATGTCCAAATGAAACAAAGAAAAATGTTATTGAAGTAAGTAGAAAGTTCTTAGATGAAAGACTTGGTAAAGTAATAAGTGATGATGTAATTAAACAAATACTTACATCTTTAGGTTATGAAGTTACTCTAGATAATGACATTTACACGTGTGTTGTTCCAACATACAGATCAACAGGTGATGTCACAATTAAAGATGATGTTATGGGGGATATTGCTCGAATACTATCATTTGACTCATTTGAAGCTAAACCAATAACAATTACATTAAAGCATTCCATTAATCAAAGAAAAGTTTTACTTGAAAAAAGAATTATGGAATATTTTGCATATAGATGCGGTTTTTATGAAATATTTACGTATCCATGGGTTGATGAAAAATATATTAAAGCTGCAGGAATTGATACTTCTGATGCCATAACGCTTGCAACACCACCAGCACCAGAACTAGCAATACTTCGAAAATCACTTATTTCAGGTGCTCTTGAAGCAATTTCTAAAAACTTAAGATATTATGATGAATTTAAAATATTTGAAGTATCTGAAGTTTATAAAAAAGGCGACTATAGACCATCAAGTAGCGATGAAATACTTCCAATTCAACATAAATCTTTAACTGGTGCTATCGTAGGTAAAGATGCTAAGAAGATATTTTACGAAGCAAAAGGTGTATTAGAAAATATGGCAAGATATGCTCATATGGAAGCCATCCAACTTGAACAAATTGAAAAACCAAGCTGGGCTGATATTAATGCTTACTTAAACATAACATTAAATGGAGAAATAATTGGCTCTTTAGGACTTGTTAGTGTTAAAACAATGAATGAATGTAAAATAAAAAGAACTAATGTGGCAATGTTTGAATTTAATTTAGAAAAATTAGTACCTTTTGCTTCACGTGATAATAAGTATGAAAGATTACCTGAACTTCCTTTGGTGGAAAAAGATTTATCTATAATTGTTGATGAAAATATTAATTGGAAATTAATTCATCAAACAGTAAAAAATAAAGTTAAGGAAGTTGAATTTGTTGATGTGTATCGTGGAAATCAAATTCCTGATGGTAAAAAGTCTGTTACATTTAAAGTCAGAATGATGAGTGAAGGAAGCACTATGACAATGGAAGAAATTAATGAAAAGATGGCAAGTATATTAAAATCTTTGGAAAAAAGATGCGGTGCTAAACTAAGAGAAGAATAAAATAATATGAATGTGAAAGTTTTTCACATTCTTTTCTTTTGATGGAATATTGACAAAATATAGTTATAAGTGGTAAGATAGTAACCAATAAAAACGGGGGATTGGCATGGAAAATAAGGATGTTTTAAAGTATATTGTTACATTTTTTGCTGCATTAGTGTTAGCTTTTGTTTTAATTTTTGAAGAATCTAAAGATGAGAGAACAATTTACGAGGGCGTTTATTTTACTGATAAATTTGAACAAAAGGAATATACTAAAGTAAAAGAATTGCAGGAAGAAAATAATAATAAAGATATTGTGGGATATTTAACTATTCCTGGTACTAATATTAGTGAACCAGTACTTCAAAGTGATGATAATGAGTTTTATTTAAGTCATGGTATTAATAAAAATAAGAATATAGTGGGTTCAGTATATTTAGATTATCGTGTTAAAATAAATGAAGGAAAGAAAAACTTAATTTATAGTCATAATTCATCTAGTTTAACTGTGCCATTTAAAGAATTAGAAAAATATTATGATGAAGATTTTTATAAAGAACATCAATTTATATTTTTGGAAGATACCAACAGTAAACAAAGATATCAAATATTTTCAGTGTTTGTTGAAACTAAAGATTGGAGTTATATGAAAGTTGATTTTTCTAATGAAGATTTTTTAAGTCATATAAAAACTTTAAAAGAAAAATCTTGGTATGACACTGGTGTTACTATAGAAGAAAGTGATGAAGTATTAATACTTCAGACATGTTCACATCATAAAAAATATAGTAAATATAAAAATAAATATTTATTAGTTATTGCTAAAAAGGTCTAATGACCTTTTTTTAATGTTTTTTTGTTACAGTTCAGATAGAAAAGTGAAGAAAATAATTTTAAAAGGACATAAAGAATATTTGGCTGACAGGAAACTTAATGCTTATGCCAAAGAAGAAATAAATTTGTTAAATAGAATGAAAGAATATGCATACAATCATTTATTATTCTTAGAAAAACTCTACGTTCCATTTTCTAATAACAGGGCTGAAGCAGATTTAAGATCAACGAAAATAAGACAAAAAATTGGTAAATTTAGAAGTGAAAATGGTGCAGAAAGTTATGTAGTTACAAAAAGTTGTTTTTCAACATATAAGAAAAATAAGTTTTAACGTATTTGATGCTATAAATTTCCTATTAGATAACAAACCTATTCTTATTTAAAATAGGATAAATTTTACAAATCTATCCTATTTTTGTCATGTTCTATCTGAACTGTAACCATTTTTTCGACAAAAGTCGACAATTTTCTTGACTTTTGGTAAATATAGGTATAGAATATAAGGCCAAGTAAGGAATTACTAGTTAATTTCTTGAGAGGGTTTTGGTTTTGGTTATTAAAATGGGTTTGGCATTGGTGTTTTTAAGAAAAAGAATACATGACCTATCTGAAGAGTTATAGTGATACCTTATTAAATATTAGAATATATTTATATAGGGAAGGAAAAAAGTCATGAAAAATGTAAAAAAAATAATTGTTTTAACACTAGTTGCCTTATTTGGCTTAACTAATGTAAATGCAACATCTAATTGGGACGTACAAAGAGAAGAATTTAAAAAATTAACTGATGGCATTAAGCCAGATTCTAGTAAAGAAGAATTAAAGTTAATTTATACTATACCAGAAGATTTTGATGGTGATAAAATTTATATCAATGCCAGTAAAGAATTACTTGATATTATTGAAGGATTATATGTACCTGGACAAAGTTCTGATCCATTTACAATTGAAATTATCAATAAATCAAAATATACATACAACTATGTTAATAATTCATTTAAATTAAATACTAAAGATATGTCAATACTAGGAAATAGTGATGAGTATTATAGTTATGACATCAATAACAATGAAAATGGTATTTATATAAAAGATGCTGTTGGATTTGATGGTCAAAAAATAGCTGCTAATTGGTCTATTAGAAGAACACAAAATCAAGCTATTACATCTTTATATTTAAACTCACCAAATTTAGTATATAACAAAAAAACAAGAAAACATGAATATTTATATAATGGTAAAGTTTTATGGAGTGTAAATAAAAATTCTATGTCTGCTTGGAAGGCTTTAATGTCTCGAGCATTGTTAACTGATGAAGTGTTAGGTGCTGAACTTATTGCTCAAGGTTATGAAAATGGTATTGATGATTTAGCTAAATATTATTTAGATTTTTATAATAATTATTTTAATACAGATGCTAAAACATTATATGATTTAACAAATGATGCTATCTATGGATACATGGATTGGAATAAAGAATATGTTGGGGGATTACTTAATGGTGAATTTTACCGAAATAAAGAAACTAATCCTATAGTTAATAGCTTTGGATACGATTGGTTCTATAATAAAGGTTTAACAATCTATCCATTAGTTGACCTAGATGGAAATAAATATAATGATACAAATGTCAAAAATAATGGTTTCTATTTAGGAGACTATATGCGTAGTGACAATGCCATAACTGAAAGTGTTGTTAGAAATGACTTAGGTACAATTACTAGCAATTCTACAGCATCACTTAGACCAATGCTTATGTCAATTGATGGTCCATATGTGGTTAATGTTTTCCAATTTATGGCTTTTGGATTTGATATTAAACTTGAATTACAAAAAGAAAAAGTATTTGGTAAATTAATAGTTAATTATGTTGATGAAGATGGAAATAAACTTACTGATTCAATTATTACTGAAAAAGAAGTAGATACACCATACAGTACAGTTCAAAAAGAATTTGAAGGATTTGAATTCATAACAGTTGAAGGAGAAACAACTGGTAAATATAAAGATGGAACAATAGAAGTTACTTACATTTATAAAAATGCTATTGGGGATGTTGAAAAGCCAGAAGTACCTGAAAAGCCAGAAGTACCTGAAAAGCCAGAAGTAGATCCTCCACATACAGATGCAGATATAACAACTTCAAATATAATAATGTATATTGAAGAAGATAAGAAAAGAAAGTAATAAATGACTAGCAATTTAAATATTGCTGGTTTTTTTGCGTATAATTTCAGTGAGGGATATTTATGCAAGAGTTTTTTATAAATATTATAAGTAATTATGGTTATGTCGGAGTTTTCCTTTTGATTCTTATTGAGAATATATTTCCTCCGATACCATCTGAAGTAATACTTTTAGTGACAGGCTTTTTTACTGTATCATCTAATATTAGTATTTTTGGTGTTATTATTAGTGCAACTCTTGCATCTCTTCTGGGAGCTTATTTACTTTATTATTTAGGTAATATCATAAATGAAGATAGGTTACTTAAAATAGTTAACAGTAAAATAGGTAAATGTTTACATTTAAAAGAAAAAGATGTAAAAAATACAATTGAATGCTTTAATAGAAGAGGCCAATTATCTATATTTATAGGTAGATGCATTCCTATTATAAGAAGCCTTATTTCAGTTCCTGCAGGAATAGGTAAAATGAATATTATAAAATTTAGTGTATATACAATTTGTGGGTCTTTAATCTGGAATACACTTCTTGTTTGTCTTGGTGCATCTCTTAAAAATAACTGGCCGATAGTACTAAAATTTCTATCTATTTATAAAAAGTATGTAATCATAATACTCGGGTTTCTTGTTATAGTTTTTATAATAAAAAAACTTTGGAAAAATAATAAATAAATCTAGTTCTTTTTGCCTCTTTTTGATATAATTATTGTGTGAGGTGATAAATATGGATGAAGAAGTAACTTTGCTTCCTGCAGATAGATATATAGTTGTAAATAAAAGTATATTAACTAATGTTGATGAAAAAAATTTAATTACATTCTATGAACCTATTATTGGCCATCTAGCAACCTGTTTATACCTAACTTTAGTAAGAGATTTAGAAGAAAATAAACAAATTTCACGGGATTTTACTCATCATCACTTAATGAGTCTTTTAAAAACACCTTTAAAAGTATTAAAAGAAGCTAGAATTGCTTTAGAAGGAGTAGGGCTTTTAAAAACTTACTATCAAACTGGTGACGTAAATAAGTATATTTATGAAATATATTCACCACTTTATCCGAATGAGTTTTTTAATCATCCCATACTTAATATTGTTCTTTATAATAATCTCGGAGCAACAGAATATGAATATTTAAAGAAAAAATATCAAAAGATTAAAATAGATACTAAAGAATATAAAGATATAACTAAAAGTATGGATGAAGTTTTTGAAAGTGCAGTAAATGTTCCAACTCTTGATACTGTGCAAAGATCATTAAGTGATATCGTAGTTAAAGATCAAGTGGATTTTGATTTAATTTTATCAAGTATTCCAAAGGGAATTATAAATGAAAAAGTATTTACTAAGAAAACTAAAGAATTAATTAATGATATAGCATTTATTTATAAAATAGATACTTTAAAAATGATTGAATTAATAAGAAGTGTTTTAAATGAATATGGTATGATTGATAAAAATAATTTAAGAATTAATGCTCGAAAAATGTATCAATTTAATAATGGTAGTCTTCCAACCTTAATATATAGAGCGCAACCTGAGTATTTGAAAAGTCCAGCTGGAGATAATTCGATGCGTGGAAGAATTATTGAAATGTTTGAGAAACTTAATCCAGTTGATTTTCTTAGAAATAAGTATGGTGGGGCAAAACCTACGAATAGAGATATTAAATTAATTGAAAACTTAATTATAGACTTAGAAATGCCTCCGGCAGTTGTTAATGTTCTACTTGATTATGTTTTAAGAAAAAATAATAATAAACTTGCAACTAATTATATTGAAACTATAGCTGGTCAGTGGAAAAGAGCGGGACTTAAGAATGCAAGTGAAGCTATGGATTTTGCTGAAAGAGAAAATAAGAAATTTACTAAAAAACTTGATACTCCGAAAGCATCTAAAGAACCAGTATGGTTTAATAAAGTAGAAAAAGTAGAAGAAATGTCTGATGCTGATAAAAAAGAATTAGAAAATTTACTAAAGGAGTTTAAATAATGGAAAAAGTTAGTATGACACTAAGTGAAAAAATAGAAAAAGAATTAAATAAGGAGTTAGAAAAGTCATTAAAAGATGCTGATTTTTGTAGTCTTATAAAAAGATGTAAACTTCCTAAAGAAATAGTTTTAAAAAATAATACAAAACTTATGGATACAGTTGATGAACTTAAAAATTGTAAAAATTGTAAAGGCTTATTTATGTGTAAGAATAAGCTTGAAGGTCATGTATTATATCCGGATTATGCTGGAACTTTAAAGTTTATTTATATGCCTTGTAAATTTCAAAAAGAATTAGAAATGAAAAAAAGAGAAAAAGAAAATAAATTAAATGAAATAAATAAAGCAAGGATGAAAGATATAGATATTAATGATAAAAATAGAGTTAAAGTAATTAAATGGCTTAAAAGTTTTTATGATAGTTATGAAAAAGTTAATACGTTGAAAGGCTTGTATTTACATGGTTCTTTTGGTAGTGGTAAAACTTATCTAATTGCAGCTCTTTTAAATGAACTTGAAAAAAGTAAAGATGCAAGAATTGAAATAGTATATTTTCCTGAGGCATTAAGAACTATGAAAGAAGACTTTAGTTTAGCTCAAGATAAAATCAATTATTATCAAAATGTTGATGTTCTTCTAATAGATGATATCGGCGCTGAAAAAGTAACTGAATGGGGAAGAGATGAAATACTTGGGACTATTCTTCAACATCGAATGAATAACAAACTCACAACCTTTTTTACCTCTAATTTAACAATAGATGAACTGGAACATCATTTAGCAACAACTAAAAATAGTGAAGATAAAGTTAAAGCTAGAAGGATAATTGAAAGAATAAAACAACTAACAGATGACATGGAATTAGTTAGTATTAATAGACGAAATTAAAAAAAATTAAGTTTCTACTTTTTAATTTTAATTTTTTGTGGTATTATATAGTAAAGATAGGGTGATTAGTGATGAAAAAAATAGAACCACTTTTAAAAGAAAAGGAAGATAAGTTCTACTTTTTAGAAAATAAACAAGAAAAGAAAAACGAAAAATTTTCAAAAGAAAAAATCACAACCATAATTATCAGTATTTTTGTTGCTTGGTTAATGTGGTATTCTTTTTATCCATTTTTTGTAGGTTTTATTAATTTTGATGAAGGTCATAATTCTGTAAACAAAGAAAATGTCAAAGAAGAAGAAATATCTAGTACATCAGTAATAGTTAACAATACTTATTCTTATATGGATATTGCAAATAATAATTCTTTAAAGGGAGTATTTCCAGAAATTTATTCAGGCCATGAAGTATTGAATGAAAATCTTAATAATAATTTAAAGTTTGCAATATTGTTTAAATATTTAGGTGTAACATGTGATGCTCCAGAAGCTGTAATAACATTAGAAAAAATAACAGAAACAGCAAAAAAAATATTTAATGATGAATCATTTGTACAAAATATAAATGATTTAAATGAAAGAAGTATATATGGGTACACAATTAACTTTGATAGTGAAGGTTATCGAATTACCTTAAATGCTTGTGATGAAACTAGTGATTATACATATAAAACTATAAGTAAAGCCACAACCAGTGGAGATTATCTATATATATATGAACAATTTGGCTATTTTTTAAATACTAGTGAAAATAACTATAATATTTATGATAGTGCTTTAAAGCAAAATATGTTAACAACATATTCTGGTAATATATCTGATTTTAATAATATAGAAGCTCTAAAGACATACAAATGGACATACAAAAAAAACAGTAATGGAAATTACTATTTTATATCTATTACACCAACAGATAAAAAGTAACTTATTTAATTTCAGTTACTTTAATAATTTGATTAAATAATAATCTTAAATTTGTTAAATAGATAAGTTTATTTGAACTATCTATTTTTTTTATATTACCATTATATTCATAAGTATATCCATTCTTATAATACATAATTTTTACTTTATTTTGCATATAATATGCATCAATAATTGCCTGTTCTATTACAGCTTTTTCATCTTCACTCATAACTGGTTTACATATTTTTCCTTTTTCTTTCATAATAGAATAGAGTACTTCTTTATTACTTACAACAGAGTTAAATGGCATCCATTTTATCATTCCTCGATCTTTATTCATGGTGACCTCCGATCTTTTGATTTCTAATTATAGCAGTTGAATCAGGAAGAAGACTACTAGCTTTAACAATACTATTTTTTCCAAATTTATTTTTTATTTCATCAATAGCGGTATTAACTTTTAATTCATCTTTTTTATTTTCAATTGGTTCAAATAAATTGAGTTGGACTCCCATTTTTTTTGTAAGCCCACCACAAGAGATACTTACCTTTCTAATAGGTAAATTATTATAATATCTATCAAATATTAGAAAACATATATTAGTTATTTCTCTAGGGCTATCCGTCGGAGTTTCGAGTTTAATTGAGTGATAAAAACCCCCATTTATATCTTTTGAGTACCCAATACCAAAGCCAATTACACTTGATTCTTTATTACTAGCTCTTAGTCTTGCACATATTACATCAACCATTTCAGCAATAATAAGTTTGACATTATTTCCATCATAATCTTTAAATAATACCTGTGAATGACTATAAGATTTATCTTTCGGAGCTACTTTAAAATCACTAATTTTACTTAGATCAATGCCATTAGCATGATTCCAAAGTTCTTGCCCCATAACTCCAAATTTATCTTTTAAAATATTTTTATCAAAATGGGCAAGTTCTCCAACTGTATAAACATTTAAAATATTTAGTTTCTTTTCCATTCTAGGCCCAATTCCCCACATCTTAGAAAGCGGAGTAATTGGCCATAATTTTTCAGGTACATCATCATAAGTCCATTTAGCAATTCCATTTTTATATTTCTTAGCTTCTGTATCCATAGCAACTTTAGCAAGTAAAAGGTTAGGCCCAATACCACATGTTGCTGTAAGTCCTATTTTTTCTTCGACAGTCTTAAGTATTTCTTCAGCTAGTTCATAATCAGTTTTTTTATATAATTTTAAATAATCAGTAACATCTAAGAAACATTCATCAATAGAGTAGATGTGTAAATCCTCCGGTGCTACATAATCAAGATAAATACCAACCACTTGTTTACTTTTTTCAATATATAGTTTCATTCTCGGAGGCACTATTTCATATTTAATATTTTTAGGTATATCATAAAGCCTAACTCTTCCAGGAATGCCTTGTTTTTTAAGTGCTGGAGTAACTGCCAAAGTAATAGCACCATTTCCTTGTTTCTTATTAGCAACCACCAAAGGTACTTTAAAAGGATCAAGTCCACGTTCTACGCATTCACATGATGCAAAAAAACTTTTTAAATCAATACACATAATATTTCTTTTTACATACATATCATTCATAGTAATGCCTCCAAACATTTGTTTACATCTATATTATATGTCATTCCAACATAATAATCAATTACTAAAATTTGGTAAATAATAACCATATTTAATCTATCATAAAGTATAAAATAAAACAAGCACATAGGCTTGTTAAAATGTTCATTTATTTTTGGGATAAGGTTTTCTTTCATCCGTTAAACCAACCAAATAATCAATACTTGTATCATAAAATTTGGCTAAACTAGCAAGCTTTTCAATAGGAATTGTATTAATTCCCATTTCATATCTACTATACTGAGCTTGAGTAACTTTTAAATATTTAGCAATGTCAATTTTTTTATAATCTTTGTCCTCTCTAATTTCTTTAAGTCTATCTATATTCATATCTTATCACCTAAACACATTTTACAAATATACGTGCTACGCATTGACATATATACGTTTTACGTATATGATTTAAATATAAAATACATAAAATGTAATTTTAGTATGTACATTCACTTTATTAGGAATATTTATTGGTAAAGTAACCAAAACAAGTGATGTTTATGAAAAAAAAGAAAATAACCAAATAAAAAAACAAGTAAATACAATTTCAATGATGCTTGAAACGGAAGCAGGTAGTGGAAAATATGAAATAACAACAAGAGATAGCTGGCTAACAGAAGGTTATGTTTAATGAAAGTCTATCAAAATGTGAAAATGGCGGAGAACTTTCATAGGATGATACAAATAAAAAGGTACTAATGAGTGGAAATATTTCTGATAAATGCTACGTTTATTTTGATGTTGAATTAAAAAACACTTGTTGATTACGTATAGTCACTATACACAGGTACTCAAGGAGAAAATAGTATATATTTTCATGATAGTACATTAACAAATGGAGTGGGCGACAATAGTTATAGATATGCTTGGGCAAGCGACAATGTAAATAATTACATATGCTTGGGTATTGATGGTACATATTCTTCAGGCAATTTGTACCAGTGATCTAAATTATCATCATATCCTTCAAATGTTGCGTATGCAGACTCAGAAGGCAACAAATTAATGTTTTTATCCAAAAATGAAATTGCTGCTGGGCAATTGTTAGCGGATGTAATAATTGGAATCAATCTTCGTTAAATACAATAAACTTAAATACAAACTTAAAAAATTCTTTAGGAACATTTGCTAATATAATAGAGCCGACATCATTTTCTATAAACAACAACTCATACACATCAGACATAGCACTTATTAACAAAAACGATTATAATTTTGCATTTTCTAAGGAATATTGGAATATTAATTCATGGACGTTAAGTAGTTTGGAAGATACGAGTTACAAAAATAATAATTGGGTGTACCAAGAAGATGGAAATTGTAGATGGACAATTGAATATGAAGAAGATGGTTCAACCAATACAAATCAAATTGTTGATTTAATAACTTACGATAGTATTTATCAAAGTATTAGTTCACAACAATATAATGGTAGTGTTATCATTGCAGAAAGCACAATGACTGCATGCACAATTTATCCAACATTTTTTATCAGTAACACGGTAATGTACAAAAATGGATCTGGCACAGCATCCGACCCAATTCGCATTGAAATTTAAGTAGCAAAAGCTACTTTTTTCTTTTTTTAAATAATTACCAAAATAATTGATAAATGTGATATAATTGATTTAGTTATGGAGTGTGAAACATGAAATACAAATACACAGATGTTATAACATATTGGCAAAGTTTAAAAATCGATAGTAAAGAAAAACTAGAAAATGTGTTAGATAATTTTAAAATTTTATTTGCTTATAATTCGGGAGCAATTGAAAACGCTGAAATAACCTATCATGACACAAGAGAAATATTTGAAAATGGCAAAGTCATTAGTTTTACGGGAAATTTTAGAACAATATTTGAAATTAGTAATCAAAAAACATGTTATGAATATTTACTTGATAAAATAATAAAAAAAGAAAAAATAAGTGAAAGTTTAATAAAAAAGATACATGAACTTTTAACGATTGGAACATATGATGAAAGAAGATACATTTTAAATGGTGAAAGACCTGGAGAGTACAAAAAACATGATTATGTAACTGGTAGAGAAGAAGTTGGAGCAAGGGCAAATGAAGTTGCAAAAGAAATAGAAAATTTAGTAAATGAAGTAAATAGTGTTAATACAAATGATGCTACAGATATCATCAAAATTGCTACATATTTTCACAATAAATTTGAAAACATACATGCCTTTGCGGATGGTAATGGTAGAGTGGGAAGAACTCTTACTAACTATATTTTGATGATTAATAATATACCACCTTTAATTGTGTATGATGAAGATAAAAAATATTATTATGCTGCATTGGAAAAGTATGATAAAGAGGATGATATAAAATCTATGATAGAATTTTTTAAATATGAAATGGAAAAAACTTGGAAAAAAACTTTAGATAAAAATTAAGAAAGAAGTTGATAAAATGATAATAGGTTCACATGTAAGTTTTGGCACTGAACAATTACTTGGAAGTGCTAAGCAAGCAGTTAGCTTCGGTGCAACAACATTTATGTTTTATACCGGAGCACCTCAAAATACAATAAGAAAAGCTATAAATGGAAATTTAACAAATGAAGCTTTTGAATATATGAAACAAAATGGCATTGATATAAATAATGTTATATGCCATGCTCCATATATTATAAATTTAGCTAATAGAGAAAATGAATCTTCTTGGAATTTTTCCTGTTCATTTTTAAGACAAGAAATATCTAGAATAACACAAATGAATGTTAAATATATTGTAGTGCATCCTGGAAATAGTTTAAAAATGGATAGAAATATTGCTTTAGATAATATAGCAAGTGCTATTAATTTAATAATAGATGAAAATACTAAACCAGTGATTTTACTTGAAACTATGGCAGGAAAAGGTACTGAATGTGGAATAAATATAAATGAACTTAAATTTATTTTAGATAGAATAAATTTAAAAGAAAAAGTTGGAGTTTGTTTAGATACATGTCATTTAAATGACTCAGGCATAGATATATCAAAGTTTAATGAATATTTAGAAGAATTTGACAAAGTAATTGGACTAGAAAAAATTAAATGTATTCATTTAAATGATAGCAAAAATACAATTGGTAGTCATAAAGACAGACATGAAAATTTAGGATATGGAACGATAGGTTTTGAAACCCTAATAAATGTCTGTTATATGGATATTTTAAAAAATATACCTAAGATACTAGAAACTCCGTATATAGATGGAAATCCACCATACAAATTTGAAATTGAAATGATTAAGAATAAAAAGTTTAATGAAAATTTAGCAAGTGATGTAAGCGAATATTATAAGGAAAAGGTGAAATAATGAAAAATAAAAATGTAGTATTTATGGGAACTCCAGATTTTTCTGTACCAGTTCTTGAAATGCTTATTAAAAATGTTAATGTTATCATGGTAGTAACACAGCCAGATAAAGAAGTGGGACGTAAAAAAGAATTAGTTTTTAATCCAGTTAAAATAAAAGCTCTAGAAAATAATATCTCCGTATTTCAACCAACTAGAATTAGAAAAGACTATGATGCTTTAAAGAAGCTTGATATTGATTTAATTGTTACATGTGCTTATGGTCAAATACTACCTAAAGAAGTTCTTGACTTACCTAAGTATGGCTGTATAAATGTTCATGCATCACTTTTACCAAAATATCGTGGATCAGCACCGATTCAATGGTCACTTTTTAATGGCGATGACAAAACCGGAGTAACAATTATGTATATGGATGAAGGAATGGATACCGGAGATATCATTACTAAAAGCAAAATAGATATTTTAGATAGTGATAATGTTGGAACACTTCATGATAAGTTATCTGTACTTGGTGCCAAAGCTTTAGAAGATGTTCTACCAACTTTATTTACAGATAATGTAAAAAGAGAAAAACAAGGAGATGACTTTACATTAGCACCGATGATTAAAAGAGAAGATGAAAGACTAGATTTTAATATGACAGGTAAAGAAATAATAGGTAGAATTAAAGGTATGTGTCCATGGCCTCTTGCTAATATTATGATTAACGATTTAGAAATTAAAGTACTTGATGCTGAATTTGTAAAGAGTAAAAATGAAAAAATAGGCAAAGTTATTTTTGATAAAAAGAAAATGGGTATAATATGTAAAGATGGTATAATTTATTTAAAAATAATAAAACCAAGTGGTAAAAAAGTTATGAATATTGAAAACTTTATAAATGGCATAGACAAAGAAAAATATAAAGAGGTACAAATGTGAAAAATGAATTTTTAGAATCAAAGGAAGGTAAATCTCTTATAAAACTAATGTTATGGATAGTTTTTATTGGAATTTTATTTTTTGTATCCACACTAAATAACAAGAGTAACAAAAAAAGCACCAATAATGAAACCAAAACAGAAATAAAAGAGTTTAAAAGCTTAGAAAATATGGAAAATGATCTTCTAACCAAAAATTTAAGTTACAAATATAAAATAAATGATGAAGGAAATTTAACAATTTATGAAGGAATGAGATGTGACAATAAAGAAATTTGGTACAAAGAAAATAGTGATGGAATAACTAAATATATGAATGAAGATGGTATCACATATAAGATGATTCTTAATGTTAAAGAGGAGTATAATGACGAGATTCAAACTTTAAACGATTTATTTACAACTTTAAAAGATTATAATTATAACGAAACTAAAAATGACACTGAAAGAGATATAAAATATAATTTAGGAACAATTTCAGTAGATATCAAAACTACTTTGGAAAATATCACAAATATATTAGTAAGTGGGGAAAATGTTGAATATGAAATGCAATTTACAAATATAGGAATTTGTGATAATATAAGTTTTAACGAATGAAGTTTAGTGAGGAAATCATATGAATAATAAAAAGTTAAATTTTATAATCACTAATTTAGTGACATTACTTAGAGTAATAGGGATTTTTGCTCTTATTCCGGTTTATAAAATATATGGAGGAATAGCAGCATTCTTATTGTCAGCTGGTTGTTTTTTAACTGATTGTATTGATGGTTTAATGGCTCGAGGCTTAAAATCATCAACTTTTTTTGGTAGTTTATTTGATGCTGTAAGTGACAAAGCTTTTTTAGTAGTTAATATGGTATTACTTATGAGTATATCCCCACTGGCTGTAGTACCAATTTTATTTGAACTAGGTATTGCTTATACCCAAAGTGTTAAATATAACAAAGGGATGAACGTACAATCTAATAAGTTCGGCAAAGTAAAAATGTGGGTAGCTGGTATTGTTATTTCTTTATCATATCTTTTAGTAGACAAAACATTTTTAAATTACCTAGGATCAAATTTAATGGTAAATATAAATAATCTAAATGAAATGAAACTCTTTAGTTGTTTATTTATGCCACTAGTGATAAGTGAAACATTAACACTTGGTAGTTATATAAAAGAATATTTTGATGAAAATAAGAAAATGACACCATCTATGATAAAATCTAAAGAAAAAGAAGAAAAGAAAATTGAGAAAGAAATTAAAAATACATCATTTAAAGAAATATTATTTGAACATGAATATTACGAAAAATATAAAGATTATGGTAATTTAAAACTAGTAAGAACGCTGTCTAAGAAAAATAGGTGATAAGGATGAAAAAAAACATTTTTGGATTAACAAGAAAAGAACTTGAAGAGTATTTTCTAAGCATAGGTGAGAAAAAGTTTAAAGCAACCCAAGTTTTTGAATGGTTATATATCCATAAAAAGTGGAATATAAGTGAGTTCAGTAATATAAAGAAAGAAATTCAAAATAAACTAAACGAAGATTTTAGTACTGATTTTATTAAAATAGAAATCGTTGAAGAAGGACCTCTCGTAAAAAAATTCTTATTTAGGCTTTTAGATGGAGAAAAAATAGAAGCAGTTCTTATGGAACATGATTATGGTTTGTCAGTTTGTGTTTCCAGCCAGGTCGGGTGTAATATGGGATGTCGTTTTTGCGAGTCTGGAAGACTTAAAAAGGTTAGAAACTTAGAAACCTATGAAATTGTAGAACAAATTTTACTTATTGAAAGATATATTGGTAAAAGAATTGATAGTGTCGTAATGATGGGTATAGGTGAACCTTTTGATAATTATGATAATATAATTAATTTTATAAAAATTATTAATGATGCCAAAGGTTTAGCTGTTGGAGCTAGACATATTACCGTATCTACCTGTGGGTTAGTACCAAAAATTAAAGAATTTAGTAATTTAGACTTGCAAGTTAATTTAGCTTTATCATTACATGCCCCATCTGATGCTATTAGAAACAAGATCATGCCTATCAATAAAGCTTATAATGTTGACACAGTTATACATGCACTTAAGGATTATATAGCAAAAACTAATAGACGAGTAACCATAGAATATGTTATGCTTAATATGGTAAATGATAAAAAAGAAGATGCCATATTACTTGCAAAACTACTTTCTGGAATGAATGTATATGTAAATTTGATACCATATAATGAAACAAACAATATAGATTTTGCTAAAAGTGATAAAAAAAGAATAGATATATTTTATGAAACACTTAAAAATAATGGAATAAATGTAACTGTTAGACGTGAATTTGGTGGAAACATTAAGGCTGCATGTGGACAGTTAAGAAGTGAGAGTGATTAAAAGTGAAAGCGTTTTATTTAACTGATACTGGAAGGGTTAGAGAACATAATGAAGACAGTGTAACAATTTTAAAAAATATCAGTGGTGAATATTTGTGTGTTGTTGCTGATGGTATGGGAGGACATAGAAAAGGTGAAGTAGCTAGTGCCTTAACTGTAGCACATCTTGGTAAGAGATTTCAAGAAAGTGCATCAATAGGAACAAAAATCGATGCTGTTAATTGGCTTTCTGACAACATAGCAGAAATTAACAAAGAAATCCTTGATTATGGCGAAGAAAATGAAAACTCAAAAGGTCTTGGTACAACCGTTGTAGCCGCAATTGTAACTAAGGAATTTTTGATATTTGCGAGTATTGGTGATTCGTCTGGTTATGTTATGAAAAATAATAAATTACATCGAGTAACCAAGCCTCATACATTAGTTAATTTACTAGTAGATGCTGGAGATTTAACTCCTGAAGAAGCCCTAAATCATCCAAAGAAAAATGTTTTAATGAAAGCTTTAGGAGCCGCTGAAAAATGTGAACCAGACATCTTTGATGTTGATAATGAAAGTAGTGAAGTATTTCTATGTAGTGATGGTCTAACAGGAATGCTTAGCGATGAACAAATTGAAAAAGTATTAAATGAAGATGATTTAAGTGCACAAGAAAAGGTTATAAAACTTATTAAAAAATGTAATGCAAGAGGGGGAAATGATAACGTATCAATAGCGTATTTAGTCAGAGAAAGTGGTGATATAGCATGATTATGAAGGGGCAAAAAATTAGTGATAGATACCAAATAATAAAATCAATCGGTGAAGGTGGAATGGCTAATGTTTATTTAGCTTATGATACCATTTTAGATAGAAATGTAGCAGTTAAAGTTCTTCGTGGAGATTTAGCAAATGACGAAAAATTTGTAAGACGTTTTCAAAGAGAAGCTTTATCAGCAAGTAGCCTATCTAATCCCAACATTGTAGAAGTTTATGATGTTGGTGAAGATAATGGTGAATATTATATAGTTATGGAATATGTTGAAGGTAAGCACTTAAAAGCACTTCTTAAAAAACGTGGTAAGCTTACAGTTCCTGAAGTAATTGATATAACACTCCAAATAACCAATGGTCTTAGTGTTGCTCATGACTCATACATTATTCATAGAGATATAAAACCTCAGAATATACTTATACTTGAAAATGGCATGATTAAAATAACAGACTTTGGTATAGCAGTAGCTATGAATGCCACCCAGCTTACACAAACAAACTCTGTGATGGGAAGCGTTCACTATCTTCCCCCAGAACAAGCAAGTGGTAAAGGGGCAACTCTTCAAAGTGATATATACTCAATTGGGATACTTATGTATGAACTTTTAACAGGTAAACTACCATTCCGTGGTGATAATGCTGTAGAAATAGCACTTAAACATTTAAAAGAACCAATGCCAAGTATCAGAGATGAAATACCTGACATCCCTCAAAGTGTTGAAAATATCATTTTAAAAGCAACAGCTAAAAATCCTAAAAACAGATATAGTGATGCTAGAGAAATGCATGAGGATTTAAAAACATGTTTAGATGAATCAAGAGTTAATGAACTTAAGATAACATTTAAATATCCTGAAAATGATTATGATGATACTAAACTTTTAAAAACTGTAAAAACAGAAAAGAAAAAGAATACAAATGATGAAAAGAGTGGTGAGAAAGAAGTGGCAAAGAAAGATAAAACTCCTGAAAGTAGCCAAAATAAACTATTAATAACCTTAGCAAGTATTTTTGTAGGTCTTGTAGTAATAATTACAACCATCTTTGTTCTTATACCAAAAATAACATCAGCAAAACAAACTGCGATACCAGATGTAACCAACTACTCAGTTACCGATGCAATTAAAGCTTTACAAGATGCTGGATTCGTTGTATCTGATGAACAAAGAGAAGAAGCTAATGAAGAAGTTGAAGAAGGTAAAGTTTCAAAAACATCTCCAGCTATTGGAAGTATAAGAAAAGCTGGAACAGAAGTAATTATTTATCGATCACTTGGTGATGTTAAAGTTACAATTGAAGATTATACAGGCCAAAATGTATCAGAAATCAAAGGAAAACTAGAAGCTCTTAAATTACAAGTAATAGTTAGTAAAAAAGATATAAGTAGTAATGAAAGTGGCGATTATAAAGAAGGTGTTATAATTGGTCAATCAGTAGCATCTGGAGAAAAAGTATCTGAAGGAAGTTCAATAACTTTATATGTTCCAAAACTTGATAATAAGTATCCAGACTTTGTAAATGAAAACTTTAGTGTATCAGAAGTAGAAAGCTTCTGTGATGAATATGGTGTAGTTTTAACTAAACAAGAGGTTGAAACTAATGAACATAGTGAAGGAACAATTTTTTATCAAAGTAGAGCGGCTGGAACTACTGTAGTAAGCGGAGCAAAACTTACAATTAAGGTTGCCAAAGCTCCTAGCGGACAAGTTGATAATCCAGATGATGGTGGACTTGAATGATAATAGGCAGAATAACAAAACAAGTAAGTAATCAGTACAGTGTTACTACAAATGGGGAAGACTATATATGTGGTGCTAGGGGAAAGTTTAGAAATTTAGGACTTTCCCCTTTGGTTGGTGATATAGTCAAAATTAATCCCGAAACACTTACTATTGAAGAAATTCTTCCTCGTAAAAACGAACTTGATAGACCCGTAGTTAGTAATGTTGATGTTGCTTTAATTGTAACAAGTGTAAAAAAACCTGATTTATCATTTAGCCTTCTAGATAAAGAATTATGTGTTGTATTAGCTAATAAGATTAAACCTGTAATTTGTCTAACTAAGCTAGATTTATTAAACAAAACTGAGTTAAAAGAGTTAAAACCTCTAATAAAATACTATAAAAAAATAGGCATCGAAGTAACAGATAATAGGCATTTAAGTAAATTAAAAAGAATACTTAATAAAAATTTAGTGGTTTTAACAGGTCAAACTGGTGCAGGAAAATCGAGCTTGTTAAATAAATTAGATAAAAAGTTAAATTTAGAAACAAAACCAATAAGTACTTCTCTAAATCGGGGAGTACACACAACTAGGCACACAGAAATATATAAAATAGGCAAAATATATTTTGTTGATACTCCAGGTTTTTCCGCTTTAGACTTAAAAAATATAGATAATAATAAATTAAAGGAAACATTCATAGAATTTAATAATTACAATTGTGACTTTAAAGATTGTAATCATTTAAAAGAAAAAAAATGTGCAGTAATAAATGCCGTATTTAAAGGAGAAATACTTCCTTCAAGATATATTAATTACACAAGATTTATAAAGGAGACATATGAAAATAACCGTAAGTTATATAAGTAGTTTATATGATACTAAAAAAACTATTGATTTAATAAATGAAACAGAAGCAGATGGACTACATGTTGATTTAATGGATGGAGTTTATGTTGACAACAAAAATTTTGATATAGATTCATTGCAAGATCTATTTAAAGATAATACAAAACCTATGGATATTCATATGATGGTAAATAGACCCAGTAAATATTTAGATAAAATACTATCATTATACCCAGATTGTGTCTATATTCATCCCAAAACTGAACCGGGTGCCCTTGGTATATTAAATAATTTAGCAATGCATGAGATAAAAAGAGGAATAGTTATAAACCCTGATGAAGAGGTAAAAGATTTTGTCCACTACTTTCCTTATATAGACAGGGTACTTCTTATGAGTGTTACACCTGGAGCAGGTGGACAAAAATTTTTGGAAAAAACTTCAAAAAAATTAGATAAATTATTAGCTTATAAAAATGAAAATAATTTTGAAATTTATATAGATGGTGGTATCAATGAAAGTACAATAAAAGAAGTTTCCAAAGCTGATGGTGTTGTTTCAGGTTCATTTATTTGTAAATCAAAAGATTTTGAAAAACAAATTAAAAAATTAAAAAAATCATGTTAAAAAAATGCTAAAGCTCAAGTAGAAAAACACTTGAGTTTTTATTGTGGCTCATGATAAAATATGGTTATACGGAGGCTTAAATGTACGCAAAAGTTATTATAGAATATAGCATAAAAAAATTAGATAAAGAATTTATATACATGATACCAAGTGACCTTTGTGGCATTCTTAAAGTGGGAATGAAAGTAATGGTTCCATTTGGTTATCAAGAAGTTATGGGCTTTGTAACTGATATTTTAACTACTACCCAAGATGTATCTTATGAGATAAAATACATAACAAATATCGCCGATGAAAAATTAGTTTTAAATAAAGAACTAATGGATTTAGGTAAGTATTTATCTGAAAATACTTTATGTACTCTAATAACAGCTTATCAAACAATGCTTCCTTCTAGTTTAAAAGTAAAAAGACAAAAAACTAATTATGATTTATATGATGAATATATATTTATTAAAGACAAAGAAAAAGCTTTAGAATATAAAAATACATATCAAAATAAAAGAAAAAGTCAAATAAAAATAATTGATGAATTACTAGAAAGGGGTAAAGATCTAAAGAAAAATTATAGTTTATCATTGGTCAAAACTTTGCTTGAAAATGGTGTGTTAGATATTGAAAAGGTTCAAAAATATCGAATTAATAAAAAAATGAGTAATATAAAGAAAGAACTTACTGATGATCAAAACAGAGTATTTTTAAAAGTTAAAGAGTCATTTAAAAAATATGAGTCCTTCTTACTTTATGGTATAACTGGTTCTGGTAAAACTGAAGTTTACATAAAATTAATTGAAGAAATTATAAAACTTGGCAAAACAGGAATTGTGCTTGTTCCAGAGATTAGTCTAACTCATCAAATTGCTAAAAGGTTTTATGAAGCTTTTGGTAGTGATGTTGCTATATTACATAGTTCTTTATCCGAGGGAGAAAAATATGATGAGTATTTAAAAATATATCGTGGGGAAGTTCATGTTGTGGTGGGTACTAGGAGTGCTATATTTGCTCCACTTCAAAATTTAGGTATTATAATTATTGATGAAGAAGATGCAAGTAGCTATAAACAAGATAATAATCCAAGATACCATGCTAGAGATATTGCAATGTATCGGGGAAAATACAATAATATTCCTGTTGTGCTTGCAAGTGCAACACCTTCTTTAGATAGTAAAGCTAGAGCAGATAAAGGTGTTTATACATTACTTACTTTAAAAAATAGAGTAGGCTCTGCTATTTTACCAAAGATACATGTAGTTAATATGGAAGATGAAATGAAAAAAAAAAATATGATATTCAGTAGCTTACTTATTTCTAAAATGAAAGAAAAAATATCTAAAAATGAACAAATTATTTTGCTTTTAAATCGAAGAGGCTTTTCAACATTTATTACATGTAGTAATTGTGGTTTTACATATAAATGCCCATCATGTGATATAACCCTTACATATCATAAAAGTACTAATAATTTAATATGTCATTACTGTGGCTATCAAAAACATTCTGAAGATGTATGCCCAGAATGTCATGAAAAGGCTTTAAATTATTATGGCCTTGGTACTGAAAAACTTGAAGAAAAATTAAGAGAGTTAATGCCTAGTGCAAGCGTTGTTCGAATGGATCAAGATACAACAAGAAATAAAGGAGCTCATGAAAAAATAATTGAAGATTTTAAAAATGAAAAATATAATATTTTACTAGGAACACAGATGATTAGTAAGGGATTAGATTTTCCTAAAGTAACATTAGTTGGTGTTATAAATGCTGATACTACATTAAATATTCCTAATTTTAAAGCAAGTGAAAATACTTTTTCTCTCCTTCATCAAGTGGCTGGCCGAAGTGGTAGAAGCGCATCACCTGGTGAAGTTATTATTCAAACGTTTAATCCAGATAATTATGTTATAAAATGTGCCCAAGAAAATAGTTATGATAAGTTTTACCTTCGTGAAATGAACTTTAGACAAAAACTTAAATATCCACCATATTTTTATTTAGTGAGTTTAAAAGTAATAGGTAAAGATTATCAAAATATAATAGAAACGAGTAAAAAAGTTAAAACTTACTTAGACAAAAATTTAAATGGTGTAATTGTTCTGGGACCTACAACTGCGCAAGTATTTAAATTTAATAATGAATATCGAATGCAAATAATATTAAAATATAAAAGCTGTGATAACTTAAAGAAATACTTGAAAGAACTAGATAATTTGTTTATAATGAATAAAGATATTAGATTAGAAATTGATTTTAATCCAGTTAATATTTAAGACTTAAGAAAGGACGAGTTTATATGAAAAATTTAAGTCATATTTTATGTGGAGTTGTTTTGGTAGTTATTGGTGTTATCTGGGGCTTAAACAGAACTGGAGTAACAGACATTAACATATTCTTTGATGGTTGGTGGACACTTTTCATTATTGTCCCAAGTGCTATATCTTTGGTTAATCCTAAAAATAATGGAAAGGTATCATCTGCGATATGTTTAATGATTGGTATTTTTCTTCTTTTAGGTAGTTTAGATATCCTTGATTTTGATCTTTTATGGGAAATTTTATTGCCAGCTATAGTGGTTATCATAGGTCTTTCTTTAATATTTGGAAATAGGGTTAAAGCTGATGTTAAAGAAAAAATAGATAATGCTGATTTTTCAAATGTTGAAGTAATAACTGCAACATTCGGAGAACAAAATATTAATAAATCTGGAGAAAAGTTTGAAAAAGCTAATTTAGATGCTGTTTTTGGAACTATCAAATTAGACTTAAGAGATGCTGATTTAAAAAATGAAACATATATTAAAGCAAGTGCTATTTTTGCAGGTATAACTATTCTAGTTCCAAAAGATGTAGAAGTAAAGATTAAATCTACACCAATATTCGGGGGAGTAACAAGTGAAGGCTTAGATGAAAAAGCAAATAAGAATGCAAAGAAAACAATTTATGTCGATGGTTTTGCGTTATTCGGAGGCATTGAAATAAAATGAATGAAACAACTCATAGACTAATTAAAGCTTTTGCGATATGTTTAGCAATATTTATTATAGTTAGTATAATCAATACTGTTGTTTACTTTGCATCAAGTATATTTTCAGTTAATAATGACGTAAATATGAATGAAAATTATTCTAGTGAAATAAAGAATATTAAAATTGATATTGGAACGTCTAATTTAGTTATTAAAAAAGGTGATATCCTAAACGTAAGTGCAGATAATGTAAGTAAAAGATTTAAAGTAGACGAAGAAAATAATACTTTAACTATTAAAGAAAAAAGTGTAAATGTTTTTAGAAACAAAAAGGCTAGTAAAGTAATAATTACTATTCCAAATAATTTAAAAGATTTAAGTATTGATTTTGGTGCTGGAAAGCTTGAAATTAGTGATATAAACACAAGTAGATTTAACTTAGATCAAGGAGCAGGTAAAGCAATTATCAATAATTTAATTTCTGGTAAAACAGATATTGATGGTGGAGCTGGTGAACTTAATATCACTAATTCAAGACTTGAAGACTTAGATTTAGATATGGGAGCTGGAAGATTTTATTTCAGCGGTCATATAGTTGGAAATAGTAAAATAGACCAAGGGGTTGGAGAGTTAATACTTGATTTATATGGTGATGATTACACTATTAAGGCAAGTAAAGGACTTGGAAGCATAACTATTAATGGAGAAAACTATTCAAAAGATACAACAGTTGGTGAAGGGGCAAATGACATCAAGATAGATGGTGGTATTGGAAGTATTACAATCAATACAAACAAATAAGAAGGTTCAATTTTGAACCTTCTTTTAGTCTAATTTATCAAAAAATATTTTAATATCCACACCTAAAACATCAGCAAATTTCCACAAAATTCCTAAACTAAATGTTTGATAATAATTTGGACTCTCTATGTTTTTAATGAAACCTTCACTGTAGTTTGTAAGCTGTGCAAATTTTGTGATACTTTGTCCCTTTAATTTTCTTTGCTTTTTTAGATTTTTTGCTACTAAATAATATATATAATTTTCATCTTTTTTGTTCATATTTTCGCCCTATAAATATTTTCTCATTAAAATTGTTAAAAAATCACCTATTCGGTGAAAATGTGTTATAATAAAAAAAATAGGAGTGGAGAAAATTATGGAAAAAAGTAAAAAGACCATAGTATTGAGTATTATAGCTGTTGTAACACTAACATTATTAGTAGTAGGTGCAACATATGCGTACTTTAAAGCACAAACAGGGGCAGGATCACAAGCCAATGTAAAGGTAACAACATATACAACAGATTTACTAACATTTAGCATGGGGGATAATATAACTTTGAATATATCACAAAGTAACTTTGCAAGTGGAACAGGAAATCAGATTGGAAATACATATGCAAAAGCCATGTTAACAGCAAATAATAAAACAAATAGTGCAACAGCACATTATTATGTTTATTTAAATGTTTCAAATAATACGTTTGAATATTCAATAAATGAAAGTACACCAGAACTCATATTGACAGTGACAGATAATGCAGGAACAGAAGTAACGGATATATCAGGGTTAAAACATGTATCAGTAAAAGATGCAAAAGGAGTAACAATATCAGGATATGATGTAACAACAAGTAGGGGATTATTGACGTTATTTAATAATAAAGAAATAACAGCAACACCAAGTAAAGAAGAACAATGGAACATTAAGTTAACATTTGTAAACTATGATGCAGACCAAACAAAAAATGCAGGAAAAACGTTTAATGCTAAAGCTATGATACAAAAGGAAAAGATAGTTCAAACAGTTGCTAATATATGTAAAAATGGACAAAGTTTAAATTCTTGTATAGTAGCAATGAATGGAATTGATGACACACTATATTATCATGATGCAAGCCTAACTAATGGAGCAGGAGACAATAGTTATAGATATGCCGGGGCAAACCCAAATAATTATGTATGTTTTGGAAGTAGTGAAAGCCCATGTCCTACAGATAACCTATATAGAATCATCGGAGTATTCGGAGATAAAGTAAAACTAATCAAATATGATTATGCAACTAGTAATTTACTTGGAACAGATGGGGATTATAAAGGCACAGGAACTCCAAATGCGACATATTATAAAGGAAATTTAGTAACCATAAATACATATTCTTGGAATTATAAAAATGATACTAGTATAAATAGTGGATATGGTTCAAATGAGTGGAGTACCAGTCTATTTAATAAAATAAATTTAAATACAAATTATTTAAATAATATAGGCACAACATGGGCAAATGTGATAGAGAATACAGCATGGAAAGTAAGTGGACATAATAAGGTTTCTGTAACTCCAAGAGCAATGTTTACTGCAGAAATAACAAATGCAACAAAAACATATGGACCTAGTGATGGAACATCAAAAATAGGATTAATGTATGCATCAGATTATGGATTTGCCGCAAGTCCAAGTGCATGGACAACAACGCTTTATAATTATGATAGTTCGACAGTAGGGGCAGTTAATTGGATGTATATGGGATTTAACGAATGGACAATGACGCCTATTTCTTCAAGCAGCAGCTATGTGTTCTATGAAAGCTTCAGCGGTTATGCAGTTAGCAACAACGCAAACTTTGGGAATGGGGCCCGTCCAGTCTTGTATCTAAAAGCTTCAGTAGCATATGCTGGAGGATCTGGAACTAAGGATTCACCAATAACTTTGAAAGTATGATAAACTTAGGCTAGCGCATCTGGCGAGAGTATCTGCCCCGCGCCACCGATGTCTAAGTTATCAACAAGCTCCAAAAACTGATAGAAATGTCAAAGTTAAAATTGAGCTTGTCAAGTCACTAGACTTGACAAGCTCATCATTTAAAACGATTTAATAGTATAATGAATATATGAACATATATTCAGATAAGGAGAAAATATGGAAAATATTGAAATAATTAATGAATTAAGTGAGTTTTTTAAAGTATTTAGTGATACAACAAGACTTAGAATACTAGAAGTCTTACTTGAAAAAGAAACATCAGTTGGTGATATAGCAAATAAAATAAATGTTAGTGCATCAGCTGTATCACATCAGTTAAGTTATTTAAGAAGTACCAATTTAGTTAAAACCAGAAAAGAAGGACAAGTAATATATTATAGTATCACTGATAAACACATTAAAGTAATAATAGAGTATGGGCTTGAACATATTAAAGAAGGAATAAAACTATGAAAAAGATAAAAATAAATGAAGATTTAATTAGAATAATTATTAGTATTATATTTTTAGTGTTAGGACTAATTTTTAATGAAAAAATATATCTTTTAGTAGTGAGTTACATTTTTGTTTCTAAAGAAGTTTATTTTAATGCTTTTAAAAATATTAGAGAAGGGGAAATATTTGATGAAAATCTCCTTATGATTATTGCAACTTTAGGGGCATTTTATATTGGCAAGTATCCTGAAGCTGTTTTAGTTATGCTGCTTTTTTCAATTGGTGAATATTTATCAGACTTAGCGGTAGATAACTCTAAAAAAGCAATAGTTGAATTAATGGATTTAAGAAGTGATAAAATAAATTTAAAAAGTATTGGTGTAACAGATGTAAGCAAGGCTAAAGTTGGAGACATCTTTATAGTATCACCTGGTGAAAAAGTAGCCCTTGATGGAATAGTAATAAAAGGAGAAAGTCACTTAGATACTTCAAGTTTAACTGGTGAAGCAATGCCACGTGCAGCATATAAAAATAAAGAAGTTTTAAGTGGTACCATAAATTTAGAAGGAGTGCTTGAAGTAAAGGCTACTAAAACATTTGAAACAAGTACTGCTAGTAAAATAATTGGAATTTTGGAAAAATCAGAAGAAAAGAAAACTAAAACTGAAAAGTTTATTACTAAGTTTTCTAAAGTTTATACTCCGATTGTAGTTTTACTTGCTATTTTTATTGTGATTATTCCAACTATTTTAGGTGGCAACTTTAATACATGGTTATATAGAGCCTTAGAAATGCTTGTTATTTCTTGCCCATGTGCTTTAGTTATATCAGTCCCTTTAGGTTATTTTTCTGGTATTGGTAAATGTAGTAAAGAAGGAATACTTGTAAAAGGTAGTAATATATTAGATGATTTAGTAAATGTAAATACAATTATATTTGATAAAACAGGCACAATTACGGAAGGAATATTTGAAGTAACTAAAATAGTAAGTAAAAATAAAAAAGATGATGAATTATTAATGCTTGCTGCAGCAGCTGAGGCAAACTCTAACCATCCAATTGCAACATCTATTAAAAAGGCTTATGGAAAAGAAATTAAAAGTAAAATAACTAATGTTAAAGAAATAAGTGGAGCAGGTATAAGTTGCACTATCGGTAAAGATAATATTTTGGTTGGTAACAAAAGATTTTTAGAAGATAATAAAATAGATGTAGAAGAAAATAAAGAAATAGGCACTATTGTGTATGTTGCTAAAAATAAAAAGTTGCTTGGATATATAGTAATAAGTGATAAAATAAAGTCAAATGCAAAGAAAAGCTTAGATAAACTAAGAAGTGATGGCATAAGTAATTTAGTAATGTTATCCGGTGATGATGAAGAAGTAGTAAAAGTTATTTCTAGAAAGTTGAATTTAGATAAATCATTTGGCAATTTACTTCCCCAAGATAAAGTAAGTATTTTAGAAGAATATAAAATGAAAAATAAAACAGCTTTTGTTGGTGATGGAATAAATGATGCACCAGTTATAAAACTTGCAGATATTGGTATAGCAATGGGAGGAATAGGTAGTGACGCAACAATTGAAGCTAGTGATATAGTTTTAATGAAAGATGACTTAAGTCGCCTAGCAGATGCTATTAAAATAAGTAAAATAACTAAGAAAATAGTAATGTCTAATATTATATTTTCTATTATGTTTAAAATTATTATGTTGATACTTGCTATTTTAGGTATAACACCAATATGGCTTGCTGTATTTGCCGATGTTGGAGTAACAATAATATCAGTGTTAAACAGCCTAAGAATATTTATAAAGAAAATATAAATATTCTTTTTTTGACAAATTTTCACAAAAATATCATTTTTATATTTACAAGACATAAATTATATAGTATAATTTTATTACGTCGTTGAGATGTGTATAAAAAAATAAAAGAAATTTTCAAAAAACTATTGCAAAACTTCAAAAAATAGTGTAAAATGAAAAAGGTTTTGTTAGTGGGCTTGTAGCTCAGCTGGTTAGAGCGCACGCCTGATAAGCGTGAGGTCGGAGGTTCAAGTCCCCCCAAGCCCACCATTAAAAAATGGCCCGTTGGTGAAGTGGTTTAACACACATGCCTTTCACGCATGCATACATGGGTTCAAATCCCGTACGGGTCACCAATTTAGTTGATTTACTCCAATTGTGGAGTTTTTGTTTTTGGATAAAGGGGAGGTTTTATTTATGGTTTATTGTTATGACAAAAGCATTGTATTTGATGAAAATATCGTAAGAGAAATGAATGTGGCTAAAAGAAAGGGCACAGTAGTAGTTTACGACGGCGGAAATGGAGCTTTTTTTGACTTAAGTGGTCAAAGATATGAATTAAGCAAAAAGGATATTGTTATTCCTAGAACTAGTTCTATAGAAGTTTCCAGATTGATTGAGGCAATTGAAGAAAAAGGAGGAACTCCTTTAAATGACGTTGAGGCAGTTACTAAAATTGAATTGTGGCCTTTATACTACAAGACTAAAAGAAATGTTTTCATATTTGAAGCACGTGAATTGTTAGACCATGATGTAGTTAAAAAATTAGAAAAACTTTATGGGGATAAAATGTTCATTAAAACTGTAGAAAAGAATTTTAATGGCATAATTGATCCAAAGATCCTAGAAAATCAAAATTGTAATTTTGGTAAAGCACTTCATTATCATCCAAAGGAATTATTCATGGTAAGTGATTATGTAGATATTAAAGAAGACAGATTAGGACTTAAAGAATATAGATGTGTCATTAAAGATTGTGAAGTTTATAATATATCTAGAATGACTAATGAAAAGCACAAAATTGAACCAAAGGCTTTAGCACTAGCTCAAGAAATTGCTCAAAACTATAAAGGTTGTTACGTTGTTGATTTAATGGAAAGAGCTGACGGTGAAATGGATGTAACAGAATTTAATCCTATTGAATCAGCTGATATGTACTTATACAACTCAGTTGTAGAAAAGTCTAGAGATTTATTACATAGAAATCCTAAAAATGTTCCTAAAGAAGCATTACAAAGAGTAATACCTACAGAAGAAGTTAAAGAAGATTTAGATAGTAAATGTAATTGGAATGCTTATGGTGGATTTGCAGCCGATCTAAGAAGTATCTGTACAATTGGAGAACTTGGTGGTATATTTGCTCTATCAAAATTTTCTGATCCAGAAAGTTATGGATGTCAAACAAAAAGTTTTAAATTAATTAGATAATTATTTTAAAAGGATGAAAAAAACATCCTTTTAAAATATAAAAAAACTTCCAAATTGGAAGTTTTTATTTGCTTAAATGGCGGAGTAGAGAGGATTTGAACCTCCGCGCCAGCATTCGCCGACCTAAATCCTTAGCAGGGATCCCTCTTCAGCCTCTTGAGTACTACTCCATAAGCTACATCTATATTTTAATATAAAAGTAGCTAAATGTCAATTATTAATACAAAAATTTCTTATATTATCTATAAAATCTTGCATAACAGTTAAATAATCGTCAGTATTATCAGTATCTACGTTAGTCATTGACTTAACATCTATTGTTTTAGCTTTATAATCATTTACAATAGAATTTATATTATCAGTATAATTATTATCTAAAACAAAAATGGTATTATATGTTCCTTTACTAAAGTTATTTTTAATAGAGTTAAGAGTTCCTTCAGTAAGAGTTTCTTCATCTAAAGAAACTATATTAAAGCCATAATTTTCTAAAAATTTAAATACATTGTCACTTACAACTAAAGTATTAGTACCTTTATTTTGTGCTTCCTTACCAATTGATCTAAGATCAGCATCTTTAGTTGATAGTATTTCAGATAACTCATCGTATTTCTCATCAACATATTCAGATATAATTTTACTTTCAAGATATTCTTTTAAATAATCTTTAATGTTTTTAGCAAGCATTAAATAATTATTTGGACTCATCCATAATTCTTTTATTCCATTTGTATAAGACAGTCCATTTGAAACATCTATAATAAGAAGATTACGGTTTTTATTAATTAAATTTTTAGTTATAGTCTTTTCATTACTTAAACCATTATAAATAAATAAATCTCCTTTTGCATATTTTTTAATTTGCTTATCAGTAAGTTCATATGTAGTTACATCAGCCCCAGCAGGATAAATACTTTCCACATCAGAATACTCGCTATACATAAATTCAGTCAAATATTTAATAGGATAGATAGTAGTATAAATTGTAGCATTTTCTAAATTATCCTTTTTTAAACTACAACCAGTGAGTAAAAATAAACTAAGTATTAATAAAAATATTTTTTTCATAAATTTTTTCCTTTCTTTTCAAGTTTATCATATCCAAATTTACCAAATGGATTACATCTAATTATTCTTTTTATGCCAAGAAGTAAACCCTTCCATAACCCATACGTTTCCAGTGCATCAATCATATACTCACTACAAGTTGGAGTATAGCGGCACATACTATGGCTATGAAGAGGTGTAACTTGATATCCGCGAATCAAATAAATGATCATTTTTTTCAAATATATCACCTTACCTAATTGTACTATAAAATTATTGTTTTGTAAATGTTTTCAAATTAGAAAAAATTTGTTATAATGATATAGAAATGGATATGATATTATGAAATTTTTAGAAAATATGGGAATTAAAATTAATAATGAAGAACTTTTAAAGATTGCTCTTACACATAGTAGTTATTCAAATGAACATAATTGTGAAAATTATGAAAGACTTGAATATTTAGGTGATGCAATACTTGAAGCTGTAACCAGTGAATATCTTTATTTAAATACTAATTATAAAGAAGGAGAAATGACTAAAATTAGAGCAAATTATGTTTGTGAAAAAGCTTTAGCGTGCTATTCTCGTGATATTGGTATTGATAAGTATATTAGACTAGGACATGGGCAAATTCATAATTTAAATGATACAATTATAGCTGATGTTTTTGAAGCTGTTGCAGCAGTTATTTATCTTGACCAAGGTTATGATGTTGTTAAAAAGTATTTAGATGATATAATTATTCCTTATATTAAAGAAAAAAGAGATTTTAATACAGATTATAAAACGATGCTTCAAGAAGCAGTACAAACTACTAGACGTTCACTTGAATATGTTTTATTAGAGGAATATGGTGAAGCTCATGATAAAACATTTGAAATGGCAGTAAAAATTGATAATATTGTATATGGAAAGGGAATAGGCAAAAGCAAAAAGGAAGCAGAACAAAATGCAGCTTTGGATGCTTTGAAAAAAAGTGCGGTGAAATAGATGTATTTAAAAAGTATTAGAGCACAAGGCTTTAAGTCTTTTGCAGATAAATTAGATTTAGAAATAAATCCTGGTATTACTGGGATTGTTGGCCCAAATGGTTCAGGAAAAAGTAATATTGTTGATGCAGTTAGATGGGTTTTAGGTGAACAATCCGTTAAATCTTTGCGTGGTCAAAATAATATGACTGATTGCATTTTTAGTGGAAGTGAGTCAAGAGAAGCTCAAAAAAGAGCTATGGTTGCTTTAGTTTTTGATAATAGTGATCATTATTTACATAGTGATTTTAAAGAAGTAGAAATAAAAAGAATTGTTTATTCAACTGGGGAAAATGAATATTTTATAAATAATGCTAGAGTTAGACTTAAAGATGTAACAGATTTATTTATAGATTCTGGGGCTGGAACAAATGCTTTTAATATCATAAGTCAAGGAAATGTTACAGATATTGTTAATTCAAAATCAAGTGACAGAAGAGGCATTTTTGAAAGTGCAGCGGGTGTTTTAAAATATAAAAAACGTAAAGAAGAGTCACTCAAAAAGCTTGAAAAAACAGAAGAAAACTTAATGCGTATTAAACTTGTTATTGATGAGCTTGCAACTACTGTTGAACCTTTGAAAGAACAAAGCATCGTGGCAGAGAAGTATTTAAATATAAAGGGTGAACTTGAAAGTATAGATATTGCTTTAATAGCTAAGGATATAACTGATTTAAATCTTGAATATACTAAAATTTCTGAAGAAATTAAGAACTTAAAAGAAAAGTTACTCACTTTAAAAGATAACACTGAAGATAGCAAATTAGAAACTCTTAAGTTTAGAAGTTTAGAACTTGAAGAAAATTTAAATAAAAAGAAAGAAGAGTTATTAAAAGTAACAGAAAATTTAAGTGATTTAAATGGTGAAAAGAAGCTTACTATTGAAAGACAAAAATATGAAACAAATAATGATGTTCTTGAAAACAATTTAATTAAACTTAAAGAAAAAGAACTTGAACTTAATAAAAGTATTACTCTTTGTGAAAGAGAAGTATTAGATATTGAAAATAGTATTAATTCAGAAAGAAGCAAGGGAGAAGATGTTAAGAATAATCTACTTGTTTTAAAGGTTAAGAAAAGTACAGCAAGTAATACATTAATGGATACAAGTAAAGCTAAATTTTTACTTGAAAATAAAATTCAAATTTTAGAAAATAATATATTAAGTGCTGAATCTGCTCCAGTCTCTGTGCGAAATATTTTAAATAATCCAAGACTTTATGGTATTCATAATACAATTGGTAAACTTATAGATATTCCTGAAAAATATTTAGTAGCAACTGATATAGCATTAGGTGCCAGTAGCAACTTTTTAGTAGTTGATGATGAAAATGCTGCATTAAATGCCATAGATTTTTTAAAAGAAAGAAAACTTGGTAGAGCTACATTTTTCCCACTTAATGTTATAAAAGGAAAATATGTAAATAATGAAGTAATTGATAATATTAAAAATATTAATGGTTATATTGGTATATTAAGTGATTTAATAGATTTTGATCCAAAATACCGAAATATAGTAGAAAACCAACTTGGTCAAGTGGTAGTAGTTGATAATGAAAGAACTTTAAATATTATAGGTAAACTTATTAACTATAAATATAAAGTTGTATCACTTGACGGGGAAATACTTCATGTAGGTGGTTCTATAACTGGGGGTACAAGTAAGAAAAATACAATGTTAAACGAAAAGAATGAACTTAATAAACTTAAGAGTGAACTTCAAAAAATGGATATTAAAATTAAGGATTTAACAGATGAAGTAAATGATATTACTAATAATATGGAAGAGCTTGAAGAAAGAGAAAATGTCTTAAATAAATATGTAATATTATTAAATGATGAATTATTTAATAAAAAGACAAATTTAAGTAGACTTAATGAAGAACATAAAAGTGTATTAAGTGAACTTGAAGGTATAAATGATATGAAGTCAAATAAACTTGATGATCATTTGATGAAATTAATGGAAAAAATAAATAATCTAAGTAAAACACGTGAATTAATTGAAAAAGATATTAAGTTAATTACTAAAGAAAAGAATGATTTAAATGATGAAATTAACATTTTAGATAAAAAACTTAGAGATAGTAGCAGTAGTTATAATATAGTAAATAATGAACTGAAGAGTAAAGAAGTTGCTTCAGGAAAATTAGAAGTTAAACTCGATAATTTACTTGGTGATTTAAATAATAACTATAATTTAACCTATGAAGCTGCATCATCAAGCTATAGTTTAGAAATGGATGCTGATATAGCTCGTGATCATGTATCTAATTTGAAAAGAGAATTAAATAAACTTGGCAATGTAAACTTGGGCTCAATCGAAGAATATGAAAGAATTTCGAAAAGATATGAATTTTTAACCAGTCAAAAATTTGATTTGGAAAGCGCATCTATGGAACTTAAAGGCATTATTAAGGAAATGGATGATATTATGGTTGAAAAGTTTGCTAAATCATTTGAAAGTATTAAACAAGAATTTAGTAAAATATTTAAGATGATGTTTAAAGGCGGAAGAGGAGAACTTGCCTTAAGTGATCCAGATGATTTACTTAATACAGGTATTGATATTATAGCTATTCCACCAGGAAAGAAAATAAACTCACCAGTTGCCTTAAGTGGGGGAGAAAAAGCTTTGACAGCGATATGCTTACTATTTGCAATGCTTGAAGTTAGACCATCACCATTTGTCATTTTAGATGAAGCTGAAGCAGCACTTGATGAAGTAAATGTTGATATGTTTGGTAAATATTTAAGTGAAGAAAAGACTAGAAGTCAGTTTATAGTTATAACTCACAAAAAGAGAATGATGGAATATGCTGATTCATTATATGGTATTACAATGCAAGAGTCTGGTGTGAGTAAAATAGTTAGTGCAAAGCTCGAAAATTAAGCCTAAAATAGACTTTTTTTCGCTATTTAAGGTGAAAAATTTGACAAATGGTGTCAAAAGTGTTATAATTTAGCTCCAATGTGGAATACTATGAACAATATGAAAATAGCACACAAATTTGACAAAAGTTGCAGTTTGTGGTATAATATAATTGTTCGAGTAATTAGGGGGTATGGAAAAATGAAAGGATACGTTTTAGAATACGTTTGTGAAAACGAATTTAAAAAATTGGAAAGGGCTTTAAAAAAGTATAATATGTTAGCGTTTAAGAAATTAAACTTTGACTATTATCCAGCACTTAGAAATGGTAATTTTGTAGGTGAACTTATTTCTGTAAATAAGAAAAATGGTACAGAAACATATGAACTTAAATTACCAAGTGATAAGATGTTTGCACAAATCCATGGTGAAGTTAAATTAGTTTACACAGTACATAAAAAAGATGAAGTAGTAGTTTTAGAAACTATCACACCATCAGAAATTCTTTTAGAAGGTCATAGATCTGAACTTACAACATATAAAGGTATTATGATTTCTAAAGCTAACGCATCTAAAGATATGTTTAAGATTGATTTACTTAATATGTTACAAGATAAATAATTTAGTTTATAAAACTTAAGCTTCGGGGGTTGCTTAAGTTTTTTAATTTTTATGAAAAAAAGACTTGTCATAAACAAAAATATGTGGTAATATTAATATTGTCATGGACCTCTAGCTCAGTTGGTTAGAGCCCTCGGCTCATAACCGAGTTGTCATAGGTTCGAGTCCTATGAGGTCCACCATTAAATTTTGCAGGCGTGGCGGAACTGGTAGACGCGCTAGACTTAGGATCTAGTGGAATATTCCGTGGGGGTTCAAGTCCCTTCGCCTGCACCATTTTAAAAAAATACGAACTTTTAAAAGTTCGTTTTTCTATACTTCGGGGAGTGATAAAATGCAAAAATTTGCTATGGAAAAATTAATATTGGCACAACTAATGGAATCTTATGAATATGGAACTTTTTGGGGAATAAAAAATATGATTGGAGTTATAGTAGAATTTTCTAATAAAAAATATTTTTATTCAATTTTCGACGATTGCTTTTTTAATATTGGGCCGTTAGAAAGTTCTAATTGGAAAGCAAATGAACTTTTTGCTTATCCTTTGGACAAAAAATATGGAAAAGAGTTAAAAGAAAGTTGGAAAGACGATGGAATAAATATTGATTTGATTTCTAAAGAAGAGCTAATAGATAGTAAAACCATGCTAACAGGGTATTTTAGTGATTTAGACTATGAAGATCTTAAAAGGACTACAGATGTAGAAGATTTAAACTTTGCTTTTTTAAATAAATATTTGATTCGTACAGAAATTGAATATGAAGAAATATTAGATAGACCAGTATCGTATGTCGATGATAACTACAAAATTAATACAAAAAAAAGAACAAAATAAAAATTTGACATAAGCTAGCATATATGATAAAATATACTCTTCACTTCAAGAAAGTGAGTTGGTATGAAATGAAGAAACAAGAAGAACAAAAGCATTTTTTAAGCTTAATGGCTCGAATTGGTGATTATATGTTTATAGACATCTCTAAGCTTGACATAGCTAGAGGTTACACACCTCATAGTTTATCAGACATAGATTCATTTACAATGCATTTTTCCAAAGAAGAAATATTATCTTCTATAAAAAGAGCAAATTTAGTAAGTGAAAAATATTTAAATGGAAAATTAGTTATTGCGGATAACCAAAAACATAATCCAATTGATGTTATTAATAAAGATCTTTATAATAATTTTAGAATTGATTTATATTTAAGTGAAGTAATGAACAATAAAATAAAAATGAACAATATAATAAACAAGTTCAGAAGTATTTGCAACAATAAAGTTATTGAAGATAGTTTTGTTTTAGCAATAAAAAATGAAAATTTAGATTTAGCCATTGATATTTTATTTAATTTGCCTTATTTAACCTTAAGAAAATTTATTATATATTTAATAAATGAAAGAAACAAAGAATTAGAAATGTTAAATATTCAAGAAAGAATTCGGGACAAAGCAGCATAAAAAACTGTTTTTTTTGATAGTTTTGTATTATAATATAGATAGGATGTGATTTTCTATGTTTAAAAAGAAAAATGAATTAGACACAAGTGGCTTAAATGATATCATCTATTTAAGTAAAAATCTTTTAAAGTTATTATTTATAATAATTATTATTGGAATAGTTCTTGCGGGAACAATGCTCTTGAAAGTGTTAGGTGTTTTTAATTTTTTAGGTAGTCTCTTAAATGTCCTTGCACCACTTTTTATTGGTTTTATTGTTGCATGGCTTTTTGCTCCTCTAGTAGATAAAATGACTAAAAAGGGAATGCCTAGAATACTAGCTTCAATGATTGTGTATATGGTATTCATTGTATTTCTTCTAATATTTTTCAGAATATTTATACCAATTATCTACAATGAATTAAATGAACTTATAAATACTTTGCCTAATATTACTGGTAAACTTACTGACTTTATAAACAATACATTTGACAAAATAAATAGTGAAGCTTTTGACACTGCAGCAGTAAAAGAAAATATTTTAGATGCCATCACAACTTACGGAACTAGCATATCAAGTAATTTGCCAACAACAATAGTAACTATAATGTCAGATTTAGTTAGTGGACTTGGTACAATATTCTTTGGTTTAATTATAGGTTTATATATGTTATTTGATTTTGACAATGTCACTAATTTACTTCTTAAAGTTATACCAACAAAGCATCAAGTAGAAGTTGCATCACTAGTTGAAAGAATAGGTTCAGAAGTAAGAAAATGTGTAAATGGTACATTATTAGTTGCCTGTATGGTATTTGTTTGTGATACAATTGGTTTTGGAATCATAGGGCTAAAATCAGCATTGTTATTTGGATTGTTCTGTGGAATCACTGATTTAATTCCCTATATTGGACCATACTTAGGCACAGCAGTAGCAACTGTTGTAGGTTTAACCCAAAGTCCACTTATAGGTCTTGGAGTATTCATCATAGCATGTATTGTCCAACTTATAGAATCATATGTCTTGCAACCAATTGTAATGAGTAAGGCTACTAACTTGCATCCAGTAGTAATAATCTGCGGGTTACTACTATTTGGTCATTTCTTTGGTATCGTGGGTATGATACTTGCATCACCAATAATGAGTGTTATTAAAGTAATACTTGAATTTATAATTGAAAAATTTGAGTTATTTCAAAGAAACAGTGAAGAAGAAAAAGCAATATGATAAAACATATTGCTTTTAATATACACATACGTTGAAATAGCATTTCGGGTTATAGTTGATCATTATTCTTCTCATTTTAGTTTTATTATTAAAGTAGGGAAAATAAAAGCATCTAATCAACCATGTTGATTAAGATGCCCACTAGAACTGGTAGAATCCAACATGCAAAATTGGATGTTCCATTTATTTTTGCCAAATACATAATAACAAAAGTGTGGCTATTTGTCAAATTCTCTTGACAAGCTAAGCAAATATGTGTATATTATTAAATGTAATCGTTGATGTGAGATGTTGTATAAATCTTATTTACAGAAAGTTAGTGGTTGATGGAAACTAATAAAAGAATTATATAATTGCTACTCATAGAGATTAATCGGGTAATTACGTTATAAATAATTAAGTTAAGTTAAAGGATGGTACCGTCTTAAAAAGACTCCTTTTGGTATCATTCTTTTTATTTTTGAAAGGAAAGAAGAAAATGAAAATATTTGTTGTTGGTGGGAAAAGTGGCAGCGGAAAAAATGAAGTTGCTAAAATGATTGAAGAGTACTACACATATAAACTAAAAAAATGTGTAATTACAGAATTTAGTAAATATATAAAATTATTTGCAAGAGAGTTAACAGATTGGGATGGCATAAGTCAAAATAAACCAAGAAGATTTTTACAAACTTTTGGTGCTAAAGTAAGAAAATACGATGAAAGATTTTTGACTAAAAGAATGATTGAAGACATCAATTTGTATGAATCATTTGCTGATGTAGTTATAATTAGTGATGCCAGAATGCCTTTAGAATTTGAAGATATGAAAGAAAATTATGATGATGTAACAAGCATTTTAGTAATTAATCAATTTGCTCAAAGCAGACTTTCTTTAGAAGAACAAAGTGACATAACTGAAACAGCTTTAGAAAGTTATGATGAATTTGATTATATAATAGCCAATGATGAATTAGCTAAAACAAAAGACAAAGTATTTAAAATATTGGAGGAAAAAGAAAATGAAAATTAAGGATTTATTTATTGATTTCTTTGTTGCCAATGGGCATAAACAAATACCTAGTAGTCCAGTTGTTCCCGAAAATGATCCTTCTGTGTTATTTAATACAGCTGGTATGCAACCTTTAATACCATATCTAATGGGAGAACCACATCCATATGGAACCAGACTATGTGATTATCAAAAATGTGTAAGAACTAATGATTTAGATTCCATTGGTGACACAACTCACCATACATTCTTTGAAATGTTAGGTAATTGGTCTTTAGGGGATTATTTCAAAGATGAAAGTATTTCTTGGAGTTTTTCCTTTTTAACAAAAGTACTAGGAATTCCTGTAGAAAGGTTGGCTGTAACAGTTTTTGCTGGCAATGATTTAATCCCTTTTGATGAAGTAAGTTATAATAAATGGCTAAGTCTTGGAATAAAAAAAGAAAGAATTGCTAAAACAACCTTAGATAATTTTTGGATAGCAGGTAGCTCTGGTCCATGTGGTCCTGACACAGAAATATTCTATTTCAGAAGTAATGATGAAATACCTGAAACTTTCGATCCAGAAGATGAAAGATGGGTTGAAATATGGAATAATGTATTTATGCAATATTTTAAAGCAGAAGATGAAACAGTCACTGAGCTTCCCAAAAAGAATGTTGATACAGGAATGGGAGTTGAAAGAATAACTGCGGTTTTAGAAGGTGTTGATGATAATTATAAATCAAGCATCTGGTCTGATGTAATAGATTTAATAAGTGAAATATCTCATCTTCCATACGAAGGTAATGAAAAAAGCATGAGAATAATAGCAGATCACATAAGAACTTCAGTTTTTATCAGTGCCGACCCAGCAGGAATTAAACCAAGTAATACTGATCAAGGGTACATATTAAGAAGACTTATTCGTAGAACTATTAGACATGCTAAAAAATTAGGCATTGATATAAGTAGTAATTGGGAAGAACAAATAGCAAAATTAATAATAGAAAAATACGAAAATTACTATAGTGAACTAAGTCAAAATAAACAAGTAGTGCTTGATGTATTGAAAAATGAAAAAGAAAAATTTAACAGAACACTTGAAAAAGGTTTAAGAGAATTTACTAAAGTAAGTAGTAAAGACATTGATGGAGCAACAGCATTCCATTTATATGATACTTATGGTTTTCCAATAGAACTTACCGAAGAACTTGCAAAAGATGCTGGTATATCCGTTGATGTTAATGGTTTTAATGAAAAATTTAAAGCTCATCAAGAATTATCAAGAACTGCATCTGCTGGTAAATTTAAAGGTGGTTTAGCTGGCAATAGTGAAATTGAAACTAGATATCATACAGCAACTCACTTACTTAATGCTGCCTTAAAACTTGTAGTGGGTCCAGATGTACATCAAAAGGGAAGTAACATAACAGATGAAAGAATGCGTTTTGACTTTAGCTGTGATCATAAATTAAGTGATGAAGAAAAGAAAAAAACAGAAGATTTAGTAAACAAATGGATACAAGAAGGTTTAGATGTTCATGTTGAAGAAATGTCTAAAGAAGAAGCTATTAAAAGTGGAGCAGAATGTATGTTTATTGAAAAGTATCCAGATATCGTAACAGTTTATACAATCGGAGATAATGTCTCAAAAGAATTATGTGGAGGCCCACATGTTAAAAATACTAGTGAACTTGGACACTTTAAAATCAAAAAAGAAGAAGCGTCTAGCGCTGGAGTAAGAAGAATTAAAGCAATTTTAGAAGATTAAAAAAATTTGATTTCAGAAACCTTACCAAAAAATCCAGAAAAAGTTGTTGACAAACAAAAAAATAATGTTAAAATTAATATTAAATTTGTTTGAGGAGAAGGGTATGAAATTAGTTGCAAAAGTACATAAAATTAATAATAAAATCTGTGATTAGAAACAATAATGTTTTTAACCACGATTTTTTTTGGAGGTGAACATAAAATTGACTTTAGAAATGTTATTATCAAAAGTAAAAGAATATGATGAAAAAAATATTGAAACGATAAAACAGGCATATGAATATGCAAAATATCTCCATGATGGGCAGTATAGACAAAGCGGTGAGGCATATATTACACATCCACTTAATGTTGCTTACATATTGGCAGAAATGCATGCTGATAGTGATACCATATGTGCTGGTCTTCTGCATGACACTTTAGAAGATACAAACATAAAAAAAGAAAATATTGCTCATGATTTTAATCAAACCGTTGCTGATTTAGTAGATGGGGTTACAAAACTATCTAAAATGAACTTTTCTTCTAAAAGGGATCAAATAAATGCCAATACTAGAAAGATTATCACTGGAATTACTCAAGATGTCAGAATAATCATTATTAAGCTTGCTGATAGACTACATAACATGAGAACACTACAATTTAAATCTGAATTTAAACAAAAAGAAAATTCTTTAGAAACTATGGATATATTTGTACCATTAGCTTATTATATTGGAGCATACAGAGTAAAATCTGAGTTAGAGGATTTATCATTTCAATATTTAATGCCTGATAATTATAAAAGAATTTATGCCCAAAAGCAAAGATTAGAAGAAGAAAATGAAGCCTGTTTAAAAGAAATGCTTTTAAAAATTAAGAATTTACTAGAAAATAAAGAAGTTCCTAACAAGATAAAGGTTAGAATCAAAAATATTTATGGAATATACAAAAGAATTAATGAAGGGCAAAGACTAAGAGACATTCATGATTTACTTGCTTTAAAAATAATGGTACAAGAAGTTGAAGATTGTTACAAGGTTCTAGGATTAATTCACAGTAAATACCACCCAATAAATGATAAATTTAAAGATTACATTTCTAATCCTAAGACAAACATGTATCAAAGTTTACATACCACAGTTTTTGGTCCTGATGAAAAGTTAGTTCAAACTCAAATTAGAACATTTGATATGGATAAAGTCGACTCGTTTGGTCTTACTGCATATTGGGACATTAAAAAAGGAAATGCTAGGCATGAAATGCAAGTAGATTTAAAAAATAAATATCAATTTTTTAAATCTTTAGTTGAAATTAATTCTATGTTTGGTGATAATCAAGAATTTGTAACTAGAGTTAAACAAGAATTATTTTCAGATAAAGTATATGTTTATACCCCAAGAGGAGATATCATAGAATTACCAAAGGGCTCAACTCCAATTGACTTTGCCTATAAAATACATACCGACATAGGTAATACTATGGTTTATGCAATTGTTAATGATAAATATGTTCCATTAGACTATATTCTTAAGAATAAAGACAGAGTTAGAATTATAACAAATTCACTATCATATGGTCCTAGAAAAGAATGGGCTGATATAGCTAAAACTAGTTATGCCAGAAAAAGAATTAAAGAGTTTGGATGTGTAGTAAATTAACTAGTGTACTACTATTATAAAAATTGTTTATATTTATTGTAATATGGAGAACAAAAAATGAATAGAAAATTAAGATTAAATAAGGAATTGAAAAAAAGTATTTTAACCAATGAACTGATTATTAATATTAGTACTTATGATTATGAAAAAATTAAATACCTAATAAACAAATATAAAACTGAATATGAAAAAAATAAAATGATAATTGTTAAAAAAGATGGATTTGAAAAAATATATTTACATAACAAATTAGTAAAAAATATTATTTATGATATTCTAAATAGTTTTGATGAAATCCAAAAACATAATGTTTGTGTTTTTTTGACTGGTAGCTTTGCAAGAAATACAAATAAACTTAATAGTGATTTGGATTTACATTTTTGTTATAGTGATAAATATAAAAGTAGATTATTTAAATGTGAAGAGATGATATACTTTGTTTTGTTAAATGTCTTTGATTTGCCTCGGGGGAAAGTTCATAATATGATTTTGTCCAGAATTAATCCCAATGCAAAAAAAATATTAAAAAAGAAATTAGATGATAAAGAATTAAAAATAGTGTTAAAAAGCGAAAGTCAAAAATTTGAGTATGTTATTGATGGAAATACTAAAGATAGAATATATTTGCAGTATGGAAATTCCAGAAGTTTAAAAGGAGTTTTTAAATATTTAAAAAGAGAAGTTGGCATATTAAACCGTGAGTGGTGTCATGTTTTTTATACATTTACTATGAAAGATAAATTTATGATGTTTTATAGAAAATTATATTTATATGAAAAAAGAAAAATAAATAATAAATTTATTTTGAAAAGAAAACAAAGAATCAAAAATTATATTTGTGAAATTAATTTAGCATTGAAAAATGCAAAAAGAAATAGCATGAGTGATTTTAAAAAAATTTTTCAAATGAAAGAATTCAAAATAATTTATGAGTTAATATCAAGTGTAAGAGATTATAATTTATTAAATAAGAAGGAATGGCTATTCATTAATTTTGCTAATAACAAGGAGGATTTAATGGAAATATGGAATGATATATTAGATTATTTTAATGTTTTATTTAAAGTCGTTGAACCGTTTAAATCAAAGTACAGTATACATAAAGATATTTTTATTGATACAAAAATCTTTGATTTGTTAGAGAATAAGTTATTGATTTTAAATAAAAAGATGGGAGATTATATATGGAAAGATTAATTATGACAATGCCTATAGCGCCTTATTCACAGTATTCATTAGGAAAGCTGAGTACTCCTATACTAGCGGAATCTTTAGCTAAAAAAATGCGCGGAAAATCTTGTTTTGCTGTAAATGTATTAAGTAGCTATCAAGATAGAAAAATTGAAGATTATAAGGAATTGCTAGAGAAACATAATATAATGCCAGATATGTTTTGGATAGATAAAGAAAATATAAAATATTTGTTAGATAAAATATACTTTTTAATTAGTAAGGGATTTATATACAAGACTTGCAAAAATATATTATTTTGTGATTGCAAAAAGGTTGAAATATGTAGCGATTATATTTGCTCTATTAATATGGTTGATTCATGTTTTTTTGAGTTAGATGGAAAATATTATTGTAAGCATTGCAAAAATGAATGCAATTTAGCTAGTGAAGAAGTTCTTGTTTTTAATCCAAATTTACTTGAAAAGTTTCAATTATTATTTTATCCACATTTTATTAATAGAGATATAAAAACATTTGAGAAAACGGTAAGAAAAAATGATATTGTTATTAGTAGATTGAGGAACACTGGAATTCATATTAATTACGATAATAAAATATATAATATTGATATAGATTTTTTATGGGAAGTATATTTATCTTTATTTGGCAATTACGATAAAATTGTAATGTGTTCAAACCATCAACTTTATCAATTATATATGGTAATGATGTTAGAAAAATGTTTTGATATTAATTCCAGCACTATCGGTCTTGCAACCCCATATATAAATTGTGGCAAAAACGAAATTGAAAACATTTTGAAAGATAGAAATTTATCGTTGAAATTATTTCTTTTATATAATTTAAGATGGCAAAAAAAAGAAAACATCATTGATAATGGTTTACTTTCATATTTAACTAGAATGAATGTTCAAAAGCTTTATCAACTCTATGAAATCACGATGCAAGAACATATTGACGAGATACTTTTAAATAATTTAGAAAATGTTTTATTAAAAGATTTTAATTTTCAAAACGCTAATAATATTTTAAAAAGGAGGAGAAAGAATGATTAGTGTATTAATGTCGAAAATGGAAATAGGCTTTCCAATGATTAAAGAAGAGATAATAAAATATATCAATAAAAATACAAAGGTAACTATTATTCCTTGGAGTTTTCCTGTTGAAACAGATAGTATTGGTTTGGATGAATACTATAAAAATAAGATAAAAACAAAGTATTTTGACCCTTTTTTAGAAATTGGTGTTGAAGAAAAAAATATAAATTATTTGAATTGTTACAAAGATAATTTTAATTTTATGAAAAAGTCAATAATGAATTCAGATATTTTAGTTTTAACTGGTGGAAATCCTGAAATGTTTTATGACAAAGTAGTTTCTACGGGATTGCTAAATACAATTAAAAATTTTAATAAAATAATAATAGGCTCATCAGCTGGTGCTGAACTTCAGCTTTCAGATTATTTCATTACTGCTGAAAATAATTACTATAAAAAGTTTGATTGGTATAAAGGCTTTGGTGTGATTGATAATCCATTTTTCTTTGATGTTCATTCACTAAATGATGAAAAATATTTGACCCAATTTAATGAAATAGCTAAAAATAAGCAAAAAGACGTTTATGCTATATTTAATGATGGTGTAATTATTTATAATAGAGAAAATGATAATGTTCAATTATATGGAAATGTTTTGTTATTTCCATATAAATAATGATTTTTAAAGCAAAAGAATAGTTATATTTATGATAAAGTATTAGGAAATTTTAATAATAAAAATTTAAATGAAATGATTTATAGTGATAATGAAAATCAACCTGAAAATTTTATCTGGTATTTAATTCTATATTAATTTGCTAAAACAAAAAAAGTAAAGAACGAAGTTATTTGTTCTTTACTTTTTCTATTTTTATAGTATAACCAATTGGCCCAAGTATTTTAAGTAAACTTATAACTGATGGTGAAGATATTCCACATTCTATTCTGGCAATTTTTTCTCTTGATACACCAGAATATTTGGAAAATAAGTCCTGAGTTAAATTATTTTCTTTCCTAAAATTAATAAACTCTTTAATAAATATTTCGTTTAACTCATTAGGATTATAAGCTACTTCAATATAGTTTTTATCAAAGTCCATATCAACTCACCATAGCAATTGTATCAAATATGATACTAAAAGTCAATTTTAAGCTATCAAACAATATTTTAAAGTGCTATAATTTAGCTAATATAAGGAGAAAATTATGGAAGAAAAGAAAAAAAAATTAACATCAGTAGATTTACCATATTTAAAAAATATGCCAGAATTTAAATATGATTCTGATAATGCTAAAAAAACGGCAATGGAATTTATACGTAATTCCGCAACTAGCCATAGTGCAAACTATAGGAATTTACCAGCATTTAACTTTTATGGCAAAAAAATTAATCATGGTCAATTTTTTGATGGATCGAACATTGTGGGAAACGCTTTCTTAAATAGCGGAACAACTCCAGATGATGTCATTCCCATGTTTTGTTTAAACACACCCGAAACATTTATGATTGAATATGGTCTAAATGATATGGGAATATGTACTGAATGGTTTAATCCTGGAGTAGTATCTAAAGAATTACTTCACAACTATTTAGTGGAACATAAAACTAAATCTTTAGTAATAATTGACATCATGTATCCAGTTGTAAAAGAAGCAATCAAAGATACTAATGTGAAGCAAGTTATTGTTACATCAGTTATGGATTCATTCCCACTTAAAATGAATTTAGGATATCAAATACAAGTATTTGGTCTAAATGCTGTATTAAACAACCCATACTATAAACATATTATTAAAGAAGTAGAAGGCTTTTTGCCAAGTGAAAGAGAATTAAATGAATTACCAGTTGATGAACAAAGAAAAGTTTTAAAAAAGTACCAACAACTATTATTAAATATTGATGCCTACGCTAAAAAGCAAAAAATAATGGCTAAAGCAAGTTTCTATAAAGATGATGATCGTGATGAAAGATTTATACTATGGAATGATTTCATTAAAAAATATGGCGAAATGAATGAAAAAAGAATTGAAACTTATCAAGATGGCAAAATTAAATTTATAGTTCATACAGGAGGAACAACTGGACCTGCAAAAAGAGTAGCAATGACAGATTTAGCTTGTAACACTCCGATTTATCAAACAACACTAATGCCAACAACAGATTACAATTTTGAAGATTCATTCTGTCAATTATGTCCACCAATGGTTGCTTATTCACTTGAAGGTATGCATTTAGCTAGATATTATCAAATGAATACCCATTTAATTACAACCTACGATAGAAATGAATTTCCAAATACAATGTTAAAAACTAAAGCCAATCATTACTTTGCAGTGCCATCATTTGTTAAAACTTTAGTAGAAGATCCAAAATGGGCTACAAAAGATTTTAGTTTTGTAAAATCAGTTCAACATGGTGGAGAAGCCATCGAAGCTGAAATTGACGAACAAGTAGATAAAATTATTAATGGTAGAAGTCGTCATGGTTATGGTCAAAATGAAGAGTTTGGAGGAGTTATATTTAATTATGACATTCCTGGAGTACCTAAAAAATATGGTACATGTGGTTTTCCTTTAGCTGGCTCCAATTACATTGTGGTTGACAAATTTACCGGCGAAGAACTACCTTACGGCAAAGACGAAGATGGTAACTACCATGTCGGAGAATTTTTACTATCAACTGATGCATCAATGCTTGGTTACATTGGTGAAGATCCGAAAGTAAATGAAAAAACAATTTGTTATAGGGATGGTAAAAAATATATTGACACTGGTGATGAAGCTTATATTGATGAAGATGGAAGACTTTGCTTTGTTTCTAGAGAAGAAAGAATAATAAGAACCCAAAATGGTAAGATATTTGTTAATGTCTTAGAAAATATTATAAATAATATTCCAGAAGTCCTTGAATGTTGTGTAGTCAAAAGTCCTCATCCAAGTAATGTTGCTGAAGCATCATGTCATATCGTTTTAAAAGATGAATGTTTCAATCAAGACATTGATAAAATTATCGAAAAAATTATTAAAATAGTTGAAGAAAAAACAAAATCGATGTATTATTATTATATACCAGGAACCTATGAATTTAGAAAAGATAGGTTACCAATTACACCTTTTGGAAAGACAGCTTTCAGAGAACTAGAGAAGGAAAATGCTTTAGAATATGAAAAAAACAATAAAAAAGCATTAAAAAAGGTAAGAATAAAGAAATAAAAAGAGGTAAAGTATGAATTCAATAATTTATTTAAGCTATGCAAGTTTAGTTTATATATTAATTGTAACATTTGTTTATTTTAAAAAAGAGAAGATTCATTCTGAAGAAATCAATATATTTTCTAGAATTTTATTATTAGTATTATTTTGTCTAATATTTGAAATTCTAAGTGCACTACCAATCATGAATAACGTCATGCGGCTAAAAATATTTCTAAAAGATATTTTTATGGTTTTACTCGCTGATATATTTACTAACTTTTTCAAATATTCTATTATTCTTGTCAAAGGTTTAGATTATCATTTTTCCAAATATTTTGAAATAGCCAGATATTTTGTCCTATCTGTAGTAGGTATGATTATATTCTTTTCTCCACTTTATGTAAATCGTGATACCAATGGAGTAGTAATAAACACTTATGGATTAGGTCAAAACATCTTATCAAGCTTTTCAATTTTTATGATAATTATTATATTTTTTATTCTAATTTTTAATTTTAAAAAAGTAAGAAGCAAAAAAGCCATACCACTTGTATTATTAATTGCCCTTATGTTTGTATGTGGATTTATTCAAATAAGATTTCCAAGATTAATTTTAACTAATTTTACACTAAGCATTGTTACAGCAATAATGTATTTCACTATTGAAAATCCAGATGTTAAAATGATTTTTCAATTAAATGCTGCAAAAGATGCGGCTGAAAAAGCCAATAAAGCTAAAACAGAATTTTTATCAAGTATGTCACATGAAATAAGAACTCCATTAAATGCTATAGTTGGATTTAGTAATATGCTTTTAGAAGATAAAAATTTACCAGATAGTGCCAAAGATGAAGTAAATGACATTGTCATGGCTAGTGACAATTTACTAGAAATAGTTAATGGCATATTAGATATATCTAAAATTGAAGCTGGTAAATTAGAAATTGTTAAAACAGAATATGACTTTAAAAAAGTTACTGATGAACTAGTAGCATTAACAAAAGGAAGACTTGCAGACAAACCAATTGAACTTTTTGTCAAAATAGATGAAACTATTCCTCAAGTTTTATATGGTGATTCAACAAGACTTAAACAAATATGTGTTAATATCCTAACTAATGCTATAAAATACACTAAAGAAGGAAGTATAACATTTAGTATCAATTCTGTTATAAAAAATGATATATGTCGTCTAATAATAGCAGTTGAAGATACAGGAATAGGTATTAAGCAAGAAAATATTAATAAATTATTTAATAAATTTGAAAGATTAGATTTAGAAGATAATGTTACAATTGAAGGAACTGGTCTAGGACTTGCCATCACTAAAAAACTTGTAGATTTAATGCATGGTAAGATTGTAGTTCAAAGTGTATATGGAAAAGGATCTAAATTTACTGTTTCTATAGATCAAAGAATTGTTCAAAATCCAACAATTAAAGTAGAACCCCCTGTTATAAAAAATGATAATTTAAAAGTAGATAATAAACTTGTTCTTGTCGTAGATGATAACAAAATTAATTTAAAAGTAGCAGAAAGGTTACTTGGTACTTATGGAATTAATTCAGAATGTGTGGAAAGTGGTTTTATCTGTATCGATAACTTAAAAAGCGGAAAAAAATATGATTTAATATTAATGGATGATATGATGCCGAGAATGAGCGGTGTAGAAACTCTTCATAAGATAAAAGAAGAAATTAAAGATTTTAACATACCAATTATAGCACTTACTGCCAATGCTTTAACAGGAATGAAGGAAAAATATTTAGCAGATGGTTTTAATGATTATTTAGCCAAACCAATAAGTAAAGATGAATTAAATAGAGTAATTAATGAATATTTAAACAAGGAGTGAGGATTATGAAAGATGTAAATATTTTAATTGAAAATGGAGCTAACATAAAAAAAGCTTTAGAATTATTCGGGGATATGGAAACTTATGATGCCACATTAGAAACTTTTTTACAAGAAGTTCCTGGAAAATTAGAAAAAATAAAAGCTTGTAAAGAAATCGGAGATATGGCAAATTATGCCATATTAGTTCACTCTTTAAAAAGTGATGCTAGATATTTTGGTTTTGAAAAACTTGGTGAACTTGCATATGACCATGAATTAAAGAGTAAAGCCAATGATATGTATTATGTTACAGAACATTTTGATGAACTTATTGATGAAGCAAATAGAGTAGTAAACTTAGTAAAAAAATACATGGGTGTAGGTATAGTAGAAGATAATTCTTATAAAGCCCCAGTAGCAAGTCATGAAAAAGCTATTCTTGTCGTAGACGATTCAAATCTAATTAGAAATTTTATTTTAAAAATTCTAGATAATACTTTTGAAGTAATAAGTGCAACCGATGGTAAAGAAGCAATAGATATCTTAAATGATGATGCAAAAAGACAAAATATCAAAGCTGTACTTCTTGATTTAAATATGCCAAATGTCAATGGTTTTGAAGTTCTAGATTATTATAAAAATAAAGATCTATTCAGAAGTATTCCTATATCTATTATAACTGGTGTTGATGATAAAGAATCAATAGATAAAGCTTTTAAATATCCAATTATAGATATTCTTTTAAAACCATTTAATGAAAGAGATGTAAAAAGAATTCTTGAAAAAACAATAAATAGCAGAATTTAAAAATATAGACTACCAATTGGTAGTCTATATTTTCTTATCTAGTTCTGCTTAATAACATTAAAGAATCTTCATTAGCATATATTCTTTCTTGCATTCTACGAAGATTAAAATCAATCCAATTATTCCATTCTTCATTATGTGGACTTAAAGCTAGTTTTTCAATCAATTCTCTATATTGAGCTCGATAGGGAATATAATTTTTAGAAAAATATATAGCTGGTAAATTAAATATTTCTAAATCATTTGGTTTCGTTATTAAACTATTAGTTAAAGTTTGTAATTTAACATGTTGAAGAGTTCTTGCCATTCTTGTATTTCCATCTTCAAATATTTGTAGGGCAGCTAAGAGTCCATGAACAACAAAAGGTTTAGTAAATACTTCTAATTCATCAGTAACTCCAGCATCATAATAATCAAATAGTAAACGAGTAGCTTCTTTGATATCTTCATGTGCTATTGGAAAAAAATTAATAACTTTTTTGCCATTTTCTACATAACCAACATAATAGTTATTACTATTTCTATAACCAGAAGTAACATCAGTTTCATTTGATGTACCACGCATTAATATTTCATGTGTTTTCTTAATAATACTATCATTTAAATCTTGACCTTCATTAATCAGCTTTTTTACTAAATATCTAATTGCAGTAGAATGATGATTTTCATTATAATCCACTAGTAAATTAGGATTTTCTAATTCCAAAGAATGATTATCAATAGTTTCAGTAGCCATTAAAGCTTTTAAAATTTGATTTCGTATGCTTTCGTTAAAATTATTTAAATCTTTTAAATAATCTAAATAGATTTCTTTAGTAAAATCAATATCTCTTTTTGTTTTATCAGTAAGTTTTATATCATCAATATCATCAAATATTGATATATCAACTATCTTCTTTCTTGCTTCCTGTAAATTAGTAACTCCCATACGAGTTAAGTCATCTTTCGTATATGCCATATAAATTCCCCCTTAAATTAGCTATACTTTACCACAAACAAAAAAATTTGTCAAATATTCACAATTAATTTTTTACTATTTCTTCAAAATCAATTTCTATTTTTCCATATTTTTCTTCATATTCTTGTATACTTTGTTCTATTAAATATTCAATTTCTTTATTAATACTTCTTTTATTTTTACTGGCCATAATTTTTAATTTTTCCCAAGTTTCTTCTTCAATTCTTACATTACTAGATATTATACTTTTCATCATTTATTCCGCCTTTTCTTCGTCTATTGTACTATTTTATTACTATCTTAGTAAAGTTACAAAATGGTACCAAAATAGTATTGAAAACATTAGTTTATTATGTTATACTTTCAGTATAAAGTATTCATAATAAGTATAAGGAAGTGTAGTTTATGGAAAGTAAACAGAAAAGAGTAATAAGTGTTATAGCATTAATTCTATTAGCTTTAACAATAATTGCAGCAACATATGCATATTTTAATGCCCAAAATGGTGATCCCACCGCAGCAGATATTAAGATTAATGCAAACACGGTGGATACTTTAACATTTGCAACAGGTAATCAAATATCTTTTACAATCAATCAAGAAAATTTTGCAAGTGGTACTGGTAACCAAACATCAAATACTTATGCAAGTGCATTATTAACAGCCAATAACAAGACTAATACTGCAACAGAGCATTATTACTTGTATTTAAATATAGAAAATAATACATTTACTTATTCAATAGATGAAAATACACCAGAAATAATAATGACAGTAACAGATACATCAGGAACAAAAATAACAGATATAAGCACTTTAACTCATGTTGTAGCAACCGGAGCAGATGGTAAAGAGGTATCAGGTTATGACATAACAAATAAAAATGGATTAATAACATTATTTAATAATAGAGAAATAACAGCAACACCAAGTAAAGAAGAAAAATGGAATGTTAAAATAACCTTTGTAAACTATGATCAAAATCAAAAAGCTAATGCTGGCATGAGTATGAGTGCTAAGTTGATGATACAAAAGAAAGAAGTAAAAACCTTGTTAGCAGATTATGTAAAATCATTATACACAGGAACCCAAGGGGATAATGGAATATATTATCATGATTCAAGTTTAGAAAATGGAGCAGGAGACAACTCATATAGATATGCTGGAGCAAATGAAAGTGTAAATAACTTTGTATGTTTTGGAAGCACTGAAGTTCCATGTCCAACAGATAACTTGTATAGAATCATCGGAGTATTTGAGGATAAAGTAAAATTAATCAAATATGATTATGCAAATAATAATTTACTTGGAACAGATGGGGATTATAAAGGCACAGGAACTCCAGATGCGTCATATTATAAAGAAAGTTTAACAACAATAAATACATATTACTGGAATTATAAAAACGATACAAGTATAAATGGTGGATATGGTTCAAATGAGTGGAGTACTAGTCTATTTAATAAAACAAACTTAAATACAAATTATTTAAAAAATATAGGCACAACATGGGCAAATGTAATAGAAGATACAACATGGAAAGTAAGTGGACATAGTACGTATAGTGTAACTCCAAGTGTAATGTTTACCGCCGAAATAACAAATGCAACAAAAACATATGGACCTAGTGATGGAACATCAAAAATAGGCTTAATGTATGCATCAGATTATGGATTTGCCGCAAGTCCAAGTGCATGGACACAAGCACTTAATAAGTATAATAGTTCGACAGTAACAGCAGTAAATTGGATGTACATGGGATTTAATGAATGGACAATATCGCCTCGTTCTTCGGGCCGCGGCTATGTGTTCGGTCTTGGCAGCAACGGTTATCTGAGCATCTACAACGCGAACAGCGGGCGTGGTGCCCGTCCAGTCTTGTATCTAAAGGCTTCAGTAGCATATGCTGGAGGATCTGGTACTAAAGATTCACCAATAACTTTGGGAGTATGATAATTTTTGATTATCATAAGTGGTAAGCTATCACTACATAAGGATAGTAATATAAATGATAATAAAGGAAAGGAGTAAAAAACAATAATGAAAAGAAAAAAAGTAATTATTTTAAGCAGTTTTACTATAATTTTACTTGTTTTTGTTATTATTGTATATGGCAGTAGATATAAAAAACAAGTATATAGTGAAAACGAAAATAATGAAATAAGAGCTGGAGCATCAATAAGTATGATGATTGAAACAAAAGCTGGTTCAGGCAACTATGAAGTTTCAACAAGTAGTGAGTGGCCAACAGATGGTTATATGTTTAATGCTAACTTATCAAAATGTGAAAATGGCGGAGAACTTTCATGGAATGATGAAACAAAATCAGTTGTACTTACTACAGGTGTAAGTGACAAGTGTTATGTATATTTTGATATTGTTCCTCCAGATGTTAGTATAGCAGCAAGTAGCGTTCCTAAAACTTATGGAAAGTTAGGCTCAATCAATTGCGATAATGGTACTACTACCTACAATCAACAATATAATAGAGTTGAAATATCACAAATAAATGGCAAATATACATCTTGTACATTAAATTATGCTGACAGTACATCAAAAGTAAATTTAGCTACATATATCACAGCCTTAGCGGGAACAACACAAGGAACAGGACAAGTAGTAAAAGAAACTGCAAATATACCGGATTATTCAAGTGCTGTCGCAATATCACAAAGTGCATACACTTCACAAAGTGTGTTCTCTAGTACGAGTTACACTAGTACAAGTGGAACAGCAGTAAGTGGGGCATACACATTTACAAATAATACATGGACATCAGTACCGAGTGCAATGAAATCAGGAACGTATTATCATTTTAAATTTAATCCAAGTGAAAATGGTTATTATCAAATGTGTTATGATTTATCTGCAGGAAGTGCAAATAATAGCCTTTATGCCGATGTCAATGATACACAAAAATACTTTGGCAGTTCATCATATTTATCGGCATCTACAAGTGCCACGAAGAGTGGCTGCATAGAGCTTGGATATGTGACTACTTCGCAATATATTAAAGTAACTCAAAGAGCGTATACTAATATTTCAACTTTGTCATTCAGTATAAAAAAGGCTGTTACAGTAAATTCAATAACTGCAGGAACTAGATACGAAGGAATTAATCCAAATAACTATGTCTGGTTCAATAATGAATATTGGAGAATAATCGGAGTATTTGATAATGGTTCTCATGGACAAAGTGGGAAAAACTTGGCAAAAATAATTCGTGCAGATGTGTTAGATGGAATTGCATGGCATAAGTCAAATACAAATGATTGGACAGCAGCTAGTTTGAATAAACTACTTAATGGTGCTTACTATAATGCCAAAGATGGAACAAGTTCAGGATATTGTTATGGCTATAGTTCCATATCAATCAATTGTGATTATACTAAAAAAGGGATACAAGCTGGTTATAGGAGTATGATAGCAAATGTAACATGGTATTTAGGTGGATATTCAAATGAAGTAGCAACAACCGAAAGTTTCTATGGATATGAAAGAGGAACAACAGTGTATAGTGGAAGACCAACAACAACTACAGGATATATAGGATTAATGTATCCAAGTGATTATGGATATAGTGTGTTATCTAGTAGTTGTGCAAGAACAACAAATTTAGATTTTTATAGAAGTAGCACATGTGCAGGACAAAGTTGGCTATATGGAAGAGGAATTGAATGGACACTTACGCCTTATTCTTCTCGCAGCGACATTGTGTTCGGTGAGAGCAGCAACGGCGGCCTGAGCAACGGCAACGCGAACAGTGGGTATGGGGCCCGTCCAGTCTTGTATCTAGATGCTTCTGTGTACAAAATTGATGGAGAAGGAACATTGGATAAGCCATATATCATAGGTATGTGAGAAACTAAAGATAAGCGTGGCTGGCGGGAGTATCCGCCCCACGCCGCGAAAATTAGAAACATGAAGAAAGGAATGTGAAAATATATGTTTAAACAACTGCTCGTATCGGAGGGGGGTACCGGAAGAACCCCAAAAATATGTAATCATTAATCAGACAAGTGGTAAGTTTTTTGAAGTTTATGGCTATGATGCTTTTATATTTAATTATCTTTTTGATTATAAAATAATACAAGCAGGAAAAACATACAAATGTGGTTTTCCTGATAGTTCATTAGTAAAAATAACTGATAAACTAAATGATTTAAAAATATCTTATCAAGTTATATATCGAGGAAAAAATCCACATGTAAAAGATTATAAAAAAATAAATCAATATTCTAAATATAAATTGATAGCTTTACAAAAAATCGACATAAAAGAGAGAATTGATACTTTAATAGAAAAAATTAAATTATTAGATAACGAAAAAGCTAAAGAAATCATGGAGAAAATTGAAAGATGTTTAGAATAAATAATAATGATTTCAAAATACTTCAGAAATATAAAATATTTCTAATGAATATAGACGATTCATTAGAAAATATACCAAGAAAAGATATGTATTTTAAAGATAGGATTAAGAATATATCACTTGATGTACTAAAAGATATTTTATTATGTACTTATGATACTAGTTCTGTAAGTTTATACAGAACTAGTATCAAAGCTAATATTGCTTTATTTGATTTTATGTTAGAAAGACTGTTACTAAAAAAATATATAAGTGAGAAAAACTTATATAAACTTGCAACCGATTTAGTTGAAATAAATAAAATGGTAACGGGATGGCTAAATAATCATGAAAATAAATATTTTTGACTTATTAAATATATATGAAAGTGAAGTAAAGAAAAATGTTAGAAACAAAAAGAAAATATTGGATTTTGAAAAACATAAAATGGAATATCTTGTTGATATAAAAAGAGTATTAGAAAATAATCTATATGATGGAGGAAAGTATAATATATTTTTAGTATTTGAACCTAAGATAAGAGTAATAATGGCCCAAGGTATATATGAAAAAATAATAAATCATTATGTAACTAGGCACATTTTAATGCCAAAGCTAGAAAAATATCTAGGAAGTAGAAATTGTGCTACTAGAAAAGAAATGGGAACAAGTTATGCAATAAAATTATTAAAAAAGATATTGAAAGTTTCAAAAAATATAATAAATTCTATTTTTTGAAACTAGATATAAGTAAATATTTTTATAGTTCAGGTCACGAAGTAATTGTTTCAATTATTAAACAAGATTTAAATCCTGAAGAATTAAATCTTGTTAAAATAATACTTGAAAGTACTAATAAAGAGTATATTAATAAAAAGATAAAATACTTAGAAAAGAAGTATAACGTTGAATTGCCAAAATATGAATATGGTAAAGGTTTAGCTATAGGTAATTTGTCTAGTCAATTTCTAGCAATACTGTATTTAAACAAATTACAGCATTATATTACTAATAATTTACATATTAAATTTATTAATTATATGGATGATTATATTTTAATTCATAATTCTAAGGAATATCTTAAATATTCTTTAAAATTGATTGAAAATATAATTAATAATGAATATAAATTAAAATTAAATAATAAAAAAACAATTATTAGTAAATGTAATCAAGGAATATCTTTTCTAGGTTATACATTTAAAGTTAGAAATAATAAAACGATTGTAAAATTAAACACAAAAACTAAAAAGAATATTAGAAAAGGTATAAAAAGAGCAAATTATTTATATAAAAATAATTTAATAAAATTTAATCAATACTTTTCAAGTATTGAATGTTTTAAAAATAATTATATTTTTGTTAATAAAGATAAAGTAAAACACTTTATTGATAGATATGATGGGTAATTCTTAAGTAAAAAAGATGCCTAATTCTTCAAACAGCAACAATGTGTTCAATGAAAGCAACAACAGCGCGAACAATGGGAATGGTGCTTTCTGAGCTCATTATGTTAAATGTTTATTATTCTAAGGGATGTAAAAGGGCATAAAGAACATGAATTATCCAAAGGATAAAATCCTTAAAAAGAAAATAGATACGGAAAAGTCTAAGGACTTTTCCTATGGGTCTATTATATTTATATTAGTTATGAAAGAAAGATATTTAATAATTAAAAAAATATATAAAGATTATGTAATTTTAATAAAAGATAAAAATAACAATTATATTTCTTTTGAAGAAGATGCTAAAATAGTAAACTATTTTGGTATTAAAGAAGTAAATACAATTTATCTAAATAATTTAGAAATAGAAGAAATAAATTGTTATAAAAATAATAAATATAATGAATTATATTTGAAAGTAAAATTAATAGAATTGTTGGAGGTCTTATGCAAAAGAGAATTAAAATAGTAAGTGTAGGAATTATATTGATAGTATTATTCATTAGTATTATTGCTCTAAATAATAATACTAATAATAAACATACATTTAAAAAAGATGGAATATTATATGCTTTATCTTTAGATGGAAAAAGTATAACATCTTTTCCATCTAAAGGATTATATAAAGCAAATGTATCATGTGATGGTGCAGATGGAAAATGGTTATATGATGATTGGAAATTATCAATCGAAAATATAACTGGTGATGTATCATGTGATATTAAGTTTGAAACAATTACAAAAACATATTTAAATGATTATATAATAGGACTTGCAGGAACAACACAAGGGACAGGACAAGTAGTAAATGAAAATGGATACAGGTACGAAGGAATAAATCCAAATAATTATGTGTGGTTCAATAATGAGTATTGGAGAATAATCGGAGTGTTTGATAGTGGTTCTCATGGACAAAGCGGAAAGAACTTGGTAAAAATAATAAGAGCAGATGTGTTAGGTGCACTTGCAAGGCATAATGATTTAGAGACAAATGATTGGACAGCAGCTAATTTGAATAAACTACTTAATGGTGCTTACTATAATGCCCAAGATGGAACGAGTTCAGGATATTGTTATGGCTATAGTTCCATATCAATCAATTGTGATTATACTAAAAAAGGGATACAATCTGGTTATAGAAGTATGATAGCAAATGTAACATGGTATCTAGGTGAATATTCAAGTACAAGTGCAACCGCTGAAGCTTTTTATGGATATGAAAGAGGAACAACAGTATCTAGTGGAAGACCAACAACAACTACAGGATATATAGGACTAATGTATCCAAGTGATTATGGATATAGTGTGTTAGCAAGTAGTTGTGCAAGAACAACAAATTTAGGTTCTTATAACAGTAGCGCATGTGCAGGACAAAGTTGGCTGTATGGAAGAGGAATTGAATGGACACTTACGCCTTATTATTTAGACGGCATCCACTATGCGTTCATTCTTAGCCACACCGGTCGCCTGCTCTATGACATCGCGTACGATGGGAATGAGGCTCGTCCAGTCTTGTATCTAGACGCTTCTGTGTATAAAATTGATGGAGAAGGAACATTAGATAAGCCATATATAATAGGGATGTGAGAAACTAAAGATAAGCGCATCTGGCGGGAGTATCCGCCCCACGCCGCCGATATCCAAATCACGAACAAGTTATATCATTTTATACAAAAAGCCAATAATTGGCTTTTTAATTTATCTAAAATTATCCATAATAAGTATAGATAGGTGATTAGATGAAGAAAATTAAATTATTATTAATTGGTTGGTTATTATTACCAATAAATATTTTAGCATACTCAAATTACATAATACCTGGGGGTGAAACATTAGGTATTGAAGTAAATAGTGATGGTGTTATGGTAATAGGGTTTTATCAAGTAAATGGTAAATACAATAAAGGTAATCCCACTATAAAAGCTGGAGATTACATTATTAAAATAAATGATACATATGTAAATACTATTGATGAACTTACAAAAGCCATTGAAGAAAATGTTAACGATAAAGAAGTAATAGTAACATTAAAAAGAGATGGTAAAGAAAAAACAAGTAAATTAGAATTAATTAAAGATGAAGACATTTATAAAACAGGTTTATATGTTAAAGATAGTATTACAGGTACGGGAACGCTTTCCTACATTGATCCTGAAACAAAAATATTCGGAGCTTTAGGGCATGAAATTATAGAAAGTAGTACAAACAATATTGTAGAAATAAAAAAAGGAACTATATTTAGAAACTATATAACAAGTATAGATAAAAGTAGAGTTGGATATGCTGGAAGTAAGAATGCTAAATTCTATTATAATACTAAGTATGGTGATATAATGAAAAATACAAATGTAGGAATATATGGACTATATAGTGCAGAACTTCCCAATAAAGAAACTATGGAAGTAGCAGAAAAAAATGAAGTTAAGGTGGGAAAAGCCCAAATTGCCACGGTACTAAGTAAAGAGAATATAAAATATTTTGACATAGAAATAACCAAAGTAGATGAAACAGCTAAAGTAAAAAATATATCATTTAAAATAACTGATGAAGAATTACTTGATAAAACTGGGGGAGTAGTACAAGGAATGAGTGGTTCTCCGATTATTCAAAATAATAAAATTATCGGAGCTGTAACACATGTTATTATTGATAATCCCGTCACAGGTTATGGATTATTTATTACAACTATGCTCGAAGAGGGGGAAAGGTAGTTTTGAAAAAAACTATCTTTTTTTCAGTTTGATAGGTGTTTTACACTTTTTAACATATACATTAATATAAAAAAATATACGTATTTTGCCTAATATATCTTTTATTTTTAGTTATTAGTTGTTGCAATAATAAAAACTTTTCAAAAAAAGGGGAAAAATAAGACCGTTTAGGAAATATATAAAGTGAGAGGAAAAATATATTTGAAGTAAAAATAGAGAATTGTAGTCTGTAGAAAGGAGTAATACATGAATTATTATAATGAGATAAAAAATGAATTAATAAATAACGAAATAAATAGAACTGTTAAGAATTATTCAATCAACAGAAATGATTTGAATTCTTACTATAATGTTGGGAAAATATTAAGTGAAGCAGGCAAACATTATGGTGAAGGAATAATAAAAGCATATTCTCAAAAATTAAAATTTGATTTAAATAAAAACTATAGTGTTAGATTACTGTATAGAATGTTAAAATATTACAGTTTTGTATCTGAAGAAAAATTGCCGACACTGTCGGCAAAATTATCATGGAGTCATTATGATGAGATTTTAAAATTTGATGATATTTATAAAATTACATATTATATCAAAATTAGTGAGCAACAAAACTTGTCAGTTAGGCAGTTAAGAGAAAGGATAAAATCTAATGAATATGAAAGATTGCCGGAATCTGCCAAAAATAAGATAATAAAGAAAGATGAATCTGATGTTATAGATCTTGCATGAAAAGCGAGTATCCAATTAAATTGTCTAATAGATATAATTATATAGATTTGCTTTTATATAATATTAAGCACAAATGTTATGTAGTTGTAGAATTAAAGATTACTGAACTTAAGAAGGAACATACTGGCCAAATTATGATTTATATGAATTGTATTGATAAAAATATTAAAACAATTGAAGAAAGCGATACTGTAGGAATTATTATTTGTAAGCAAGATAATGAGTATGTAATTAAATATTGTTCTGATGATAGAATAATTGCTAGAGAATATGAATTAATATGATTTAATAGTTATAGATATGGAGTTGAAAATGTGAAATATTTAGAAAGTAAAACAATAGAAAGTGTAAGTAAAATATGCCTATCAAAAATCAAAGTAGAAAGGCTAATGCTTCAAAAATAGAGTAAAATCTATTTTTTCTTTTAAGTTTGTGATAAAATTAAAGTGGTGGTAAATTATGAAAATATCCATAAAAAACAACATAGAACTATATCGTAAAATAGATGAATTAACTAGTTTAAATACTGTAGCAAAGAAAAATTATGAAGATATCAAAATACTAAATACTAATGCTAGAGTTTTTAATAAAATCCAAAATAACAAAATAATTATATATTTACATGGTGGAGGTTGGGTTTCTGGCTCCATAAATACTCATAGTAATATTTGTTATAAGATAGCCAAAGAATTAGATGCTTGCGTTATCTCACTAGATTATTTATTAGCCCCTGAACATAAATTTCCTGAAAGTTTAAATGAAATTGAGATGGTTTGTGCCAAGATTTGTCAAAAGCATAATAATGTTTCTATAATGGGAGATTCTGCCGGAGCTAATCTTGCTTTTGCAGTTGCCATAAAAAATCGAAAACTTAAATTTAAAGAAGTAATTTTAGTTTATCCTGCCACGCAAACAGATTATACGAGTAAAACAAAATATAAATCTGTTATCAGAAATAGTGGAAAAACCATGTTAACAAAAGAATCTCTTCGTGATTATTTAAGCCTTTATTTAAAAAATGCCAAAGATTATAAAAATCCATATGTAAATTTATTAAAAAACACTTGGTTATTTGGTTTTCCTAAAACAACTATTATTACAGGAACCTTAGATCCACTTCATGACGAAGGAATTGCTTTAAAGGAAAAACTAGAAAGATTTTTAGTACCAGTGAAACACTTAGATATCGAAGGAGCTACCCATGGTTTTTTAACAAATAATGTTGATCATAGATACCGTAATATAGCAATAGATTTTTTAAAGGGAAGTGATACCTTTGAGTAGATGGTATAGACTAGATAATGCAGCCAAAATATTTCCTCCATCAAAAAGTAAAAAAGATCCAAAGATATTTAGATTTAGTGTATGTCTTAAAGAAGATATAAATAAAGAAATATTAAATGAAGCATTACAAAAAACTTTAAACGAATATCCCATTTTCAAATCCAGTTTAAAGAAAGGATTTTTCTGGTATTACCTAGAAGAAAATAGTAAAACATACAGTGTGAAAGAAGAAGTTAAAACTCCATGTAGCATCCCAGATACTAATGATTTATTTGAAGTAACCTATTACAAAAAAAGAATAAATTTAGAAGTAGATCATTCTTTAACTGATGGAACAGGTACGCTTTTCTTTTTAAAAAGTTTAACAGCTAACTATTTAAATCTTATTTACAAGATAAATTCAAACGAAATTATCAATGAAGGAAGTAGTAAAGAACTAAAAGAAGATGCTTTTACAAAATATAAAAGTAATCATTTTAAAAAAGCTTTAAAAAGTAAAAAAGCCTATAAAATAAAAGAAGAAAAATACATTGAAAATAAACTTAAAATAATCGAAGGTATAGTGAGTACAGAAAAAATAAAAGAACAAGCTAAAAGACTTGATCTTACAATTACCGAATATCTAACAAGTATCCTTATAAAAAGTATTAAAGTAAATAAAAGCAAAAGAAGCAAACGGCCAATAGTTATAACTGTGCCTGTTAATCTTAGAAATTATTATCCATCCTACACAGTAAGAAATTTTTTTAGTGTAGTTAATATAAGTTATAGTGGTAAAGAAAGTGATATAGAAAATATATCAAAAGTAGTAAAAGAAGAATTTAAAAAAAAGTTAGATAAAGACAACATTAAAGCTAAAATGAACAGTACATTAATGCTGGAAAACATATTTATTTTAAGACTTATTCCTGTTTTTATGAAAGATTTAGTTTTAAAATTAGCTTATAAAATCGCAGGTAAATATCAAACCATGACATTATCTAATATTGGTATCATTAAAATGCCTAAAGTATATGAAAAACACATTGATTATTTTGATGTATTTATAAGTACTGAAAGCATCCAAATGTGTATGTGTTCATATAAAGATAATATGGTTATAAGTTTTTCTTCTAAATTTACAAATAGTGAAATAGAAAGAAATTTCTTTAAAACATTAAGTAGTGATGGAATTGATGTTTATATAAATACCAATATGAGAGGTGAAAACAGTGATTAAATGCAATAAATGTAATGTAAACATAAATACTGAAGTAAAAAGTTGTCCTCTTTGCAATAGCCCCTTAGAAAACCATCAAGGCATAGATGTTTTTCCTATGACTATATTTGATTATAAAAGGCCAAACTTATTACTTAAATTATTATTTGCTTGCTCTTTAATAGCTACATTAATTTGTCTTTTCATAAATTATTCAGTAAGTAGTAAAATCAGTTGGGCTTATTTTGTTGTCTTGGCAATCTTTAGTTTTTGGCTTACTTTAATTCAAGCCATTCGTGGAAGAAAAAACTTTATAAAAATGTTATTTTTAGAAATGATGACAATTTTATTATTATCTTATATCTGGGATAAATCCACTGGATTTAAAATGTGGAGTATAAATTATTGTTTACCATTTTTATGTGTAATTTACATGATTAGTATCTTAATAATGTTAGTTTTTAAAAGAAAGTTTAAAAAAGAATTTGTCTTTTACGCTATGATAAATTCTATTATTGGTTTAGTTCCTGGCATTCTCATCATAATGCATAAAATAAATGTATATTGGCCCAGCTATATTTCTGTTATTCTTAGTATTATAATTTTAGTATTTTTATTAGTATTTGATATAAAACAAATAAAATCAGAGTTAGAAAGGAGATTTCATATCTAGTTCTAACTTTTTTTAATTATCATATTATTTTTATTAAAGGGAGGAAAATGATATGAATTGTATTATACCATTTACAAAAGATGTTAAATTTAAAAGCAATATAGCTGAAATTTTAAGTGTTTCACTTGAACACGATTACACAGCAAATGAGAAAGAGGTTTTAGGTAATTTTACTATATCTGGAGAATATAAAGTGCATGAAGTAAGTGTCAATAAAGAACATTTTGAATACGTTTTACCTTTTTCTGTTAGTTTGACAAATCCCATTGCTACGAGTAGTGTTAATTTTGAAATACAAGATTTTACTTATGAGGTGATTGAAAATGATACGCTTAGAGTAAATATTGAATATAGCATTAATGCCGAAGAAAGAGAAGAGGAAGAAACATTATTTAAACCAGTAAAAGAGCAAGCTTTAGACACTCTTTTAGATGAAATAGATAGAGAAGTAGAAGAAGAAAAAGTAATAGATACTAGTGAAGAAAGCGAAGTAGAAAAGCCAAAAGAAATTAATGAAGAAAAAATTGAAGAACCAGAAAAAGAAGAAAGAGATATTTCTGAAGAGGCCAAAAATACTATTTTAGATAGTATAAATGATAATGAAGAAGTTTATGTAACATATCATATTCATGAAATGAAAGAAACAGATACAATTGAATCCATATGTTTAAAATATAATACATCAGATTCCATATTAGGAGAATATAACGACTTAAGTACCATAGCTTTTGGTGATAAAATAATAATACCAGAATCTAATGAATAAAAGTTTAGAAATATTAAAGGCAATTTATAAGCCATATAAATATACTATAAAAGGTAAAACAACCATAATAGAAACTACCAGTGGTGACTTCATCATAAAGCCTAAAAACAAAGATATAAATGAGCTTTATACATATCTTACAAATCGAGGTTTTCTAAATTTTCCCAAAATAATTGATGGATCTCGAGATGAAGTAAATGTCTTTGAGTATATTGAAGATATAAAACTTCCTAAGGAACAAAAATGTGAAGATTTAATAGAATTAATAGCTAGTTTACATAATAAAACTAGCTATTTTAAAGAAGTAAGTAGTGATAAATTTAAATCAATATACGAAGATATTAAAAGTAACATAAATTATTTAACAAACTATTACAATACTTTATATGAAATTGGTTTTAATGAAATATACCAGTCGCCATCAAATTATTTATTTATGAGAAACTTTTATAAATTAGATGCATCCTTAAAGTATGCTGAAAAAGAGCTTGATGAATGGTACAGTTTAGTTACAAGTGAAAATAAAATTAGAGTAGCACTAGTACACAACAATTTAGAATTAAATCATTTAATAGACAATAAACTAATTAGCTGGGATAATTATATCGTAGATACACCTGTTATAGATATAGTAAAACTTTATAAAAAAGAATGGAATAATATGGAATTTAGTGAAATATTATCAAGATATATGTATAAGTTTCCTTTACTTGATTATGAAAAAAAATTATTATTTATATTAATAACATTACCTCCGACTAGTCCAAAAAGCTTAAACGAATTCAATAGATGTCAAAATATTAGTAATCTTGTAGATTATATTTTTAAAACTGAAGAATTAATAAGGCCATATAATTCTGAGCATGAAGAAGAAAAATAAAGAAATTTCTAAAAGAAGAATAAAAATATTAAATCTAAAAGGGAGTATTAAAGTAATTAATGCTTGATAAAAGATTAAAACACCAAGAATAAATAAAATGATTATAGTAAAACCACTTCGTGGACTATTAAACTTCATGATGCACCACCTATATTAATATATGTTTTAATAAGTATAATGTTTTGTTTTTAACCAAATAAAAACACCAATTCTTATGGTGTTTTAATCATCAAATTTAGCATCTACATAATAGATTGGTCTTCCTTCTTTTTCATATTGTTTTTCAAAATCAGTCATTATGTTACTAATATTTCTTTCATCATGATGAAGATCTAAACTAACTTTATTAAATGTATACCAATACTGTGATAGTGTCTCAAGAGAATAAGCAAATAATCCTTTATTATCTGTTTTTAAAATAATATGTTTATCTTTTTTAAATATTCTATCATAAAGTTTTAAATAACTTATATGCGTGAATCTATTTTTTTCATCAATTCCTTTTGGCCAAGGTTCTGAAAATGTTAAATATATTGTTGATATTTCTTTACCAAATATCTTATCAATATTTCTGGCATCATCATTAATTAACTTCAAATTAGTTAATTTTTCTTTTTGAAGTTTTTCTGTAGCCATAACCATTTGAGATGGATAAAGTTCTAACCCAATAAAGTTAATATTGGGATATTTTTTTGCCATATTAATGATAAATTCTCCGCGTCCCATACCAAGTTCTAGACTAATTGGATTCTTATTACCAAATAAATCATGCCACTTATTTTTATATCTATATGGATCTTTTACAAAGTATTTACTATTCTCAATTATTTTATCTGCATTTTTAATTTTATTATATTCCATGATATGTCCTTCTTTCTCTAGAAAATTATAGCATGTATATATTAAAAAGTAAAATAGTTTATGATAAGATTCGTTATTAAAAGTTGCTTTTTACATTGCAAATATATTTATATTATGTTATAGTTTGTTTGTACAGAATTTAAAACACTTTACAGCATTATGAAGACATGATAAAAATGTCTTAATTATATGATGCTTAGAAAGTGTTTTTATATGTATTTAAGTATACAAAGGTTTGCTGAAGAAAATAAATATTGTATTGTTGAAAAACAAATTCATTATGAGGATATCACTAATAATATAATAAAAAAAGCCATTCCAAATAATAATGAAATACCTGAAATATCTAAGTATTTAAAATTTAATTCTGAAAATGCATTATTCGATACTAAAGATATAACAGAAGTTGAGAGAATGACACTAAAGAAAATTCAAAATCAAATAGGGGGCCAATTTAATATTATACATAGAGTTCAGGAAAAAGGCGTAAGAACACCAGACGCTGAATATTATAACAAATTATTGCATACAAACAAAAGATACTATGACATAAAGGCCCCTAAAAGAAGTAATAACATTAAAAGCAAAAATCATAAAATAACTCACGCATTTGATCAAGCAAAAGGTCAAACAAAAAATGTAATAATTTCATTATTAAGAGATGAATGTGACTTAACTAATATTGAAGCGGTGCGTCAAATAAAAAAAGCTTTAAATAAATCAGATTATTCCTGGTTAGATATAGTGATTTTAGTTGGTAAAAATGGTTATATAAAAATATACAAAAGAAAATGAAAAAAGAAGCAACCTTGTTGTACCAACGCTTTTGCTTCTTTAACAACACAACTATACCATAAAACTTATAGTTATGTCAACTGGTTGTAGCATAAAATTTGCTATACAGACCATTAATAATTCTATGTAAAACACTTTTATCTATTCTAAAAGAATAATAAAAAAGAATGTGACCAAGCCAAATAAGAATAATTACAACTTTTAGTGGAATATGCGAAGAAATTATGGTAAAATTATAAACGAGGTGAAATAACTATGTTTGTTGATGAACTTAATATAAAATTAATGGCAGGTCCTGGTGGAGATGGCTGTACTTCATTTAGAAGAGAAAAGTTTGTACCAATGGGAGGACCAGATGGTGGAAATGGTGGTCGTGGTGCTAGCATAATTTTTAAGGTAGATAAAAGTTTAAAAACATTAGTAGATTTAAGTTATAAAAAAATAATCAAAGCACCAAAAGGAGAAAATGGTAAGGGTTCTAATAAATATGGTAAAAATGCTGAAAATATTATTATTGGTGTTCCAGAAGGAACTACCGTTATTAATAAAGCTACTAAAGAAGTAATGGCTGATTTAATAAATGATGGGGAAGAATTTGTTGTAGCTCATGGTGGACGTGGGGGAAAAGGAAATAAATCATTTGCAACTCATGATATGCCAGCACCAAAGTTTAGTGAAAGAGGAGAACCTGGAGAAGAAATTGAAGTTAGACTAGAACTTAAAGTTTTAGCAGATGTTGGCTTAGTAGGTATGCCAAGTGTAGGAAAATCAACGCTTTTATCCGTAATTAGTTCATCTAAACCTAAAATTGCCGCATATCATTTTACCACATTAAACCCTAATTTAGGTGTCGTAAAGCTTAGAAATGGTAAAAGTTTTGTAATGGCTGATTTACCAGGCCTTATTGAAGGCGCATCAGATGGAGTAGGACTTGGAACAGAATTTTTAAAACATGCCATGCGTACAAGAATAATGGCTCATGTTGTTGATATGGGAGCTTCTGAAGAAAGAGATCCAATCGAAGACTATAAAATCATAAGAAATGAAGTTATAAAATATAGTGATATTCTTAAAAATAAAAAAGAAGTAGTTATAGCAAGTAAAATGGATTTAGAAAAGGGAACAGAAAACTTAGAAAAGTTTAAAAAAACTTATCCTGAATTAGAAGTTATACCTATAAGTTCTTTTGATTTAAGTGGTATAGACAAAATGATAGAAAGACTTATGGAAATACTAGATGAAACTCCAAAAGACGAATTATATCCAAGTGAAAGTTTTAAAATTTATAAATATGAAGATAATAAACCATATAATATTAGAAGAGATGGCAATATCTGGATTGTAAGTGGTAAAGAAATTGAGACATTATTATTAATGACTAAATTTAATGAAGATGAAGGTGTACTTAGATTTGCTCGTAAATTTAAAGGAATGGGTATTGAAGATGAATTAGAAAGACTTGGTGCTAAACCTGGAGATGAAGTTCAAATACTAGATTACATGTTTACGTTTAAAGACTAATACTTTTTGTTAGTAAAAAAATACTCTCATGAGATAGCACGGGTACTTGATAATTTTATATAATTTTGATATCATATTACTGGTGATAATAATGTATAGTTATATAAAAGGTTTTGTAACTGAAATAGGTACTAACAATATTGTAGTTGAAGCATCAGGAGTAGGTTATCTAATATATGTTCCAAATCCATTTTGTTACGAAATAAATAAAGAATACAAGGTATATGTATATAATAAAATAGCTGAAGATGAGTATAGTTTGTATGGATTTAAAGAAAAAGATGAATTTGAGCTATTTTTAAAACTAATTAGTGTAAAAGGTTTAGGAGCAAAACTTGCACTTCCAATACTTGCAACTGGTTCTATAAGTGGTATAGTTGATGCTATAAATAGAGAAAATATATTATATTTAACTAAATTCCCAAAGATTGGAGAAAAACTAGCTCGTCAAATAGTACTTGATTTAAAAGGTAAAATTGATATTGAAATTAGTGAAGTTGAAGACGATACATCAGAAGATTTAATGGATACATTAAGTGCTTTAGGATATAAAACAGTAGAAATAAAAAAAGTAATTGGTAATGTTGATCATAGTAAATCTCTTGAAGATCAAGTAAAAGATGCTTTAAGATTGTTACTTAAATAGGTGAAGAATGGAAAAAAAAGGTTTTACACTAGTGGAACTACTAGCTGCAATAGTTATTTTATCAATTATAACTTTAATGGGAAGTGTTGGTATTTCTGCTGCTAAAAAAGGAATTAATGAAAGTTTATGGAATAACAACATCAATTTAATTGAAGCCGCAGGTGAAAGTTTTGGAACTGACAAAAAAGAATATATAAAAAATTTAGATCCTAGTGAGTATAGTTGTGAAATAGATGATCAAACTATAAGTCCATGTTTAACAGTAACTGTACAAACTTTATTAAACAGAAATTATCTAAGTTCTAAAGAAAGAATTGAATACGATGATACAACAGATTATAAAGTAATAGTAAATAAAACAATAGATAAAGCTAAAGTTATAGTACCTTCTGACGAAGAAGTAAATTTTGAAAATGGATATTATGTAAATAGAGTTAAAGTATATATTTATGTAGAAAATGATATTGTATATGCAAAGTACAGTGGCATAATTGCTGAGAAATAAAAGAAGAAATTGAATTTATAACGTTTCAATTTCTTCTATTTTTATTTCCTTATTATTTGAAGATTTACCTATGAATGCATCTTTAATATCTGTATCTTCTTCACCAATATCATCATCAACATCAATCACTCTAAGTATTTCATCAACACTAGTAAGGCCAGCAACTACTTTTTCAAGTCCATCTTCCAATAAAGAAGTAACATCAGATTTTTTATAAACTAAATTTCTAAGTTCACTTTTTCTAACGTTGTTTGTAATAGCATCACGTATTTCCTGAGTAATTTCCAAAACTTCATGAATGGCAATACGGCCAGCATAACCATTTATACACTCACTACATCCTCTAGGAATATATACTTCATTTACTTCTTTGCCTAAAACTTTTTCAAATAATATTTTTTCATAGTTTGTAGTAGGTCTACTTGTTCTACATTTTGGACATAGTCTTTTAACAAGTCTTTGAGAAATAATACCAGTTAGAGCACTACCAAGTAAATATCTTTCAACTTCCATATCAAGAAGTCTTTCAATTGTATTTAAAGAATTATTAGTATGAATTGTAGATAAAACCAAGTGACCAGTAATTGAAGCACGAACAGCAATACGAGCAGTTTCATCATCACGAATTTCTCCGATCATTATAACATCTGGGTCTTGACGAAGAATACTTCTTAAAGTATTGCCAAAGGTAAGACCAATATCACTCATAACTTGTACTTGATTGATACCAGCGATTTTCATTTCGACTGGATCTTCAACGGTAATTATGTTTCTTGAAACAGTATTTAAAATTTGAAGCATACTATAAACAGTAGTTGATTTACCTGAACCAGTAGCACCAGCAACCATAATAATACCATTTGGCATTTTTATTAATTTATTAATTTTATCTAAGTTTTTTGGCGAAAGCCCTAAATTTTCAAGGCCTCCAGAAGACATTGAATAATTTAAAATACGAATAACTATTTTTTCCCCATCAACTATAGGTAGAGAGGAAACACGGAGGTCTAAGTCCCCAATATCTCCAATACTTTTAATAGCACCATCTTGAGGAAGTCTTGATTCAGTTATGTTCATTCCACTTATAATTTTAATTCTAGTTAATAGATTTTTTTTGACAAAAGCAGGAACTTTAGCATACTCTAAAAGTTCCCCATCAATTCTAATGCGGACATTAAGACAATCTTCAGTTGGATCAAAATGAATATCTGAAGCTTTTTTCTTTACAGCGTCAATGATCATTTCATTTACAATATCAACAACAGGTTTATTTTCGTAGTCAAAATCTCTAAACATCTGTATCACACAATTCCTTTATTCTTTTATTATTATACACTATATTTTTAATTTCTACAATCTATAATCAAAAAATATTTAAAAAAAATTAACTTGACTACCAAATATTTGTTTGGTAAAATTAATTTGTAGTAAAAAGTCAAAAATTTTATTGGCTAAAATCAATTTATGTTATATAATAAATCTAATATGCAAGGTGGTGGTTAAAAATGAAAATTGGGATTGATATTGACAACACAATAACTGAAACCTCACTTTTAGCTAATTTACTTGTTAAAAATGATTATAGATATAATGAAGCTAAAGATTATCATAATTTAAGTGAAGAAAAGTTAAAAGATTTTTTGACTAATTATTTAAGCGACATAGTATATAATGTTAATATTAAAGCAGATGTTAAAGGCACTCTTGAAATATGGCACAATTTGGGATATAAAATTATTTTTATAACAGCAAGAGGAGTAGAAAAAACAAATAATTTCATCAATTTAAGAACATTACATTTAACTAGCATGTATTTTGAAAAAGAAAAAATACCTTTCGATGAAATAATATTTTTTAAAGATAGTAAAGCCCAAACTGCTTTAAAGTACAAGCTGGATTTATTTATTGATGATAAGGAAAGTGTTCTAGATGAAATGGCTTCAGTAGGCATTAAAACTTTAAGAATGACTGCTGATTTAACTAGCAAGCATAAAATTGTAAATAGTTGGCAAGAAATTCAAAAAATTGTTTCGCAAATGGGGGATAAATAATGGAAGATAGAATAATTGATAGTAATTTAACATATGAAGATGTTTTTGATAAAAATATAAGGCCAGAAAGCTTAGAAGAATATGTTGGGCAAGAAAAGATAAAAGCTAATCTGCATGTTTTCATTGAGGCGGCCAAAATGCGTAATGAGCCACTGGATCATGTACTTTTATATGGCCCTCCGGGACTCGGAAAAACAACTCTTGCACATATTATAGCAAATGAACTTGGAAGTAATATTAAAACTGCAACTGGTCCTTCAATAGAAAAAAGTGGAGACTTAGCGGCAATTCTTTCAACACTTGAACCTGGAGATGTTTTATTTATTGATGAAATACATCGAATACCAGCTGTAGTAGAAGAAATATTATATTCTGCTATGGAAGACTTTACGATTAATGTAGTAATTGGTGGGGAAGGTAAAAGTAGATCTATAAAAATAGATTTACCTCCATTTACTTTGGTTGGTGCTACAACTAGAGCTGGAGATTTATCAAATCCTCTCCGTGATAGATTTGGCATTGTAAATAAGTTGGAATTTTATAGTGATGAAGAGCTTTCAAACATAGTTAAAAGAACTAGTAATGTTTTAAATATGAACATAACTGATGATGCTGCACTTGAGCTTGCTAAAAGAAGTAGAAAGACACCAAGACTTGCTAATAGATTATTTAAAAGAGTTAGAGACTTTGCTCTAGTAGAAGGTAATGGCTTAATAGATTTAGACATTACACTTAAAGCTCTGGAAAGATTAAATGTTGATACGTATGGTCTTGATAATATTGATATTGAATACTTAAATGCTTTAATTATAAAATTTAATGGTGGCCCGGTTGGAGTTGAAACAATATCTACAGCAATAGGTGAAGAGATAACAACAATTGAAGATGTTGTAGAACCATTCTTGCTTCAAGAAGGTTTTATAAAAAGAACTAGAAGTGGTCGTGTTGCTTGTGAAAAAGCTTACAAACATTTAGGGATTGATCATAATATGTCACTATTTTAAGGAGGAATATAAATGTTGCTAGATGGCAAAAAACTTAGAGATGAATTAATAATTCAATATAAAGAAAAAATTATCAAAGAAAACTTAAACATAAAATTAGCTATAATTGAAGTTGGTGAAGATGATGTCAGTAAAATATACATTAAAAATAAAGTTAAGTATTGTGGTGAAGTTGGAATAGAAACTAAGGTTTATAATTTAGATGATAATGTTAGTGAAAAAAAGTTAATAACTTTAATAAATGATCTTAATAAAGATCAAACTGTAACGGGAATTATTCTTCAAAGTCCGATACCAAATCATTTAAATTTTGATAAATGTTCAAGCCTAATTAGTGCTAAAAAAGATGTTGATGGTTTTACTAAAGATAATGTATATAATTTGTATCTAAAAAGAAAAAGTATTCTGCCTTGTACAGTAAAAGGTATTATAAAGCTATTAGATTACTATAACATTCCGATTGAAAGCTCACATGTTGTCATTGTAGGGCGCGGAAATATTGTGGGAAAACCATTAGCACTTGCTCTTGAAAACAGAAATGCAACAGTTACTTTATGCCATTCAAAAACTAAAGATTTAGAAAATTATACCGTGCAAGCTGATATATTAGTGGCAGCGGCTGGAATACCAAATTTAATTAAAAAAGATATGGTAAGAAAAAATTCAGTCTTAATAGATGTAGGTGTATCTAGAAATGATGGTAAAATAGTGGGAGATATTGAAAAAACGGCTTATGAAAAAGCATCGTATGTAACTCCAAATCCTGGAGGTGTAGGACCAATGACTGTTGCAATGATAATAGATAATTTAATAGAAATGAAAGAAGGAGAAAGATAATATGGACAAAATTTTAGAAGAAGCATTAAGAAAAGAAAGAAAAAGACAAGAAGACAATATTGAGTTAATTGCTAGTGAAAACTATGTATCAAATGATGTATTGAAATTACAAGGAAGCATTTTAACAAATAAATATGCCGAAGGATATCCTGGCAAGAGATATTATGGCGGATGTGAATATATTGATGTGTTCGAAACACAAGCCATAAACTATGCTAAAGAATTATTTGGTGCTCTATATGCCAATGTTCAACCTCATTCTGGTTCCAGTGCTAATATGGCTGTTTATAGAGCCTTACTTAACCATGGTGATAAAGTAATGGGAATGAGCTTATCTAATGGAGGACATTTAACTCATGGCCATAAAATGTCTTTTAGCGGTAAAGATTATGAAATTGTTGATTATGACATAGATTCTAAAACTGAAGAAATTAACTATGATGAAATTGAAAGAAGAGTTTTAGAAGAAAAGCCAAAGATGGTTATTGCTGGAGCATCAGCATATTCAAGAACAATTGATTTTAAAAGATTTAGAGAAATTTGTGATAAAGTAGGAGCATATTTAATGGTTGATATGGCACACATAGCGGGGCTTGTTGCAGCAGGACTTCATCCATCACCAGTACCTTACGCTCATGTAGTAACATCAACAACTCATAAAACTTTACGTGGCCCACGCGGAGGACTTATTTTAACAAATGATCCTGAAATAGCTAAAAAAATTGACAAGACAATCTTCCCAGGCATTCAAGGAGGACCACTTATGCATGTCATAGCAGCTAAAGCCGAATGTTTCTATGAAGCATTGCAACCAGAATTTAAAACATATCAAGAAAATGTGCTAAAAAATATCAAAGTTTTAGCAGAAACTTTATCAAATGAAGGATTTAGAATTATATCAGGCGGAACTGATAATCATTTAATCCTTGTGGATGTTAAAAGTGGATGTGGCCTAACTGGTAAAGATGCCCAAAATTTACTTGATAGAATACATATTACAACGAATAAAAACACAATTCCTGGCGAAACTGAATCCCCAATGGTAACGAGTGGTTTAAGACTTGGTTCACCAGCTATGACAACCAGAGGTTTTACAGAAGCAGATTTTGAGCAAGTTGGTCATATTATAGCAACAGCCCTTAAAAATAGTGATAATGAAGAAATACTTGAAAATCTTGAAAAAGAAGTACTTGAACTAACAAGTAAGCATCCACTTTGGTATTAATGAGGTAATTTATGTCAAAATGGGATAAAGAATATATAAAATTATGTAAAAAAATACTTCAAGATGGAACTGAAGTAGTTAATAGAACAGGAATAAATACTATTAAAATACCAAGTTATCATCTAGAGTTTAATTTGCAAGAAGAATTTCCCTGTCTTACAACAAAGAGGCTTTATTTTAGACAAGCAATTTTAGAAATGTTATGGATTTATCAAGCCCAAAGCAATGATGTTAGATGGCTTCAAGAAAGGGATGTACACATCTGGGATGAATGGGAAATTGCTGAAGATGGAGTGTGGCGTGCTAATCAAAATATTTTAGAAGATGGCAAAATAATTAAAAAAGATATTGAAAAAAACTTTGGTAAAGAATATGCCCACACTATTGGAACAGCATATGGCTATATTGTAAAAAAATTTGGTTTAATGGATAAATTGTTAAATACGTTAAAAAATAATCAAACTGATCGAAGATTAGTTATATCTTTATGGCAAGATGAATATTTAAGTACCGCAGTTTTACCAAGTTGTGTTTGGTCAACTGAATGGGATGTAACAGACGGATACCTAAACATTTGGGTACATCAAAGAAGCTGTGATGTTCCTTTGGGCCTTCCATTTAATGTAACACAATATGCAGTTTTACTTTCTTTAGTAGCTCAAGTTAGTGGACTTAAACCTGGTACAATAAATTATAGTATTAAAGATGCCCATATATATGTAAATCAAGTTGATGGTATAAAGATGCAAATTGCAAGATTTGAAAAAGATGGTGATTATGAAGCACCAAAACTTTGGATAAATCCTGAAATTAAAGAATTTAAAGATTTTGATAACTCAAAAGACTTAAAAGATATTAAAGTTGTAGATTATAAGCATATGGGGCCTATAAAGTTTCCTCTTGCTAAGTAGGTGAGAAAAATGATTAGTATAATAGCAGCCATAGGTAAAAATAATGAATTAGGTAAAGATAACAATCTTATATGGCATATTAAAGAAGATTTACAAAATTTTAAAAATCTAACAATGAATAAATATGTTGTAATGGGAGCAAATACTTATGCATCGCTTCCTAAAAGGCTGGAAGGAAGAAAATATATTGTATTATCAAAACATCTAAAAGAAATAGAAAATGGTTTAGTATTTAGTAATTTTGATGATTTATTAGAATTTATTAATAAACAAAATGAAGAAATAATGATTATTGGTGGCTCTTCAATCTATAAATTATTTATTCCATATGCTGACAAAATATATTTAACAGAGATAGATAGTGCTAGTGATGCAGATACTTATTTTCCTAATTTTGATAAAAGTAAATATAAATATAGTATTTTAAAAGAAAATAGTGATAATGAATTGAGATATAAATTTGTAATATATGAAAAGAAAGGATGGAAAAATGAAAAAAGGTAAATTAATAGTAATTGAAGGAACAGATTGTTCTGGCAAAGAAACACAAGTTAAAAGAGCAGTTGCAAGATTTAAAGAAATGGGAGTTAATGTTTATAACTATTCTTTTCCGATGTATGATACTCCGACAGGCAGAATTGTTGGGGGACCATATTTAGGAAAATCATATATCGGGGAAGGCTGGTTTCCAGAGGGGGCTGCAAATGTTGATGCGTTGACAGCTTCTGCTTATTATGCAGCTGATCGAAGATATAATATAGGCATCATTAAAGAGCATTTAGAAAATGGTGATATCGTAATATTGGATAGATATGTAGAATCAAATATGGCTCATCAAGGAGGCAAACTTAAAACTCAGGAAGAAAGGGAAAAAATGTATCAAAAATTAGATACCCTAGAGTTTGAAATAATGGAACTTCCAAGACCAGATGCTGTAATATTTTTATATATGCCGTTTGAATATGCTGCGATACTTAAGAAAAATAGAGAAGAAACACCAGATCAACTTGAATCAAATAAAGCTCATTTGAAACAAGCGGAAACTGCCTACTTAGAACTTACAGAAAAATATGGCTACAAAAAAATTACTTGTGTTAAAGAAGATATTATTAGAACTATTGATGATATAAATGATGAAGTAGTAGAAACATTAAAGGAAATAATAAAATGAATATAGAAGAATATAATTATGATTTACCAGAAAAATTTATAGCTCAAACTCCCCTTAAAGACCGAAGTGCATCTAAACTTCTTTTACTTAATAAAGAAAATGGCAATATAAAAGAAGATGTATTTAAAAATATTGGCGCTTATTTAAAAAAAGGTGATGTTTTAGTATTAAATGATACCAAGGTTATACCAGCAAGAATTATCGGAGAAAAGATAGATACAAAAGCAGTTATAGAGCTTTTACTTTTAAAAGATATTGAAGGTGATATTTGGGAATGCTTAGCAAAGCCAGCGAAAAGATTGCATATAGGTACGATTATTTCATTTGGTGATGGTTCTTTAAAAGCAGAAGTTATTGAAAAATTAGATGAAGGTATTGTCCATGTTAAACTAATTTATGAAGGTATTTTAATGGAGATTCTTGATAAATTAGGTACAATGCCCCTTCCTCCATATATTCATGAAAAGTTGGAAGACCAATCCCGATATCAAACAGTTTATGCTAAGAATATTGGTAGTGCAGCAGCACCAACAGCAGGACTTCATTTTACTAAAGAATTACTTGAAGAACTAGAAAATCAAGGTATTGAAATTCTTTACGTAACTCTTCATGTAGGTTTAGGTACATTTAGACCTGTTGAAGTTGAAGATATCACTAAGCACCATATGCATAGCGAATATTACATAATGACAAAAGATGTTGCAAATAAATTAAATAAAGCTAAAGAAGAAGAAAGAAACATTTATGCCGTTGGAACAACATCAACTAGAGTTTTAGAAACAGTAGCTCATAAATATGATAAATTTACTGCTTGTTCCGGTGACACAGATATTTTCATCTATCCAGGAGCTTTTGAATTTAAAGCAATTGATGGACTTATAACTAATTTTCATTTACCTAAAAGTACTCTAGTAATGCTGGTTTCTACACTTGCAACTAAAGAATATATTTTAAATGCTTATGAATATGCCAAAGCACATGACTTTAGATTTTTCTCTTTTGGAGATGCTATGTTTATAAAAAAAGATATATAGGAGAACATTCTATATATTTTTTTAGATACTAAGAAAGTTATCTAAAATTTATTAAATAAATTTTGATATGACCAAACATGCAATCAATATCATCGTGCTAAAATTTATCAATGATATAGATTAATAAAAAGATTTTAATGTATGATAACACAAAAGCTCTGTTTAGGTATTTTATATTTTAGCCATTAATGATATAATAGCATATAGTAGGATATAGAAAACTTTAAATAGTAGTATCCTAAAAGAGAAAAGGAGGTGTGAAATGACACATTCATTTTGGCAAGAGATACTATTTGCATTAATGTTTGTAGCCGTTGGAATCAGTTTATTAATATTTGGACTAGAAGATATTAGGATAGCGTTTATTGCTGTAGCATTTGCCTTGGGAGGTATTATTTTGATTATAAATGATTTTAAAAAAATGAAAAGTAGAAAAAATCTGCATTTTATAGAGCAATCTAATGGACTATATAGTAGTGCTAATATTGTTAATACATTGCAAAATAATCAAAATTTAGAACAGCAAAATTTTCAAAATCAACAACAAGAAATTCAATCACAAGAGGATATTAATAATCCAGCTCAAGGTACTTGTACACAAAATACTAACTTTGCAAATGGGCCAGATGAAACTAATAATCAAAATAATACAAATTTAAATTTATAGGAGGAAAAAGTATGTGGATTTATATTTTAATTGCAATTATAGCCATAATTATTATTTATGCTTTTGTTTTGTATAATAGTTTCGTAAAGTTAAATAATAAAGTAAAAGAAGCGTTCTCTACTATGGATGTATATCTAAAGAAAAGATGGGATTTAATTCCTAATATAGTAGAAACAGTTAAAGGATATACAAAACACGAAAAAGATACATTAAAAGCTGTTGTAAACTTACGAAATAGTGCTTACGATAATATGTCAGTTAATGACAAGATCAAAACGAATGAAAAAATATCTACTGGGATTAATAAAATTATGGCTTTAGCAGAAGCTTATCCTGATTTAAAAGCAAATGAAAATTTTAAAGAATTATCTAAACAACTAACAAAAATAGAAGATGATATCGCTAATTCTAGAAAATATTATAATGGTGTAGTTAGAATATTTAATAATAAAGTTGAAATGTTTCCAAGTAATATTTTTGCTAATATTTTTGGATATAAGTCAAAAGCAATGTTTGAAGCAAGTATATATGAAAGAGAAAATGTTAAAGCAGAATTATGATATAAAAGGAGGTCTAAATGAAAAAAATATTAAAAAAATTCTTTTTTATGATTTTATTAATTATTTCTATAGTATTTCTTCCATATAATGTGAATGCGTTATCTACAAATTATAAAAATATTAATGAAGAAATAGTATCTTTAAATGATGATAATAGTAGTTTTCAATTTAAAAACGTAAATTTCAAAAATTGGTCTAATTTAAAGTATCCATCTTTTGGTCTTGGTGGAGTAGTTTATAATGGCAATAATTATGACGTTTCATTCCTTGCTATTGCTACATATTATGATTCAAATTATAATTTAATTGCAACAACTTATGATAATCAATTTATACCAGCAGGGCAATATAATTCATATAGTCATATGTCCAATTTAAGTGAAATAAAAAGTGGGTACACAGCAAATGATATTGCTTATTATAAATTAGATATTGAAATTAATAAAAAAGAAACAATAAATAACAATTCATCGATAACAAATAATAATAGCGACAGTATTATTCCAAGTCAAAACAATAATTATAAATCTTATGATTATGTAATTGATAAATATAATATAGATATTGTTGTAAATGAAAATAACACTTTTGACATTACCGAAACTATCACTGCTTATTTTAATGTTCCAAAACACGGAATATATAGAACACTTCCTTTCAAAAATAGCATCACTAGATTAGATGGTACAGTATCCAAAAATAAAGTGCAAATATCTAATTTAAGTGTCAACAATAAATACAAGACATCAAGAGAAAATGGAAATTATAAAATAAAAATAGGCTCAGCTAATAAAACACTTACAGGGGAGCAAACCTATGTTATTAAATATACATATAATATTGGCAAAGATCCATTAAAAAATAAAGATGAATTATATTACAATATAATTGGAACAGACTGGGATACTGTAATTGGAAATATATCATTTAGTATTACAATGCCCAAAGAATTTGATGAAAAGTTACTTGGCTTTTCTGCTGGTACTCAAGGTTCAACAAATAGTAATAATGTAAATTATACTGTTGAAGGAAACAAAATAACAGGAAACTATAATGGAGTTCTAGGAGTTGGAGAAGCATTAACAGTAAGAACAGATTTACCTGAAGGATATTTTGTCGGAGCAGGGTTGAATATTAATTTTATAGATTATATAATATTGTTAATACCTATTTCATTTTTGGGAATAGCTATATACTTATGGTATAAATTTGGCCGTGACGATCAAGTTGTAGAGATAGTTGAATTTTACCCTCCAGAAGGATTTAATAGTTTAGAAGTGGGACTTTTATATAAAGGTAAAGCTGGAAATAAAGATGTTACGTCATTACTTATATATCTTGCAAATAAAGGTTATATTAAAATTTCTGAAACTGAAGAAAAGTTTTTATTTACAAAAATTGAGGATTTTAAAATAACAAAGTTAAAAGAATATGATGGTGATAATGTTAATGAGCAAATATTTTTAAATGGATTATTTAACGAAGATACATTAGCTTTTGCTGATAATAAAAATGAAGTAACTTCATCGGATTTAAGCAATAAATTTTATATTACTATGGATAAAATATTATTAAATATTAATAACAAAGAAAATAAAAATAAAATATTTGAGAAATCAGCTTCTGAAAAATCTATAATTATTATTTTAATGATTATAGCAACTCATTGTTTGATTAATATACCATCACTTTTTGCTTGTGAAGATGTTTCTGCTTTAATAGCTGGTTTAGTATGTGAATTATTTATGCCAGCGCTTGGTTTTTCTTTTATATATCCGTTTATTTCTGGAGAACCTAATTATTCCAAAAGTTTTCTGTTTTTTATGCTAATCTTGGGATTTCTTCCAGGGATAGGTATTGCATTACCTATTTATTTGAAAGATCCTATTTATTTAGTTAGATACATAATAGGTTTAATCTGTCTTGTAGGTATGGCTATATGTTCAAGACATTTACGAAAAAGAACTCCATTCGGAAATGAAATGTTAGGAAAAATCAAAGGGTTTAGAAGTTTTCTTGAAACAGTAGAAAAGGATAAATTAGAAGCTATGGTTATGCAAGACCCTGCTTATTTCTATAATATTCTGCCTTTTACTTATGTTCTAGGTATATCTAATAAATGGATTGAAAAATTTGAAACTATCTCTTTACCACCACCTTCTTGGTACGGTAATTCTACAGGATTTAGTATAGAAACAGTTGAACATTTTATGAATAGTACAATGGCATCTGTGCAAAGTGCAATGTTATCTAATCCAGCTGATGATTCGAGAAGTGAGTCTTCTTCTGGTGGTGGATCATCAGGCGGAGGGTCTGGCGGTGGCGGTGGCGGATCTTGGTAATATAAATTTCTTTTTAAAAACAAATAATTTATATTATGATTCTTAATTAAAAAAAGATTGCAAAACCAATGGTAAAAGAACAGGTGTAAATCAAAAAACACTGAATAATAAAAAATCTTTACTTATAACATGTCGTTACTTGTTTTCAAGTAACGACGGTTCACAATTGGGTTCATTTTTCTCAACTTTAACTAAATATCAAAAAGTATGTAAAATTTACATATTTTTTTCTTGTGCTGTAAAATAATAAATGTTACAATGATTATAGGAGGATAATATGGAAAAATATGTTTATTTGTTTCAAGAAGGAAACAAGGATATGCGTAATCTTCTTGGAGGAAAAGGTGCTAATTTAGCAGAAATGACCAATATTGGTATGCCTGTTCCAAGTGGATTTACAGTTACAACTGAGGCTTGTAACAAATATTATGATGATGGAAAGGTATTAAGCGAAGATGTAATAAGCCAAATTAAAGATGCCTTATCTAAGTTAGAAGAAAAAAGTGGCAAGGAATTTGGTGATAAAACTAATCCACTTCTTGTAAGTGTACGAAGTGGAGCTCGTGCCAGTATGCCTGGTATGATGGATACAGTACTTAATTTAGGTTTAAATGATGAAATAGCTGCATCATTTGCTGAAAAAATTGGTAATAAACGCTTTGTATATGATTCTTATAGAAGATTTATTCAAATGTTTGCAGATGTAGTAAAAGGTTATTCTAAGAGTAAATTTGAAACTATTATCGATGAAATTAAAACTAAAAAAGGTGTTAAAAATGACATTGATTTAGATGAAAATGACATGGTAGAACTTGCGGATTTATTTAAGAAAGCTTACAAAGAATTTGCTGGAGAAGACTTCCCACAAGAACCATTTACTCAATTAATTGAGGCTGTTAAAGCAGTATTTAGAAGTTGGAATAATGAAAGAGCTATTTATTATAGAAGAATAAATGATATTCCATCTAGTTGGGGAACTGCAGTTAATGTTCAAGAAATGGTATATGGTAATAGTGGAGATAAATCAGGTACTGGTGTTGCATTTACAAGAAATCCTGCAACTGGAGAAAAAGCATTATTCGGAGAATATTTAATTAATGCTCAAGGTGAAGATGTTGTTGCGGGCATTCGTACCCCAAGTCCAATTGCAACTTTAAAAGATGAAATGCCTGAAGTATATACTGAGTTTGCAAATATTGCTGAAAAATTAGAAAAACATTATAAAGATATGCAAGATATGGAATTTACTATTGAAAATGGTAAGTTATTTATTCTTCAAACTAGAAATGGTAAAAGAACAGCAAAAGCCGCTATAAAAGTTGCTGTAGATTTAGTAAATGAAGGCATGATAACTAAAGATGAAGCCATTTTAATGGTTGATCCAAAACAACTTGATGCCTTATTGCATCCAACATTTACTGATAGTGCATTAAAAAATGGTAAAGTAGTAGCTGAAGGTTTAGCAGCATCTCCTGGAGCTGGAACTGGTAAAATTTACTTTACTGCTAGTGATGTAATTGAAAATAAGAAAAAAGGCATTGATTGTGTATTAGTTAGACTTGAAACATCACCTGAAGATATTGAAGGAATGAACTCAAGTAAAGGTGTTTTAACTATTCGTGGTGGTATGACAAGCCATGCTGCAGTTGTTGCGCGTGGAATGGGTATTTGTTGTGTTAGTGGTGCTTCATCAATTGCAATAAATGAAGAAGAAAAGACATTAAAAATGCCTGATGGGGAAGTTTTCAAAGAAGGAGATTACCTATCTATTGATGGCTCAACTGGTAAAGTTTATGCTGGTAAGTTAGATATGGAAGAAGCATCTATCAGTGGTGACTTTGAAACATTTATGTCATGGGCTGATAGTGCTAGAGATTTACGCATTAGAACAAATGCTGATACACCAAAAGATGCTATTCAAGCTAGAAAATTTGGGGCTGAAGGTATTGGTTTATGTCGTACAGAACACATGTTCTTCGAAAAAGTTAGAATATTTAACTTTAGAAAAATGATTTGTGCAACAACACTAGAAGAAAGAGAAAAAGCCTTAGAAAATATTTTACCATATCAAAGAAAAGACTTTGAAGGGTTATTTGAAGCAATGGCTCCGTATAGTGTTGTTATTAGATATTTAGACCCACCTCTACATGAATTCTTACCAAAAACTGAAACAGAAATTAAAGAACTTGCAGATGATTTAGGTAAGAGTGTTGAACAGTTACATGAAGTAATTGATTCATTAAAAGAATTTAATCCAATGATGGGACATAGAGGATGCCGTTTAGCTATAACTTATCCTGAAATTGCTAAAATGCAAACTAGAGCTGTTATTGAGGCTGCTATAAATGTATCTAAGAAAGGTATTTCTGTTACTCCAGAAATTATGATTCCACTTGTTGGTGAAGTTAAAGAACTTAAATATGTTAAAAATATAGTTTGTGAAACTGCTGATGAATTAATTAAAAACTCTGGTATTGATTTAAAATATGAAGTTGGAACAATGATTGAAATTCCGCGTGCTGCACTTCTTGCAGATAAAATAGCAAAAGAAGCAGAATTCTTTAGTTTCGGAACGAATGACTTAACACAAATGACATATGGTTTTTCAAGAGATGATGCAGGTAAGTTCTTAAGTTCTTATTATGAAAAAGGAATATTTGAATTCGATCCATTTGCTCGTATAGATTTTGATGGTGTAGGACTTTTAATGGAAATGGGAGCAACTAAAGGTAGAAGTGTTAATTCAAAGCTTTCATTAGGTATTTGTGGTGAACATGGTGGAGATCCAGCTAGTATTGCTTTTTGTGATAAACTAGGATTCAATTATGTATCTTGTTCTCCATACAGAGTACCAATTGCTCGTTTAGCAGCAGCTAAAGCCGCTATTTTAAGAAAACAAGGTAAATAATTTTAAAATTTGAATATATTATAAATATAAAAATTAAATTCTTAAATTTTCATACGAAGTGCAACAAGTAGACATATAAATATGCACTTATTGATAAGCTTAATGTTA
>CAKOHR010000001.1 GCA_934085825.1 uncultured Bacilli bacterium | reverse complement strand
TTTGCTTATAATAAGTGTAATATATTTATATGTCTTTTTCAATGTCAACTTTGTTGCACTTCAGAAAAAAATTTGTCATAAAAATTAAATTTGACAATTGCGTTAAAATGTGGTATATTCTAATTGCATTAGAAAATGCGTCGCTTCTGGGTGGTGCGACTAAAAATTATCCCAGCGAAAATGTTTTCCGCTTCCGGATGGTGCGGGGTATCAAGTGAGTCCGGTCGACAATGTTTTTCGCTTCCGGGTGGTGCGACTAATAAATGATCCCGGTCGAAAATGTTAAAAACTCAAGTTAAATACTTGAGTTTTATTGTGGCTGGTGCTATAATGCAAATATCAGGTGTGGTGAATAAATTATGAAAATAAAAATGGATATTTATATCATATTAAAGATGAGTATTTTTATCGTGTGAATGATAACAAATTGATGGTAAATCATGAAAGAGGTAAAAAAAGACCAACATATTTTACTATAAAAGATGGTAATATTTTATGGTTCATTCCTATAAGTTCAAAAGTAAGTAAATATCAAAAAATAATTAATAATAAAATTTTAAAGTATGGTTTTTGTAATACTATTTGGATAAGAAAAATTGCTGATGCCGATGCAGTAATATTATTTCAAAATGCATTTCCAACTTTAGAAAAATATATTGATCATGTTCATACAGTGAGTAACATGCCTTTATTTGTTGGAACCAACCTAAAAAAGGAAATAACAAATAATTTTAAACAATTGTTAGGTTATAAGAAACGTGGAATAAATTTATTTTTTCCTGACATAGATAAATTAAAACAAATGATGTTAGATGAACTAAAAGAAGATCTAAATTAAAAATTTTAAGATCTTTTTCTTTATTTTAAAATTTAATTATCATTAAACACTTGAACTAATTTAAAAATTTTTATATAATTTAAACATATAGTAAAGGAGATTTTTCTTATGAGTAAAAAAACAAAAATTATTCTATTAAGTATCATCGCAGTTTTAATCGTGGTGGTACTTTCCGTAGGTATAACAACAGCCTTTATGAAACCTATTAAACAAGGTGGTAACATAACTGAAGTTAGTTTATCAAGTTGTGCCAAAATAAAACTTGAAGGAAGTAATTCTATAACATTAAGTAATAGTTATCCTATGAGTAGAAACAAAGGTCTGCAAACAACGCCATATACTTTTACAGTTACTAGTTATTGTGATACTTACGTAGGATTTAATCTTTATTTAGCAACATTAAGTACAAATACTTTGCCTGCATCAAATATTCATTATATTATAACAGAAAAAGATTCAAAAGAAGCTTTAGCAGAAGGAACATTAGAAAGTACTCTTGATGCAGTAAGTGAATTTAGTGATGCTGAAAAAACAGAACTTAATACAGGTTTAGGTGGAACTTATGGTAATATTTATAAAATATATAATAATAGCGTTCCATACAAAGGATCAACAACATACGATTTGTATCTTTTTGTAGATGAAAATGTAACTGAATATCAAAGTACAACATTTGCAGCAGGAGTAGCAATTAAATCATATGAAAGAGAAAAAAATATGGCTTGGATAAATGAAGCTTGTGATAGCGGTCAAAACCTTTCCGATTGTATTAAAAGTACATATTCATATGATACAACACTATATTATCATGATAATAATCTAGCAAATGGAGCAGGAGACAATAGTTATAGATATGCTGGAGCAAACCCAAATAATTATGTGTGTTTTGGAAGTAGTGAGAGTCCATGTCCAACAGATAACTTATATAGAATAATCGGAGTATTCGGAGATCAAGTAAAACTAATCAAATATGCTTATGCAAATAGTAATTTACTAGGAACAGATGGGGATTATTGTGATTCAGGAACTCCAGATGCGACATATTATAAAGGAAGTTTAACAACAATAGATGAGTATTTTTGGAATTATAAAAATGATACTAGTATAAATAGTGGATGGGGTTCAAATGAATGGAGTACCAGTCTATTAAATAAAATAAATTTAAATACAAATTATTTAAATAATATAGGTGCCGCATGGTCAAATATGATTGAGGATACAGCATGGAAAGTAAGTGGACATAATACGCTTTTTGTAACTCCAAGAGCAATGTTTACTGCAGAAATAACAAATGCAACAAAAACATATGGACCTAGTGATGGAACATCAAAAATAGGATTAATGTATGCATCAGATTATGGATTTGCCGCAAGTCCAAGTGCATGGACAACTGATCTTTATGATTATGATAGTTCAACAGTAACAGCAGTTAATTGGATGTATATGGGGTTTAGCGAATGGACAATATCTCCTAATTCTTCGGACAGCAGCGTTGTGTTCGGTGCGAGCAACCCCGGCCTTGCAATCGGCTTCCGCGCGCGTAGTGGGCTTGGCGTCCGTCCAGTCTTGTATCTAAAAGCTTCAGTAGCATATGCTGGAGGATCTGGAACTAAGGATTCACCAATAACTTTGGCTGATTGACGGACAGTTTTGAAAAAACATCGGAAAACCTAGCAAAAATGGGGTAAATAGTTCGGCCTATGTTGAACGATTTGCCTCATTTTTTGAGTTATAAAGATGCTAAAATTATATAAAAAAGTTATAAAAACAACATTTTTACTCATTGTTTCTAATAAAATAGAAATTATTTCACGCAAAAAAAGTTGTAAATGTCAATATAAAATGTCATATATATTTTATAGTTAAAATGTTATATAAATGTTATTATAGAAACTGATAGAAATGTCAAAGCTAAAACCTTATATGTCATATAGAATAAATTTTATTGGTAATCTAATATATTTGGTTGAGTTTATGGCTCGATGAAATAGTGTTAAACCAATTTTGAATAATGACATAACTCTTACTTTTCCTTTATTTTTATACACTTTATGTGTAACTATTTTTTCATTTTTATAACATTTAGTATTTTTAGAATAATCTGCCCCAATAATTGTTAGAAAAAGAACAACAGTACAAGCCATAGTGTACATAGTATTGTATGCTTTTTCACTTGCGTTGTTAATAGCTTCTAAATAAAGTCCATTACTTTTTTGATTTTTAAAAACACATTCAATTGAACCAAACCTATGAGAATAATTTTGAATAGCATGTTCAACATCTTTGTTAGTTACAATTATCCAAGGATCTTTAGTATTTAAATATTTGCTAATTACAATATTTGTTTTATATTTTGAATCATATAGTTCAATATCTTTATGAACAATAGCATGATATTTGTGTGATGGTAAGTCATAAAGCCATTTCCAGATTTTATGTTCTTCCTTTTTGTCATAAAAAAAATCTTAATGTTTTTCTTAAGTCTTACGCAGTAAGTATGACCTAAAGATGCAATAGTCTTTAATATATTTTCAGAATTAAACCATCGGTCAGCTAGGAAAATTAAGTCAAATTTTCCACCGAATAAGGCAGAAACGCGCTTAATTCATTTAATGATTAAAGTTTCATTAAAGGCAATGGTACCACCTTTTTCAAGTGATACATCTTTATTAGTATATTCTTGTTTAAAGGACTTAAACCAAATGGGAATACCTTGTTTTCCAACTCTCATAGTGAACATGAGAGTAACATAATTATAATGAGAAAACATATGGTCAAAAGTTATATGAATTCTTTTATCTTTGTGTTTTATCTTGTATTTAGAAATAACAGAAATGATTAAAGAATTATAGAAATCTTCATGATCAAATAATTCATTATTAAAAAATTTATGAATTCTTCTTTGAACTTATTCTAACTGAACATAAGAAAATTCATTTTTTAGACATTTTGCTATATCTGTAGATACAACAGATTCAGAAGCAATCATTCCAAATAAAATTTCTGGAATGATATTTAATTGAGTTTTTCGCAAGTTTGGAATATTAATTTTTAAAAATTCACGAATTTCATTTGTAATTTTCTCTTGAGTGTTATATAATTTATTCATGGCAACTCCTTTTTATTTTTTTGTATATTATTATTTTAACATTAGAGTTGCCATTTTTAAAGGGTTTTAGAATGATTTGATATAACATAATAGCTATAATTTTTAATTTATAAAAACTGTCCGTAGGTAAGGGTAATAAACTAGTGCTTTAGGACATTGCCATAGCGCGTCCGCGTGCTAGATGGGCCACGCAAAATTTAGCTGGAGTGAGAAGGAAGAGGTAGGCTTTGATAGAACAAAGAGGGCTGCCGCGTCTGCGGTGCTTGTAGGCAAGGCAGTGGCGATAGCAAAAGTTAGTAACAAATTTTGAACATCATCGTAGATGCTATGCTAAAGAAACAATTTTTGGAAATAAATTTTAATGAAAGGAACCAATATGAATAAAAGATATTTGCCAATTGGTAGTGTGATAAAGTTAAAAAATAAAGATAAATCAATCATGATAACAGGATATTATTCAGTTGAATATGAAAATGATTTAGAAATATATGATTATTCAGGTTGTGCATATCCTGAAGGAGTGATGATTAAAAGTAGTTATTGTTCATTTAATCAAAGTGATATTAAAGAAGTCCTATTTGAAGGATATAAAACTGTAGAATATACTAATCTTACAAATAATTTAAATGAATTAGATAATGAAATAATAGAAAATGATGCTGAATATTTTGATGGTAAAAGTATAGAATTAGATAAAATAAATGATAATAATCCAAAAGATGATTTTGTTTTACCACATTATGAATTTGATGAAAATGGAATAATAATTAGTTAAAAGAGCAAAAGCTCTTTTAATTTTGTTTAAATTATTGTAATATATATGGCAGGTGAAAAAATATGAAAACAGTTTTAGTGACAGGATCTTCTCGAGGACTTGGTGCAACAGTAATAGAGTATTTTGCAAGTAAAGGGTATAATACTATTATAAATTATAACGTAAGTAAAAGGTGTGCAGAAGATTTAAAAAAATATATAGAAAATACTTATAAAGTAAAAGCATATGTTTATAAATGTGATGTATCTAAAGAAGATGAAGTAAAAGGTTTATTTAATAAAATAAAAGAAGAGATAGGTAATATAGATTGTTTAGTAAATAATGCTGGAATAAGTATAGATAATAGTTTAGAAAATAAAACAAGTAAAGAATTTATGAAAGTAATAGAAAATAATTTACTTAGTGTATTTTTAACATGTAAATATGTTAAATTAGTTATGAATAATGGTAGTATTATAAATGTAGCAAGTAATAATATATATAACGGAAGCTATATAGAAAGTGTTGATTATGATGCATCCAAAGCTGGTATAGTAAGTTTAACTCATAACTTTGCAAAAAATTATGCTCCAAGTATTAGAGTAAATAGCGTAGCACCGGGATGGATAGATACTGATATGACAAGTAATATAGATAGTACTTTTAAAAAAGAAGAAATAAGTAAAATATTACTTGAAAGATTTGCAAGTAAAGAAGAAATAGCGGATGCTATATATTTTCTTGCAAGTAATAGTTATGTAAATGATACTATTTTAAAAATAGATGGAGGTTTAAAATGAATATTGAAGATGTAAAAAAGGCAGAATTTGTATTAAAAGATGTATTTAGTAAAATAGATGATATATGTTTTTATAATAGTAGAAAAGTAATAAATGCTTTTTGGAAAAATAGTGTAAACGAAGCATGTTTTAATAGTACCACAGGTTATGGCTATGGTGACTATGGAAGAGATGTAATCGAAAAAGTATATGCTGATGTATTTAAATGTGAAAAAGCTTTAGTTAGAAATCAATTTATATCTGGAACACATGCTATATCAACAGCATTATTTGCTCTTTTAAGACCTGGTGATACACTTTTATCTATCACAGGTAAACCATATGATACTTTAGATAGTATAATTGGTTTTAATGATAACAAAAGTAGTTTAAAATCTTTTAACGTAAAATATGAACAAATAGATTTAGTAAATAATGATTTTGATTATAATAAAATAGAAGAATATTTAAAAAATAATAAAGTAAAGGTAATTGAAATTCAAAGATCTATTGGGTATAGCACAAGAAGAAGTATAAGTATCGAAAAATTGGAAAAGGTTATTAAACTAATTAAAAGTATTGATAAAGATATAATAGTTATGGTAGATAATTGTTACTGTGAATTTGTAAATATTAAAGAGCCTACGGAAGTTGGAGCAGATATATGTATAGGTTCATTAATTAAAAATTTAGGAGCGGGTATAGCTAGTAATGGTGCTTATATCGTTGGAAAAAAAGATTTAGTATACTTATGTAGTGAAAGATTAAATGTTCCAGGAGAAGCTGATGAAGTAGGCCCAAGTTTAGGTGCTAACAAAAGCTTTTTACAAGGTTTATATATGGCTCCATCAGTAGTAGCAAGTAGTTTAAAAACTATAGTACTTGCATCATACCTACTTGAAAACTTAGGATATGATGTTTCACCTAGATGGAATGAAGAAAGATGTGATATTGTTGAAACTATTAAATTTAATGACAAAGATAAATTAATTAAATTTGTAGAAGGTATTCAAAAGGGAAGTGCCATAGATGCAGATAGCACACCAGTTCCAACCAAAATGCCTGGATACGATGATGAAATAATAATGGCCTCAGGTTCATTTACACAAGGTTCATCAATTGAAATATCATGTGACGGTCCTCTTAGAGATCCATATATAGCATATTTGCAAGGAGGATTAACTTATGAATATGGTAAAATTGCAATTTTAAAAGCAATTGAAGCCATAACAAAATAACAAGATAGATTTCCTATCTTGTTATTTTAATATTGTTATCTTTCACATATATTTCTAAAGCTTTCCCCATGGTTAATAAAAATTCAAGTGGTTGTTTAACTTTTGTCCATCTTGTGCCATCTTCAAGCAAGTGTGGATCCAAAACATGTAATTTTTTTAAATAATCTAATATTAAGTCTTGGTTTTTAGCTATTTTCTTTGAATCATAACAATAAATAGAACCATTAAATTCAACCATTATAGTATTAGGATCATCACAAGGGAAAGACCCTTTCGTGATACAATCTGCCCATAAATTATAAACTAATTTTCTAAATGGAAGTAACTCCTTATTATAATTTATTCTTTCTCCTTCAATTATAACTTTTAGATCATCTGAGTTTATAAAATAACAACCCTCAAATTTTCTTGCATGAACATCATAAATATGTGTTTCCATAAAACACTATCCCCCCTTAACTAGGGGCTATTCTACCACAAATAAGCGAGTTTGTCAAATTTTTTTAAAATTTCAAAAATTAGCAGTTATATATTGACAAGTGCTAAGCATAATATTATAATGTTATTAGCACTGGTAAAAAGCAAGTGCTAAAGAGAGGTAATGTTATGGATGAACGTAAAAATAATCTCTTAAAAGTAATTGTTGAAACATATATTAAAACAGTAAAACCCGTTGGTTCAAAAGCTTTATGTGATATGTTTAACTGTTCAAGTGCCACGATCAGAAATGAGATGGCAACGCTAGAAGATATGGGATACTTAGAAAAAAATCATATATCTTCAGGACGTGTTCCCAGCGAAGCAGGATACAGATATTACGTAAATAATTTAATGGAACCGGAAAAACTTACTGGTGGAGATATGTTAAAACTACAAAAGATATTTGCAAATACTGATTTAGAACTAAGCGATGCCATCAATAAATGTATGGATATAATTAGTGAGATAACCAATTATACAAGTGTAGTTCTTGGAAAAAGTAGTGAAGACAATATGCTTTTGCAAATTAATATTATTGATTTAGGTAATAATCAAGTTGTAGCAGTTGTATGCACTGATAAAGGAAATGTTGAAAATAAGATGTTTACTTTAGATAATAATATAAATGTTAAAGAAGTTATTAAAACTAGTGAAATAATTAATAAAATGCTGGTAGGTACACCAATAAATGATGTAAGTAAAAGACTAGAACTTGAAGTAAAACCAATTATAAAAACACAAATAAGACAATATGAAACAGTATATAACATCTTCTACGACGCCTTTAATGATTTTGTAAATAATAATAGTAATGTTCATGTAACTGGTAAAACAAAGATATTTGAACAGCCAGAATACAATGATGTATCAGAACTTAAAAGACTAGCCAATAAACTTGAAGATAAATCTTTCATAGAAAAAGTTGAAGAAAATAGTAATGAAGATGAAATTAAGGTTTATATAGGCAAAGAAAATAAGTTTGATTCAAATGTAACTATTATTAGAAAAAAATATCATATTAATGGTGAAGAAGGAACAATTGCTGTAATTGGACCAAAGAGAATGGACTATCAAAGGATTGTGGGTTTACTAGAATATATCGATGAGAAAATTGATGATAGAAAGGATAAATAATGGAAGAAAAGAAAGTTAAAGGAAAACAAAAAGTTAAAAATATAAAGAAGAAAGAACCTAAAAAAGTAAATAATACAGAAAATAATAAATTAGTAGAAGAAAATGCTAAATTAAATGAAAAACTTCTTAGAGTAATGGCAGAAATGCAAAACATGAAAAGAAGAAATGAAGAAGAAATTAGTAAATTATGCAAATATGATGGAGAAAAATTAATAACTAAAATATTACCAATCGTAGATAATTTCGAAAGAGCTATTAGCTTAGATGACAGAGATTTATCTGATGAAGTATCTAAATTCCTAAGTGGATTTAAGATGATATATACTAATTTAGTAAGTATATTAGAAGAATTAGAAGTAAAAGAAATAGATTGTAAAGGACTAGAATTCGATCCAAATAAGATGGAAGCAGTTCTTACAGATAGTGATAAAAACCTACCTAGTAATGTGGTAATTGAAGTCTTACAAAAAGGTTACACTTATAAAGATAAAGTTATCAGAGTTGCTATGGTAAAAGTAAATGAATAATTAAGCTCAAGAAAAATAAATGAAAGGAATGATTAAATATGAGTAAAATTATAGGTATTGACTTAGGTACTACAAATTCATGTGTTGCAGTACTTGAAGGAGGAGAACCAAAGGTTATAGCTAATGCTGAAGGAAATAGAACAACTCCATCAGTAGTAGCATTTAAAGGAGAAGAAGAATTAGTAGGTGAAGTTGCTAAAAGACAAGCCGTAACTAATGTTAAAAATACTATTTCTTCAATAAAGAGAAAAATGGGTACTAGTGAAAAAGTGGAAGCTGGTGGAAAGAAATGGACTCCAGAAGAAATTAGTGCCAAAATACTAGGAAAATTAAAGAAAGATGCTGAAAGTTATTTAGGAGAAAAAGTAACTAAAGCAGTTATTACAGTTCCAGCATACTTTAATGATGCAGAACGTCAAGCTACTAAAAATGCTGGTAAGATTGCAGGACTTGAAGTTGAACGTATTATAAATGAACCAACAGCAGCTGCACTTGCATATGGTCTTGATAAACAAGATAAATTACAAACTATTTTAGTATATGACTTAGGTGGTGGAACATTCGATGTTTCTATTCTAGAACTAGGTGATGGTGTATTTGAAGTTAAAGCAACAAGTGGTAATAATCGTCTAGGTGGAGATGACTTTGATGGACGTGTTACTGATTACTTAGTATCAGAATTTAAAAAAGAACATGGCATTGATTTAAGTAAAGATACTATGGCAATGCAAAGAATTAAAGATGCTGCTGAAAAAGCTAAAAAAGACTTATCAAGTATGACTACAACTCAAATTAGCTTACCATTCATTGCTCAAAATGATGAAGGTCCAGTTCATATGGATATGACTTTAACAAAAGCTAAATTTGAAGACTTATGTCGTGATTTATTTGACTCAACACTTGAACCAGTTAGAAAAGCATTAAAAGATGCTAGTATGACTGCTAAAGATATTAATAAAGTAATTCTAGTTGGTGGTTCATCACGTATTCCATACATTCAAGAACTTGTTAAAAAAGAACTTGGACAAGAACCAAATAAGAGTGTTAACCCAGATGAAGTAGTTGCTATGGGTGCTGCTATTCAAGGTGGAGTTTTAACTGGTGAAGTTGATGATATCGTACTTCTTGATGTTACACCTCTATCACTTGGTATTGAAACTTTAGGAAATGTTATGACAGTATTAATTCCAAGAAATACAACAATTCCAACAAGTAAATCTCAAGTATTCTCAACTGCTGTAGATAATCAACCAGCTGTAGATATTCATGTACTTCAAGGTGAAAGACCAATGGCTAGTGATAACAAGACACTTGGAAATTTCCAACTTACAAACTTACCTCCAGCAAGACGTGGAGTGCCTCAAATTGAAGTTAAATTTGATATAGATGCTAATGGTATTGTTAATGTAACTGCTAAAGATTTAGGTACAAATAAAGAACAATCTATTACAATAACATCATCAACAAATCTATCTGATGAAGAAATTGATAAGATGATGAAAGAAGCTGAAGCTAATAAAGAAGCCGATGAAAGACGTAAACAAGAAGCTGAAGTAAGAAATAACGCAGATAGTATTGTATTTGCAACAGAAAAAGCTTTATCTGATCTAGGTGATAAAATAACTGAAGATGATAAGAAAAATGCTGAAGAAAAACTAGAAGCTGCTAAGAAAGCTCTAGAAGGAACAGATATCGATGCTATAAAAAATACTAGTGAAGAACTTAATAAAGTTGCAATGGATTTAGCTCAAAAAGTATATGAACAAGCAGCTAAAGATAATGCAAATAAAGAGGATAATACTAATAGTGGTAGTGATGACCATGAAAAAGTTGAAGATGCCACATACGAAGAAAAATAATTAAAAATTAAAGGATAAAAGAGAGCGTCTTAACTCTCTTTTTACCCGTTTAAAGGAGAAATATGAAAAAGGATAGATTAGAAAGTATCTTAGAAGCCATGCTATCAACTGGTGGTGATTTTGCCGAAATCTTCATAGAAAATAAAAAGGCTACAACATTTAATTATATTGATAGTAATTTAGATGGTTATAGTGTAAACTATTCAAATGGGCTGGGCTTAAGGCTAGCTAAAGATAATAACGTTTATTATGCGGCCACTAACGATTTTAATAAGAAAAATATTAATTCTATAGTAGACACTTTAAAAAGTAATATTAAAGATAAAGTAATATACAGCTATGTATCTTTGAAAAGATTAAAAAAATATAAAAACAATCATAAAACCCATTATACAAATGAAGAAATTAAAGACTTATTTAATAATTTAGATAAGAAAATAAGAAGTAAAGACCAAAGAATAAATCAAGTAAATTTAACACTTCAAAACATTAAACAATATGTTACAGTTGCTCGTGAAAACGGCTTATTTAAAAATGAAGAAAGAGAAAGAACAAGACTTTATATTATCATAAGTTTTAAAGATGGTGATAAAGCATGTAATATTTCTTATTCTTTAGGTAAAACAACTAATCTAGATTTACTTGATGAAATAAAATTTGATGAAGTAATTGATGAACTTATAAATGATGGCATAGATAAGTTATATGCATTACCTTGTCTAGGCGGAGAAATGCCAGTTATAATTGAACATGGGTTTGGTGGTGTAATATTTCACGAGGCTTGTGGTCATGCAATGGAAGCAACATCTGTTGCGGATGGTATATCAGTTTTAAGTCATGATTTAAATAAAAAAATAGCAAGTGATAAAGTTAGTATTATTGATGATGGAACATTATTTGATGAATGGGGTACAACTAAGATTGATGATGAAGGAAGAGAAACAAAAAGAAACGTACTTATTGAAAATGGTGTTTTAAAAGGATATTTAATTGATGAAATTAATAATCGTAAGATGAATATGAAACCAACAGGAAGTTCTAGAAGAGAAAGTTATATATACGCTCCGACTTCTAGAATGAATAATACTTATCTTGAAAAAGGAACAGACACATTTGAGGATATGATTAAAGACATTAAACTAGGACTTTATGCTAAGAAAATGGGCGGAGGAAGTGTTTCACCAGAAACTGGAGATTTTAACTTTGCTTGTGATTTAGCATATATGATTAGAGATGGAAAACTTGCTGAATGTGTTAAATCCGCTAGCTTAATTGGTAATTGTAAAGATATACTTGCTAGTGTGGAAATGGTCGGAGATAACTTAGCACTTGGTCAAGGAATGTGTGGTTCTATCAGCGGTTCTGTTCCAGTTAACGTTGGAATGCCACGTATAAAGGTAAGTCATATACTCGTCGGAGGTGAAAAAAGTGAATAAATTAATTGAGCTTGGTAAAAAACATAATATTGATATTGAGATATTTAAAGAAAAGAATAATTCAACCGATATAAGTACATTAAATGATAAAATTAAATTATTTCAAATAACAAATGTTACAAGCTATATTATTAAAGCAATTAAAAATAACAGATGTGTTAAAATCATCACCGAAAGTATAAAAAATGCTGATGAAATAATTAATACTTTAGAAGAAATATTTAACACAAGTGACAATAAAAATAGTAATAAGCTATGTTCTGGAAACATTAAAAATAAGGTAAAAAATTATGAAAAAATAGATTATACTAAAGTTAAAGAAGATTTATTATCACTTAATGAATTAAAAAATGAGTATTCTTGTATTAAAACAATTGAAACTGAATTTTCACATGCTGAAATTGGTAAGTTTATAACTAATGGATTAAATAATTGTGATATGGAGGATGAAACATACCTTAACTCTTATGGTACCTCTATTACAGTAGAAAAAAATAATCAAACCAGAGTACTTTATATCGGGTTTTATACTAAAGAATATAACTTTAATGAATTTAAAAAATATTTACTTAAAAAGTTAGAATATTTATTAATTAAACTTGATAGTACATCAGTTGCAACGAATAAATATAAAGTTCTTCTTGCAAATAATGTAGTTGCTAGTATTTTATCTACATTTAGCACATCTTTTCAAAGTAAAGGTATATATTTAAACGAGTCTGTATTATCAGGTAAATTAAATAACAAAATATTTAGTGATAAAATAACTATTGTTGAAGATTCACCAAATGGAATACTTAATTCTAATTTTGATAGTGAAGGAACTTTAAAAAAGAAACAAGTTTTAGTACATAAGGGTATATTTATTAAAGAAATAAATAATATTGAATATGCTATGAAGTTAGAAAAAGATGCAACTGGTAATGCAGATGGAGTTAATAATTTATATATTGAAAAAGGAAATAAAACATTTGATGAACTAGTTAAAGAACTTAGTAATGGAATTATAATTGATGAAGCTTATGGATTTCATGCCGGAGTTGATAAAAAAACTGGAAATATCTCAGTTCAAGCGGAAGGATTACTAGTTCAAAATGGCAAAATTACTAAAGGATTAAATATGATTATATTATCCACTAACTTTTTTGAAGTATTTACAAATGTAATTGAAGTTGGTAATGATTTATCTAGATTTAGTTTAAGTGTAAGCACGCCATCACTACTTTTAGATAACATCACTATAGCTGGAAAGGAGTAAAAAATGAATAAAAAAGATTATTATGAAGTCTTAGGAGTTAATAAAACTGCTACAGATGAAGAAATAAAAAGAGCATTTAGAAAACTTGCTAAAGAGTATCACCCAGATATTAATAAAGAACCTGGAGCTGAAGAAAAATTTAAAGAAATTGGTGAAGCCTATTCTGTACTTTCTGATGCAAATAAAAGACGCCAATATGATCAGTTTGGTCATGCAGCATTTCAAAATGGAGGAAATGCTGGTGGAGGCGCTGGTTTCCAAGGTTTCAACATGGGAGATATTGACCTTGAAGATATTCTTGGTGATCTTTTTGGTGGAGGTTTCCGTGGTTTCTCAGGTTTCGGAGGATCTTCAAGATCATCATCTCGTCCATCTAAAGGTGAAGACATTCGTGTCGTATTAAATCTAACATTTGAAGAAGCAGCTTTTGGTTGTGAAAAAGATGTTAAATTAAATTTAACAAGTGAGTGTTCAAGCTGTAAAGGTAAAGGCGGATTTAACGAAAAAACATGTCGTACTTGCGGTGGTGCTGGTAAAGTATTAGAACAAGCTCAAACAATTTTTGGTTACATGCAAACCCAAAAAACATGTCCAGATTGCAAAGGTCGTGGTAAAACTTATGAAAGAGTATGTGATGAATGTCGTGGTAAAGGCGTAGTAGAAAAAGTTAAGACCCTTACAGTTACTATTCCAGAAGGTGTAGATGAAGGATATCAATTAAGACTTTCTGGTAAAGGAAACGCAGGTTTAAATGGAGGCCCAAATGGTGATGTTTTCTTAGAATTTAAAATTAAAGAACATCCATTATTTGAAAGAGATGGTGCAGATATTTATCTTGAAGTACCAGTTACCATTACAGATGCTACTCTAGGTTGCAAAAAGGAAATACCTACTCTTTATGGAAATATTATTTTGGATATAAAAGCAGGTACACAAAATTATACAAAACTTAAAATCAAAGGCAAAGGAATTAAACTTCCAAATTCAATATCAAAAGGAAATATGTACGCGGTAGTAAACATAATTATTCCAACTAAACTTGATAGAAAGCAAAAAGCACTTCTTCAAGATCTAGCTGATACTAATTTGGAAGATGCCCAAGAATTTAAAAATTTTAATAAGTATATGAAATGAGGACTATAAAATAGTCTTTATTTTCTTGGAATTTAATGATATAATAAAAATATAATGAAAATAGTGAGGTATATAAATGAAAGAAGAACAAAAAAATGAAAATGAAACAAGTGTAAACAATAACCAAACACCTGAAGTAGTAAATAATCCTTCAGAGATTATGGTGGAAAGTCAAACAAACACGGAAAATGAGTCTAATATTGCAGAAGCTAACCAAAATACTACTAATGATGCAGGACCGGATTTACCTAAACAAGAAGTAAGTAATATGGATTTTGAAGATTTCCGAGAAAAAAAGAACAAAAAAAGCTTGATCATAGTACTATGTTTAATATCAGCTATATTGTTACTCGTAATCGGAGGATTATTATATGTAAAAACAACATTTAATGCTACAAAATTTTTAGATCAAAGTGCAAATAGTGTAAATGAGTTTGTTAATAATATTTTTGACAATTTAACACTAAACAAAGAATATTTAAATAATATTGACAAATATGAACTAATTAATGATGCAAATATCAAATTAACAACAAATTCCAAAGATTTGAAAGATTTAAATAATTTAGAAATTGGATTAAAAGCTGAAGAAAGTTTGAAAAATAACTACATTAATATGGATATAAATTTAAAACAAGATACGGGCTCTTTAAATGGAACATTAACTATTGACAATAATAAAATTTATTTAGATAGCAAGGATATTTATGATAAAACATTAACTACAACAAGTGATGAAGATATTTTTCAAAATGTAAATGAATATAAACAAAAATTACAATCACTTACAAAAGTTGAAGACTTAAATAAAATTGCAAATAACTTAATTAATTATTTAAAGGAAAGTTTAAAAGAAGCAAGTTTAAATACTAAATATAATGGATTAAAGGCTACATACACATATGAGATTAATGATAATAATAGAGATAAAATAAATAATAAATTCATGAAATTAATAAGTGATGATGAAGTGCTAAAAGACTATATTACTGAGGATTCTATATCAGTTAATAATGCTAAAATTACAGTTGAAGTAAATATACTAAATAAACAAGTTGAAAGTTTTACAATTAAAAGTGATGAATCTGAAATAAAGGGTGTCAAAATTGATACAAACAAATACAAAGTAACAAGTGATTCAGATGAATATGAAGTTGAAATTAGTAAAGAAAAAATAGTAATTACAGGCAATGATAAAAATAATAACTCATCTCAAGCAAAAATTGAAGTTTCAAATAACAAAACAATGGTAGTTTTTACTACAAACGATACAAATTTAGACATAACCATTGAAAATACAGATAAAGAAACATCTAATGTCGACATCAAGATTAACAGTGAAGATTTAAAAATTACAGGTAAAATGATAATAAAATCTGATGAAAGTAATAAAAAACAAGATTTATCTGGAAAATTAAATTTATCATACAAAAGTTATAATATTGGATTAGATATCACAAACAAAATTGAATATGGAAATAACTTAATAACTAAAAAAGATTATAAAAACGCTGTTGAATTTGAAAATATTTCTGATGAAGATTCACTAACAATTTTAACAAATTTAATGGAAAAAGCTAGTAAATTTAAAGCATATAACTTTATTCAAAATTTAATTAGTTCTGCTTTGCTTGACAACACTTGTAAAAACATTTGTCCAGGAGGAGATGTTTTAAATTCTAACACTAACAGTTGCGTTTGTGGTAATGGTGAAGAAATAGAAATCTAAAGAAGTTAAAAGCTTCTTTTCTTTTTGACTAAAAGTAAATATAGTGTTAAAATAAAATAGGTGTTATAAAATGAATAAGGATATTTTAGTAATAATAAACTGGTATAATGAAAATATAGAAAAATTAAAAAGTTCTATTAACAGATTAGAGGAAGTATTTAGTAACATTATAATTTGTAACAAGGGCTCCAAAATAATTAATTTAAATGGTAAAAAAGTAGTAAATGGTCATACATATGATTACTTATTTGAACTAAAAGATTACATCAATGATAATAAATTAAATATAAAATCAATTGTTTTTGTAGATGATATAATAAATACTACCAGAGATGATATAGCTAAATGTGCTTTAGATGCCATAGAAAATAAAAATTCGCTAATTTTCGGAATCAATGATGATTATAGTTTTGGTGAAAAAAGTATAAATAAACTTTTTAATATATTGTTTAACACAAGTTTTAAGACTGTTTTACCAGATATTAAAGCTATTAGTATAGAATTATTTAAAAAACTATTAGAAAGTTTAAATAAAGAAAATAATCCTAATAATTACTTAATAACTGCAATAAACGAAAATATACCAATTAAAGAAAAAAATATTAAGACAATTTGGCGAAAAAAGGAAAAGAGAGTAGGGAAGCATAGTTTAAAAACTATCCCCTATCTAAAAACTTTATTGCCTTACATAATAAAATCTATAATTCCTTACTTAATAGCTTTAGCCTTATTCATAATTGTATTTTATATCAGAAGATCAAATAATGATTTAGAAGGTATTATAGTAGCAACATTAGTTTCTGAAGTAGTAGGGATAGTATTACATATAATAATTAATTATCAAAGTGTATATAAAAATAATTTAATAACTAAAAATATTTTATTTATATTAAAAAAAATCTTTAGAATAATATTATCTTGTTTCTTTGTTTATATCCTATATAATCTACTTAATATTAATTTAATAATAAGTAAGTTATTAGTTGATACAATATTAATGATTATTATAGCTATTATTTTCACTTCACTATCTAAAAAAGAATAATTAGTCCCCTATCAATCAAATTATCACAAATAGGGGACTTTTTTTCATACATGTGCATATATCCTTATTTATTATAAATATAAGGTTATAAACGCGTACGTATCCTTATTATAAATATAAATAAGGTTATAATTTATCATAATTAAATTTAATTACAAAAAAAATTTTAATTATCATATTTCATAAAAACAATTCACAATATAATATAATTCGTAAAATAAGATAATATATAAGTAAACAAATACAAAGTAAAAAGATAATAAAATTAGTCCAAAACATATTTAAAAGTTGTATTTTTATAATAAAATATTCTATAAATAATATATATTATGTTAACTTAATTATCTGAAAAAATTATTAATAATAAATTATTATATGATTAAATAATAGCACATTAAAACAAAGACATAACTAATTTTAACTTAATTTATCTTCCCTACTCAGCTTATAAGTACATTAATTATTACCAAAATTGTACCAATTACTAAACCTAAATAAATGTATTTATTTTCCTTATATTTTAAAGCTTTAGGTAACATTTCCTGAATAGATAAAGTAATCATTAAACCTGCTACAACAACTAAAACAATACTTATCATAACATCTGAAACATACTTTTTTAAAAATACAAAAGCCAGTAATGCCCCAATTGGTTCTGATACCGCAGATAATAACGTTGCTTTAATAGCTTTTTTTCTACTTCTTGTTGAGTAGTATATTGGTACAGCAATTGATATACCTTCAGGAATGTTATGAAGCATTATAGCAATCGATAATTTAATACCTAAAGATGTACTATGATAACTACTTAAAAACGTTGCAATTCCTTCCGGAAGATTATGAAGTATTAGTACAATCATATTTAAAATTCCAAGTTTATATAAGTCTGCACTATATGTTTCTTTTTCTATTTTAGCACTTAAATAGGTTATCACAATATAACTTACAATAAATGCTATAATTAGTATTAAGATACTCTTCCCTACTCCATAAATATTTGATATTTGAAAAAAAGATGTTGGTATTAAATCTAAAATACTTATAGTTATCATAACTGATATAGAAAAAGCTAGACAAAAACTTATAAATTTATTTAAATTTTGACCTTTAATTTTAAAAAATATGAATATAGCCCCGATTAAGGTAGATAAACCTGCAAGTGTAGATAAAATAAGGGGAAAGATAATACTTTGCATAATATCACCATTTAATTATATGTTTAAAATTTAATTTATAGCATATCAAAAATTTACTTGTTTTTTTTAGCATTTACTTAAAAAGTACTTAAATATTTTATCTTGATCGTCATCATTCATATCTTCTGGATGCCATTGAAGCCCCACCATAAACTTAAATTCAGAAAAACTTATAGCTTCAATTACTCCATCATCACTAACTGCATCTATTTTAAAATAGTCTTTAGGTTCAACTTGATAATTATGTCTACTATTAACTTTTATTTTATCTTTATTTAAAATATCTTTAAGTACTCCATCATTTATACTTATTTCATGAACATATTCCATATTTGGAAAACTATGATTATTTACTTTAACTGTATTATCTATAAATGTATCTATATTAGCTAAAGCCTGCATTCCAGCACAAATTCCAAGTAAAGGTTTATTTATTTTAAATACATACTTTATAATCTTTATATCCACATCATTCCATGTAGTACCACCAGGTAATATAAAACCATCACAAAGTTCCAAATAAAATGTTATATCATTTATATCTGGAATAATAATTGGAATAACATCATAACCAATTAGTTTCTTAATGAGAGATCTAGGAACTTTTTCTTGTTCCATACCATCCTCATTTTTTATAATTCTAGTACTAATACCAATTTTTTTCAAATTAATCACTTCCTTATTTTACCACTTAAATATATGAGTAAATATTCTTTTTTGTTACATAATAATAGTGGGAGGTAAAAGTAATGAGTAAGAACAAAGAAAACGCTAGAAACAAAGCCAGAAAAAATGATAAATGTTCTAGCAAATCTAGTGCAAGATCAAGTGCACGAAATGAAGCTCGTAATGAAAACTGCAGATAGTTTTTAGATATGCGCATGAGGATGATTATTATAATCTTCCTCTATTTTTTTGTTTTGTAAATGTGAATAAATTTCTGTAGTTTCTAAATTTTCATGTCCTAACAATTCTTGAATAACTCTTAAGTCTGCCCCATTATTTAGTAAATTAGTAGCAAATGAATGTCTAAGTGTATGAGGACTTATATCTTTTTCTATTCCCGCCTTTTTAGCTAAATTTTTGAGAATTTTAAATACCATTTGCCTACTTATTTTTGCCCCATTTTTATTAATAAAGACATAATTACAAGTCTCATTTTTTATTAAAAATATTCGATAATTATAAATATATTCTTTTAAGGCTTCTGCTGCTGTATCTCCAAAAGGAATGATTCTATCTTTCTTTCCTTTACCAGTTACCCTAATAATACATTCATCATAATCTATTTGGTTTAATTCTAAATTAGTAATTTCACTAATTCTAGCACCAGTTGCATAAATTAATTCTAGCATTGCCTTATTTCTATAATCTATTGGTTTTGTAAGTCTCATATTAAGAAGTTTATCGACCTCTTCACTGGTTAAATAAGTTGGCAATTTTTTTTCTAACTTAGGACTTTTTATTCCATCACATGGATTACTATCCAATTTATCCATAAAAATTAAATATCGATAAAAAGAATTAAGTACTGTTAAATAATGTGCTTTAGTTCGAGGTACAGCATCAACATTTATAAGAAAATTTCTAATATCATTCCCATCAAGATCAATTAATCTTTTCTTAATTGTATCACTTATCAAAAGTAAATTTTCTCCATATGAATCTATTGTATTAACAGACATTCTTCTTTCGTATTTTAAGTATTCCAAAAAATCTATAACATCTCTATCATTAATATTATTAATTATATTACGCATAAACTCACCTTATTTCTATAAACATTGTACCAAATTTTTTTAAAATGTGCTATAATTAATTAAGTGATATTATGGAAATTTTAGCAGATAAATTAAGACCAAAAAAATTAGATGATATAATTGGTCAAGAACACCTAATTGGCAAAGGCAAAGTGCTAACCAATCTTGTTAAAAACAAGAAACTTTTTTCAATGATTTTTTATGGAAAACCTGGCATTGGTAAAACAAGTATTGCTAATGCTTTAGTAGCAGAACTTGAACTCCATTATAAATTTTTAAATGCCACAATTAATAATAAAGCTGATTTTGATACAGCAATTTTAGAAGCAAAAATGTATGGTGAAATGGTTCTAATTATTGATGAAATTCATCGAATGAATAAAGATAAGCAAGATTTACTTTTGCCTTATATAGAAAATGGTACAATTATTTTAATTGGTCTTACAACATCTAATCCCTATCATAAAATTAATCCTGCAATAAGAAGTAGATGCCAAATATTTGAACTTCATGAATTAGAAAGTAAAGACATTAAAAAAGGACTTATAAAAGCCTTAAAAAACTTTGAAGACATAAAAATAAATGATGAAGCATTAGAATACATAGGTAATTTATCTTCAGGAGACATGCGTTTTGCTTTAAATTTATTAGAAGTATCATATTATTCCAGTGATAAAAATATAACAATAGAAGACATTAAAAAAATCAATAATAAGCCTGTTTTTTTCCATGATAAAGATGGTGACGGTCATTATGACGTTATAAGTGCATTGCAAAAATCCATCCGTGGAAGTGACGTTGATGCAGCTCTGCACTATCTAGGAAGACTTATTGAAGCAGAAGATTTAGATATTATATATAGACGTCTTAGTGTTATTGCTTATGAAGACATTGGTCTTGCTAATCCCGGTATTGGCCCTAGAGTAATGGCTGCCATAAGTGCTGCTGAATTAATTGGTTTGCCAGAAGCCCGTATACCCCTTGGTGAAATCGTTGTAGAAATGGCATTATCTCCAAAGAGTAATAGTTCTCATTTAGCTTTAGATGCCGCATTAAATGACATTCATAAAGGAAATACTGGCAATGTTCCAAACAATATTAAAACAAACAGTCCAGATTATTTATATCCACACGATTATCCAAATGACTGGGTAAAACAAAATTATATGCCTAAAAACCTAATTGGAAAAAAATATTATATCCCTAAAAATAATAAAATTGAAGAAAGTTTAAATAAATTACATAAAGAAATGAGGAATGAAAAATGAAAATAAGTGTAATTGGTCTTGGTATTTATAGCCTAGCAATAAGCAAAATGTTAGCCAAAAAAGAAAAAAATAAAATAATGATATGGACAGAAAACGAATCAAAAAGTGAAGAATATAAAAAGACTAAAAAAATTTCATCCATTTGTGATACGAATATTCCAAAGAATATTAAAATATCAAATAACCTTGAAGAAGTTTTAAAAGATTCTAATTTAATATATATTATTACAGCTAGCAAATATGTAGATATAATAACCCAAAAAATGAAGAAATATTATAATCCAAATATTCCTATATGTATAGCATCAAAAGGTATTGAAGAGTCACGTGAAGAACTACTATCTAATATAGCTAAAGAAAATCTTAAAACTAAGCATATAGCAGTTATATCTGGTCCGACATTTGCTATTGATATTATTAATAATGAACCAATTGCATTAGCACTAGCAACAAAAAGTAACAAAGCTCAAAATCTTGTAATGGAAACACTTTCAAATGACACGCTAAAATTAAGAAAATCAAATGATATGATTGGTATTCAAATATGTGGTGCAACTAAAAATGTTATAGCAATAGCATCAGGTATTCTAAGTGGCCTTGGATATAGCAATTCAACTCAAAGTTTTTTAATAAATGAATCGCTTCATGACATTAAAAATATTATTAAAATATTTGGTGGTAAATCTAAAACCATTTTATCTTTTGCAGGAGTTGGTGACTTAATGCTTACATGTTCAAGTACTAAAAGTCGTAACTTTAGTTTTGGATACACTATTGGAAGTACCAAGGATCCTAAAAAGATAAAAGAATATTTATTAAATAATACCGTGGAAGGATATAATACTCTTGAAGTAATATATAAAATGTTAAATAAACGTGGAACACCAATTGATTTAATAACAACAATATATAATATAGTTTATAATCAAGAAGATCCTAATACATTAGCATCTTTCTTAATAACAAAAAAGTAATCATGAATTGATTACTTTTTCTATAATATAATGAGCAATTGTAAGTCCTGCAGTTGATGGTACAAAAATACTTGATGCAACAATTTTATCTTTACTTATAGGATCTTCTTTTGAACACACAACAGATACTTTTAAATTTAAGCCTAACCTTCTAGCCTCATATCTCATTTTCTTAGCTAAAGGATCATTACTTGTTTTATCAAGTCTAGTTATTATTACGTTACTAGGATTAAGTCTTTTCCCAGTACCCATGGAGCTAATAATGTGTATGTTATTTTCCTCAGCATATTTAATTAACCCAAGTTTAGCTTTAACGTCATCACAAGCATCTATTATAAAGTCAAAATTATCTAAAGTATTTATATTTTCTTCATTCAAATAAAGCTTTTTACCATGAATATTTAATTTATCATTTATCCTTAACATTCTCTTTATTGCTACTTCTACTTTAGGTTTGTCTATATCATCCTTAGTAGCTAGTATCTGCCTATTTAAGTTACTAACTTGGAAATCATCGCCATCTATAATAGTGATATTTTGAACACCACTTCTAACTAAAGCTTCCAAACAGGTTCCACCTACTCCACCAACTCCAACAAGTAGAATATTAACTTTACTTATTTTATCTAAAGCATCTTTGCCAATTAAAAGTTCTAATCTCTCAAACATAAATTCCTCCAAAATAAAACCCAAAGGTGTCTTGCATTGATAAAAACCCGCTCTCCGCGAGGTGGGCATCACATGAACTATTTTAGGATCCTTACTCACTTAATGGTTAAGTCTTCTACACCATAATTCAATTAGATTCCCTTATCATCTATCTAGTCGGTTTTATATAGACATAGACATTTACCCTTCAGGTACTATTATTATATCAGATTATTTTAAATTTGCCAATACTTTTAAGAATTTTTAAGACTAATTAACATTGTTGTGTCAACATCTGAAACATTAGCAAATTCTTGCATAGCATTAGTAACATTATAAACCCATATTGGTTTTGCAATTTTAACTCCATTTTCATTCACAGTTGGATTAAATACTATACCTATAGATTCAACAGTTGTAAGACCTTTACCAAAGTATCCTTCACTTAAAAGTAAAATATACCTTAATACTCCATATTCAATTGTTTTATAACCAATTAGGCCTCCGCCAGACATACCACCATAAATATTATTTCTGCTTAACATAAATGGTGCTGTAAAACCTGATTCAATCTGAGCTATACCAGCTGCTATACCAAAATCAACATTACCAAACATATTACTAAAGTACTTTAATACTTTAACAATATAATCTTTACTCATCACATTAGATACTCTTACATTTTTAAATAATGAACTTTCAGTTGATTCAAGTCTTAGCAAATAATTAAGTAATATACTATCAAAATTATCGCCATTATCTAGATATCCTAAAGATTCATAATCAATCTTTAATTTAGCTATCAAAACATTTTCATCTATTAAGAACGTATTTGCAAAGAACTTAATTGAATTTATTTTTTCATTTAGCATAATATCTATTTTATCATCAACAGTAACCTCTTTCATCGTTTCAAGTGTAGTCTTTGGACTAACCGTATATTCTACTTCATAATGTTTTGTGTTAATTGGTACAAGTAACATAACTACACCAATTAATACCCCAATAAAAATCAATATCTTTCTTCTATTGGCCTGCACATAATCTTTCATATATTTAAATACTCTCCTTTTAAATATTACGCAAAGTATTATATCATAAATTACACTAAAATGCAAATTTTCAATACAAAAAGCCACATATCTAATGTAGCCCTCATTATTAATTTATGCAAAATATTCAGCATCTTGTGTGGTTAAATCACCAATTTCCAAGTTAAAATCATTATCTATTTTTTCATCAGTTCTTATTTTTCTATTATTTAAAGTAATATTATTATCATCAGACATTTTCCAACATCCACTAACATCACAGTTACTACTATAAGGCATTGGATTTGGCATTTCAAGTTTAACAATCATCGGTACTTTAAAAGCTGCCCCGAAACATACACACATACCTGGTTGAAGTATCTTTTGTTTATCCAAAATATCCTGACTAATGTTTGGAAGCATTTCCCCGATATATTTTATATCAAGTGGGTGCGTCATTTTAAAGATAAGAAAATTATTACATTGAGCTATAACAGTATCACTTATTTCTACAGGTCTTTGACTTATTATATCAAGTATAACACCATATTTACGTCCTTCTTTTGCAATTCTATCAAATATATTATAACCAAGTAAGAATGTATCATTATCTTTTTGAATATATCTATGTGCTTCTTCTAAGAATAAATGAAATGGCATTGCTGCTCTTTTCTTACTAGCTTTAGAAAAATCAAATAACATCTTAGAAAATATCTTAACAATTACTTTAGCATATATATCATCTACATCTTCAAGATTTATATTTATTATTTGGGCTTTTTTACCACCATTATCAATTAAACTTTCCACAAACTCTTCAATTGGCATATATTCTTTAATAAAAAATGTTCCAACCTTACTATTTATAATAGTATTAAGTCTTACTCTAAGAATTACAGCATCATCATGTAAATTTTGATTATGTTGAAATCCTTCACTTATCAAAGTAAATTCCATTGCTTTAGCAAAATCTTTTAAACTATAACTTGCTTCACTCGGAGCTTTGATACTATCAAGTTCATCATTAATTTTACTTAAAATATAATTAGTTATTAAAACAGATTCACCAAAATTACCATTAGAATCAATTTCAAAACATTCACTTAAAGTTCTTGTATAACCAAGTCCTGGTATAACGCTATCAAAGTTAAATTCAGGTGTATTACATACCTCAAGTATCGTAAATATTTCATTTTTCTTACTTGATATAGTTTCATTACTAAAAAGTACTGCAAGTAAAGATTTAGCAATCAAATGATTTTTATAATTTTTTGCTTCATCACTATTTGTTGCAAATATTTTAGCGAGTTTAATAGTATTTTCTATAATAGGAAGTTGGGCATGTTTATCAGCTTGAAGTAAAAGTGCCATATCATCTAAAGTTAGTAAACTAACAGGTATTTGTAATAAATTATCACTAGCATCCACAGGATTACTTGTTATAAACTTATATGAATAGTTATTATTTATTTCATTTAATTTTCCAAAAGCATTCTTATATTCTCCAAAAGCATCAAATATAAAAATATTAGCATTGTATTGTACTTGATACATACTTGAAAATAAATTTTGCACTATTCTAGCAACACCACATGATTTACCAGAACCACTATTACCAAATATAGCTAAATGATTAGAAAATAAACTATTTATGCTTGGATGAATATTAAATCCTTTATAAATAGCACTTTCCCCCAAGACAAAACTTGAAGCATTATATACACCCACAAGTTCAGTAAGTTCATCTTTATTAATCATTCTTATTTTAGAATTTAATAAAGGCTTCCTAAGTACCCCATTAACATACTTACCATTAATATATTCACCTAAAAATCTAATTTTAATTATATTTTCATTTAATTCTTCGACTTCTCCAAGAATAGTTCCTTTACTATCTTCAAATATAACGTTAACATTCATTAAATCTGCACTATTAGCATCTTTAATTAAATTTTCTACATGAGCTTCAGACTCACCAATATATAATATTTTACCAAACATATATCACACATCCCTTTACTATACCTAAATTATATCACAGAAATTATTATATTTCTATATAAGATTTTTCTTTTATAATTTTTTTCACAATTATTTTATCCTTCCAATGTGAAACATTTACTTCTCTTTTCTTCATTATTATATTACATTTACATTCTATCATAAAAAGTAAAAATGTGAAACATTTTTAGCTATAATTACTATTTTGTTTCACATTTATGTTTCATTAAAAACTTGTTCTTTTATATTTAATTTATTTAACAAACCTTTTTCTATTGGTATAAAATACATCAAATATTTATTACTATTTTTGATTTCTTTATTTACATCGTATATTATTTTAACACCATCATCAGTAACTTCCAAATTAATATTTTTAATTTCTAAATCGCTTTTATATTTAATAAAAGTTACAATATAATCACTATTTTCAAAACTATTATTAGTAAGTACTGTAAAATCACTAGTATTATATTCAGTCATCAACTTAGTATAATCATCATAGTTTGTAAGTAATTTACTTTCATATTCTCCTTTAGACACGATAATTCCGTTAGCAACAGCCGTAGGTTTATTAAAAAAACCCGCAGCAGTTATACCAAGAAACATAGATACTCCAACAACAACTATAACTAATACTCCAATTAATATTTTCTTTTTCATTCTAATCACCTATCACTAATATAATAACACAAAACACAAATTTAATAAATAGACAGTAGATATTTTTTCACAATATACACTATTTATAATTACGAACTAGAATATTCACTTTTTAGCCAATCAGATATTTTATAACCATATGGAGCACTATATTTAATACCAGAATAATAAAATTCATTAAATTTATCAAAATAAACATAACATTTATCTGCTGTATTGCCACTCATTAAAACTTTTTTATTTGTATCATCCCAAGATACTTCTCCAACATTTTGACATTTTGAAAGCGTTGAATTAAATGTATATCCATCTGTTGGCCAACTATCTCTTGTTGTCATTTCATATGTGCCTGTACCTAAACCAGTTTCTAGCATCATGGCAATTTTATTTGAATAAATTTTTTTCTTTTCGGTCTTACTGCTTTTTTCTGCAATAAAACTAATTCCTGAAACGAGTACAATTCCTATTATTCCTAATATTTTTATATGATTTTTCATATTACCATCCTTTTTACTATCTTAACATCTGATGCGAAAAAAATTTGTCACATTCTGTATAATCTATTTTTCATTTTAATTCTAATATAAAATTTCAGATGTGTAAATATCAAAATGATATCAATTTGATTACTAGTAAAAATTGTATCAAATTGATATCATTTAAATATGAAAAGGATGTGATATAAAATGAAAACTATTAATCCATATCCACTTAGGATTGATGAAGAGCTAATGGAAGAATTAAAGAAACTTGCTGATAAGCATTCAAGAAGTGTTAATAAAGAAATAGAGTTTTTAATTAAAGAGGCAATAAATAAAGAAAAAGAATTAATTACAAATAAGTAAAAGACAAGCTAATGTTAGTTATCTAGCTTGTCTTTTAATATTTCTTTAGTAATTGATGGATTAGCTTTTCCTCTAGTTTCCTTCATTACTTGACCAACAAAGTAATCAAATAGATTAGTTTTACCAGATTTATATTCATCAACTTGACTAGGATTATTACTAAGTACAGTATTTATAATACTTTCTAGTTCTCCTTTATCACTTATTTGACTATTTTCTTTACTAATAAAGTTTTTAGGTTCTTTTTCATTTTCTAATGCCTTAAAGAAAATATCTTTAGCTTGTTTAGATGAAATAGTACCTTTATCAAGTTCAGATATTATTTGATTTAAATATTCTGGAGTTAAATAGAAATCTTGAAGTGCAATTTCATATTTATTTAAATAAGCAATTATTTGCACTATTAACCAGTTAGCAGCTTGTTTTTTATCCATACCTAAACTAATACATTTTTCAAAATAATCAGCATAATCTTTTTCTTTAATTATTATATTAGCATCATATTCTGATAAACCATATTCATCAATATATTTATTTTTTCTTTCTCTAGGTAGCATTGGAATATCTTTTCTTATTTCATCAAGCCACTTTCTATCAATTTTATACTTAGGAATATTTGGTTCAACAAAATATTTATAATCTATTGCATCAACTTTACTACGCATATGAATAGTTGTACCTGTTTCTTCATCAAATCTTCTTGTTTCTTGAACAACTTCATCATATCTTCCAGCATCTTTAAGTTCACTTTGTCTTTTAACTTCATAAATAATAGCATCATAAACATTACCGAAAGAGTTAATATTCTTAATTTCTACTTTAGTACCAAGTTCAGTAGCATCAGGATCCATAATAGAAACGTTAACATCACATCTAATTTGTCCTTTTTTAGTATCAGCTTCAGAAACATCACAATATTGGTATATTCTACGCATTGTTTCTAGAAAAGCAACAGCTTCTTCAGCAGAACTAAGACAAGGTTCAGTAACAAGTTCCAAAAGTGGTACCCCTGCTCTATTATAATCTATTAAAGATGTATCAAAATAATGATCTAAGCTTGCAGCATCTTCCTCAAGATGAATATCATGTATAAGAACATTTTTTTCATAACCATCACATTCAATTGTAATATTACCATCTATTCCAACTGGATCATGCATTTGTGTAATTTGAAAACCTTTAGGTAAGTCTGGATAATAATAATTCTTACGATCAAAATACATATATTCTGGTTGTTTACAATTTAAAACCATACTCATAAGTAAAGCTTTTCTAACACATTCTTTATTAACAACAGGAAGTGTTCCTGGAAAAGCCATATCAACAGGTCTAACATTAGCATTAGCTAGTTCATTATATGAGTTTTCTGCACTTGAGAAAACTTTTGAATTACTCTTAAGTTCACAGTGCATTTCTAGTCCAACTACAACTTTATATTTCATTTTTACCTCCAGCAATCATGCCTTTATAATTCATTTTACTTTCTAAAGCATAAGCAATATTTAAAACATTTGCATCATCAAAACAATTACCTGTAATATTAATACCAACTGGTAAATTATCTATAATACCATTTGGAATTGTAATTGATGGGAAACCACCAAAGTTACCAATTTGTAAATGTTCTTCCAAAATAGTAGTATCACTTTTTTCAAGTTCATCTTTAGATCCATCAATATATGGAGCTACCCCAGTTGAAACTGGTAATACAGCTGCATCATATTCTTTAAATAATTCCTTATATTTATTTACAATAAGTCTTCTTACTCTAGCAGCATTTAAGAAATATCTTTCTTGATTTTCTTTTTGTAAAACATAAGAACCAATTACAAATCTTCTTTTAATAAGTGGAGAGAAACCTTTCGTACGATGATCTTCCATCATATCCATAACATGATCACCTTCACCACGAGGTCCAAAGATAATACCTGTTAAATTAGACATATTACTTGTAGCTTCAGCACAAGACAAACAAACATATACACTTGCAACAGCTTCTAGTAAAATTTTATCTATTGATACTTCATGGACTTCAACTCCTAAATCTTTTAAATAATCTAAAGTTTTATAATAATTTTCTAAATGTTCTTTTAATTCATTAGATGCATCTGGATAATTACTTAAATCAGTTATTTCTTTTATATAAAATACTTTTTTACCTTTTACATCACCATTCAAACTATCATAAAGATGAATATTACTTGAATCCCAACTAGTTTGATCATTTTTATCAATACCCTTCATGCTATCTACTACAATCGCAGCATCTTCAACACTTCTAGTTAAAACACCACAAGTATCCAAGCTTGAAGCAAAAGGAAATAATCCATATCTAGAAATCATTCCATAAGTAGGTTTATATCCAACAATACCGCAAAATGCAGCAGGCTTACGAATTGAATCGCCAGTATCACTACCTAAAGCATAAGGATAAACTCCAGCAGCAACAGCAGCAGCACTACCACTTGAAGAACCAGCACACATTCTTTTAGTATCCCATGGATTACGAATAACTCCAGTATGAGCAGTTGTACCAGTACCACCCATTCCAAATTCATCTAAAGCAGTTTTATTAACTCCAACAGCACCATGTTTTTTTAAATTAGCAACAGCTGTAGCATCAAAAAATGGTACATAATCTTTTAAAGTATTAGATGAACCAGTTGATAATATATCTTTAGTTGAATAATTATCTTTAATACCATAAGGAATACCAGAAAGTAAATCATCAGTAACAGGCACTTCTTTTGCATCATCCATAATAGTTACAAAAGCATTGCATTTTTCTTTAACATCATGTGATTTTTTTAAAGATTCATTAATTAAATCTTTACTAGTAATTTCACCATTTTTAAGCATCTCATGTAGTTTTACAATACCAAATTCTGTCATTATCCCACCACCTTTGGAACTTCAATTTCACGTCCATCATATCTATCACAATTCTTAAGTAAATCTTCAATAGGTACACTTTCTTCTTTTACATCTTCTCTTAATACATATGTAAAATCATCTAATGCATGTGTCATAGGTTCTATCTTTTCTATATCTGGAAAATCACCTATAATATCCATTTGCTTTTCAATAATATCAAATTCTTTTAAAACTAATTCATTTTCTTCATCAGTTAAACCAATAAGTAACTTATCAGCATAATCATTTACCATTTCTTTTGTAAATTTACTCATTTTTCATCATCCTTCTCTATTTTTATTCCTAATTCTTTTAATTGTTTCAAAGAAACGTCACTTGGTGCTTCACTCATTAAATCTTGAGCACTTTGAGTTTTAGGAAATGCAATAACATCTTTAATATCATCAGTACCAGAAAGTACCATTACAAGTCTTTCAACACCTGGAGCAATTCCAGCATGTGGAGGAACACCATATTTAAATGCTTCTAGCATAAATCCAAAACGTCTCTCTGCTTCTTCATCACTTATACTTAAAGCTTTAAACACTTTAGCTAAGTCATCTTTTTTATAATTCCTAACTCCTCCACTTGCAAGTTCATAACCATTAACAACTAAATCATAACTTCTAGAAATACAATTTTCAGGCTCATTTATTGTATTTATATCTTTTATCATTGTAAATGGATTATGTTCTGCTTTCCATCTTTTTTCAGTATCACTATATTCAAAGAATGGAAAATCAGTAATCCAAACAAAATTTAATTTATCTTTAGGGATAATATTTAATGTTTTAGCTACTTTTATTCTAAGAGCTCCCAAAGCAGCATATACAACTTTTGGTTTATCAGCAACAATTAAAATCAAATCATTATTTTTAACATCATAAGTATTTTTAATTTCTTCTAACTTTTCATCTTCTAGATTCTTAGCGATAACTCCATTAAATTGATCATTATCATATTTAAGCCATGCCATTCCTTTAGCACCATAGATCTTAGTAAAATCAATTAAATGATCAATATCAGTTCTTGAATACTTATCACCATTATTTCTAACAATTAAACACTTAGCTATTCCACCATTTTCTATATTTTGTCTAAATACATTCATCCTTGTATCTTTTAAAATTTCAGTTAAATCCAAAAGTTTCATATCAAATCTTGTATCAGGTTTATCTGAACCATAATTTTCCATAGCATCTTTATAAGTCATTCTAGGAAAATTATCAAGTTCAATATTCTTAGTATCTTTAACTATTTTTTTAATCATACCTTCACAAACATTCCAAACATCTTCTTCACAAGCAAAAGACATTTCTAAATCTATTTGGGTAAATTCTGGTTGACGATCAGCTCTTAAATCTTCGTCTCTAAAACATTTAGCAACTTGGTAATATTTTTCAAAACCACCAACCATTAACAATTGTTTAAATATTTGTGGTGACTGAGGAAGAGCATAAAACGATCCTTTATTAATTCTAGATGGTACAAGATAATCTCTAGCCCCTTCTGGTGTACTCTTACAAAGTATTGGTGTTTCAATTTCCAAAAAATCTAAATTATTTAAATATTCTCTGGCACTAGTTATAATTTTATGCCTTAAAATTATATTATCTTTAAGTTTTTCTCTTCTCAAATCAAGATAACGATATTTAAGACCAACAGTTTCATTTATATCTTCATCATCATAAATATTAAAAGGAACTGCATCACTAGCACTTAAAATTTCTAAATCGCTTGCCATAAGTTCAATTTTACCTGTAGCAATCTTAGGATTCACCATTTCTTCATCTCTTAAAATAATTTTACCAGTTACCTTAATACAATACTCATTTTTAAGTGACTCAGCGATTTCAAATTCTTGATTTAAAAAGCCTCTATTAAATACTACTTGAATTATACCAGAACGATCTCTTAAATCAACAAATATAACACCACCCATATCACGTCTTTTATTAACCCAACCATACAAAGTTACTTCTTTGTCTAAATCCTTTTCTCTAAAATCATTATTATTATACTTTTTCATAATCTCCATCCTCTCTTATTAAAAAAGAGTCTAGCATTTGTAAGGGCGAGAATCCCGCGGTGCCACCTTACTTTTCTAGACTCAATTTACTTTTATCACATTTCTGCGTTTTATGTTACTTGAAAAATTGTTTTTCATCTAAACATCCCCAAGGCATTTCCACCATCTAGCCCTCTCTTTTGTTTCAAATATAGACTACTCATTTCTCCATAAAAATCAATTATGTTTTAATTTTACTTCAAAAGTTTACCTTTGTCAACCCTAAATTTGGTCCAAAATTTCATCTAATCTCTCATGAAATTCTTGAATAGTTCCATTATTAAAAATATAATAATCAGCATAAGCAATAGGTCCAGCTTTAGCAATATTTTCAATTTCTGAAATATCCCTTTTTATTGCATCTTCTTTTGCAAAAGGTCTATCTATTCGTTTACTAAGTCTTTCATAACGTAAATCTTTATCAGCTACGACAGCAATCGTAGTTAAATTAAATTCTTTTTGCAATATTTTAAGTTCATCCCACGAATACAAACCATCTAAAACAACATCATTATTTTGAGCCAGCTTCTTAATTTTAGGAAGAAGTACTATAGCATAAGCCCCCATACCAAGTTCACTTCTTAATTTTTCCCTCATCATCTTTTCATTATCAGGGGTTATCTCAAAGCCTTCTTCTTTCAATTTTTCCATGGTAACACCACCAAAATAAACCTTTTTATAACCTAAATCTTCAAGTCGTGCACTGGCAATAGATTTACCACTTCCACACATACCAACAATTGCTACAATCTTTTTCATATTTACCTCTTTATTATCCTTCTTTCTTTGCCAAGACTTTTAACAACAGTTTCTTCAAAAGTTAATATAAACTTATTTTTCAAAACTGGATATTTATCTTTATAAGTAATTTCAAAATTTCTAACCGTAACTCTTACATAATCTGCAAAATCTTCAAAATCTCCTTTTAATAATGTTTTTAAAAAATGATTATATATTTTATTATTACCCAAAGTACTAATAAATAATGTATCAATAATTTCATTATTATATTTTTTTACCATCTTCAAAAAATTTGAATATTCTAAACTTTCAAAAGGACAAATATTAGCCATTGAAAACCACTCTATAAGCAAATTTTCTAAATAACTTTCTTCACATCCTTCTTCATATTCTTTTCGAAATCTATTAACATTTTCTGTAAGAAAATTTTCTTTATAATAATTAATTTTTTCAAATAAACCTGTAACTGAATTATTATTACTATTTATTATTTCTTTGCTTATTCCAAATATAAATTCTTTTAATTTACCTTCTTCAATAGCTAAAAATATTTTTGTGCTATTTTCTTTTTGAGAATACAAATATCCACAAGCAAGTAAAGCATCTTCATAATATTTATCAACAAATCTTTTGATTTCTTCTAAAGCATCATAACTATATGTAAATTTATTATTATATAATATCCAATCTAATAAAACTCTCTTATCGTATTCCATAAACCGCCTTATATATTACCTAATAAATAATCAACAATTTCGGCTTCATCTATTTTTATTTCTTCTTCCAAATGATTATCTCTTATACTAACTATACCTTTTTTTAAGTCTTCTTCATGAAGAACAACATTAAATTTACTATTATATTCTCCATTTATTAATGTATTTATATTATTAAGTCTTAAATCTTGAGCTATTTTTAATGCATGATAGGATTCTTCTTCACTATTACCTATAATATTTACATCTATTACTCTATTTAAGGCATCTTTATTTATATTATCCATAAGTACCCTTATCAAATTCTTAATATCTACTTTAAAACTATTAAAAGAACCAGTACCTATTATTTCATCATCACATACATAATTCCAATTTAACTTATCACTATTAATATTACTTAAATATTCAATATCAAGTATATCTAGTAAATTGCAAAGTTCATCGTTCTTATTTATAGAAACTTCTACATCTTCAAGTCCAAGTCTTTTAAATAAATAATAACCTAAACTAATAAGTTCTGCTTTTTCTAATATATTATTACATTCATTAACCACATTTATATTTTCTAAATTATTAGTATAATATTTTTTACTTATATTTTTTCCCACTACATAATCATAACCATAATTATCCATTACTTGATTAATTACTTCCATCATATAATTGTATAATCTTGCTTCATCTTTACTTAAACTTATCACTTATATCAGTCCTTTCAATATTTCTTATTTTATCACATTTAAAAAGGAAATAAAATACTATTTTTCCAAAAAATTATTCTTCATCAAAAAATATATTATATTTAAAATAAATAAGAATTCTGTATTCATAATCATTAAATAAATTTTAAAAAAAGAAGTATTTCTACTTCCCTTCATTTGTCTTTAACCAAAGCATAAAATCATCTAATAAATCATAATTTATATCTTTATATTTTTCATAAATTAGTTTTAACATTTCTATAACAGTCAAATCCTTATCTTTATAAGTTACAACCCTAATTAGCTTAGACTTAACATATCTTTTTCTAATTGTATGCATATTCCAGTTTTCCATATTATTACTTGTAGAATCACTATACTCACCATACATTTCTTTCATAAGTAAATAATCTATAGAACTAGTATCCTTATTCAATCGCATTTTTACTTCATCATAATCATTTTTATCATAATCATAGCCATCAGTTAAATTAAGTTCCAAATAAACATTATCTAGCATACTATGATAATATTTAGTAAATAATGCATTCTTTTTTTCTTCATCATTTTTATATTCTTTTGACAGAAACTCTTGCACCCAAGCATGAAGTTTTCCACTATAATCATCTCCATCATATTTTTTCTTAAGATTAAATTCCCCATACATGCGATTCATCATCCACTTAAGCCAAACATCTTGAACTTTTAAGATTCCACTGGCCCCGATAGAAAAGAATATCTTCTCAGTTTCTTCAATCAAAGCTGAATTTTCCCCAATTTTAGGAAGCAAATTTTGTGTAGCTATTCTATCAACATTAAATTTATTTGTAAAATGAAAATATGATTTTTCTAAATTAATTTTACTAACATCAACACGTTTTAACATAATTTTCCTTTTCTATTTATCTATTTTTATATGAGTTTCCTTAAGTTGAATTGGAAATGCCTCACCAGGACATCCCATCATTGCATCAGCACCATTAGCACCAATTGGAAATGGTACAATTTCTCTAATATTTTCTTCATTTCTAAGAAGCATTATAATTCTATCTATTCCCGGAGCCATTCCCGCATGTGGAGGAGCTCCAAATTTAAAGGCTTCATAAAGACTTGGAAATTTAGATTTAACAACTTCTTCATTATAACCAACTAATTCAAAAGCTTTTTTTAATATTTCAGGAGAATGATTTCTAACACCTCCACTTGCCATTTCATAACCATTACAAACAAAATCATATTGATATGCTTCAATTTCAAATGGATTTTTATTATTTAAAGCATCAAGTCCACCTTTAGGCATACTAAATGGATTATGAGAAAACTCAATTTCTCCAGTCTCTTCATTTTCTTCATAAAATGGAAAATCATTAATAATACAAAATTCATATTTATTTTTATCAATTAAATCAAGTTCATTTCCAAGTTTAGTACGTAGACTTCCCATTATTCTTGCACATCTTTTTGGATCAGCTACAATAAATAAAGCATCTTTTTCTTTTAAATTCAATCTTTTAATAAGTTCACTTTTTATTTGATCATCCATAAATTTATTTAATGAAGATTTAAATTCTAATCCTTCTTTTACTTGAATATACCCCAAATTACCATGAATACCCTTTACATACTCTTCCATATTCTTATACCAAGAATTAGATTTTTCCAAATTTTCTACTTTAATACATCTAATTACTGTATTTTTAAATGGAGCAAAATCACTTTTTTCCATAATATCAGTTATATCTTCAATAATAAGGGGATTTCTTAAATCAGGTTTATCAGAACCATACTTAAGAATTGCATCTTTAAACTTAATTCTCCTAAATGGTGGTTTACTTACCTCTAGATCACTAAATTTAGTAAACACATCATAAAAAACTTTTTCACCAACTTTATAAACATCTTCATCAGTAGCAAAACTCATTTCAAAATCAAGTTGATAAAACTCTCCATATAATCTATCACTTCTTGGATCTTCGTCTCTAAAACAAGGTGCTATTTGAAAATATTTATTAAAACCAGAAACCATTAATAATTGTTTAAATATTTGAGGTGACTGAGGAAGAGCATAAAATTTACCTGCAAATTTTCTAGAAGGAATAATAAAATCTCTAGCTCCTTCTGGACTAGTTGCAGTTATAATTGGTGTTTGTATTTCCAAAAAATTCAATTCTTTCATTGTGCTTCTAATAAAATCAATAACATTACTTCTAAAAACAATATTATCATGTACACTCTTATTTCTTAAGTCCAAATAACGATATTTAAGTCTTGTATCTTCATTAGATTCTTTTGATTTATTTATTTCAAAGGGAAGAACATTAGTACAATCTCCAAGGACCTCGATTGATTCAATTTTAACTTCAACTTCACCTGTTTTCATATTTTTATTAACCATATCTGGTGTTCTTGCTAATACTTCACCATTAATGGTAATTGTTGCTTCTTTATGTACATTCTTAAAAAGATCACTATCTTCACTCACAAGTTGAACAATACCAGTTTCATCCCTTAAGGTAACAAATACTAAATTACCTAAGTTACGAATACTATTAACCCAACCAGCTAATTTAATTTGTTTACCAACATACGAAGAATCAACTTCTCCGCAATATATATCTCTATACATATTTTCTTTCATTACATCCTCCTTTGCTTAGATGATATCATCCAAACATTTTCATTTCATTAACACTAACATTATACATTCTTTCATAGAACTTTACAATATTTTTTAAAACAAGCTAAGTTGAGCAGATTCAGGCATACCTTCAAAAACTCCAAGTTCACGAAGTGAATTGATTGTAGTTTGATTAACTTTACCTCTTGTTTGAAAATCTTCAATACAATAAAATGGTTTCTTATTTCTTTCTTCAACTATCTTATTTGCTACGTTTTCACCTAAGCCATCAACAGCCATAAATGGTAAATACAAACATTTATTTTCATCATCAATATAGAACGTTTTAGCAAGTGACTTAGTGATATCAATATTTTTAAAAGTAAATCCACGAGCAAGCATTTCAAGTGCAACAGCCAAAGTATCACCAACAGCTTGTTCTTTAGCTGTAGCACCAAATCCTTTTTCTTTTATTTCAATAAGTCTTCTTTTGATGCCATCATAACCTTTAAGCATAGCATTAACATCAAAATCGCTTCTTCTTATACTAAAGAATGCTGAATAATAATAAAGTGGATAATAAACTTTAAACCATGCAACACGATAAGCCATCATAACATAAGCACAAGCATGAGCTTTCGGAAACATGTATTCAATTTTTCTACAACACTCAATAAACCACTCAGGAACACTAAACTCTCTCATGTATGCTACATGTTCAAGCCAAGTATCTGGTTCTTTTTTAGCTTTTCCTTTACGGACAAATTCTGATATTTTGAAGGCTCTAGATGGATCTAGACCATAGTTTATTAAACTAACCATGATATCATCACGACAACCAACAACTTCATTAAATGACGCAACATTATTAACTATTAAATCACGCACGTTTCCTTGCCATACATTGGTACCATGAGATAGACCTGCAATCTTAACTAAATCAGCAAAATGCGTAGGTTTAATTTCCAGAAGCATATTTATAGCAAAGTTTGTACCAAATTCAGGAATACCTAAAGTACCAGTCTTACATAAAATTTGTTCTTCCGTAACTCCCAAAGCTTTCGGTGATGTGAACAAACTGATTATATTTTTATCATCAAATGGTATTTGGCTTTTAATATCAATACCTGTAGTATCCCCTAAATATCTTAACATAGTTGGATCATCATGTCCAAGAATATCAAGTTTTAAAACATTATCATGAATAGCGTGGAAATCGAAGTGTGTTGTATACCAAGTGCTATCCGGTTCATCAGCTGGATATTGATATGGTGTAAAGTCAAATACATCCATATACTGAGGAATAACAATAATTCCACCAGGATGTTGACCAGTTGTTCTTTTAACACCAGTACAGCCAATAGAAATACGTTCTATTTCCGTATTATTTAGAATAATACCTTCATCTTCACAATATGCTTTTACATAACCAAAAGCTGTTTTTTCTGCAACTGTTGAAATAGTACCAGCACGATAAGCATGGTCTTCACCAAATAGTACCTTTACATGATTATGAGCATCCGCTTGATTATCACCAGAGAAGTTAAGGTCGATATCAGGAACCTTTTCCGCTTTAAATCCAAGGAATGTTGCAAATGGCATATCTTGTCCCTCTTTTTTCATTTTAGTCCCACATTCACAAGTTCTATCGGGCATATCATATCCAGAAGGATACAGATTAGCTAAACTTTCACCATTTTCATCCTCAAAATAAGATTTTTTACAATTTGGACAAACATAATGAGGTGGAAGTCCATTAACTTCAGTAATTCCCATCATAGTTGCAACTAAACTTGAACCAACAGAACCACGTGAACCAACAAAGTAACCATCTTCATTTGACTTTTTAACTAATTTTTCCGCAATAAGATAAATAACGTCATATCCCCCACCAATGATACCAGCAAGTTCCGCTTCAAGTCTTTCTTCAATATTTTTAGGAAGTGGATCACCATATATTTCATGAGCCTTATTATATACCATTTCTTTAGTTACTTCGGCACTATTTTCCAAAACCGGAGTATATAACTTATCTCTAATTATTTGTAAATGTTCTACCATATCAGCAATTTTATTAGTATTTGTAACAACTATTTCTTTAGCTAAATCATCACCTAAAAATGAAAAAGCATCAAGCATTTCTCTAGTTGTCATAAAGTACATATTAGGTAGTTCAATTCCAGGTCTGTTAAGTGGATGTATTTTTCCATTTGTTTTTTGATGAACAATAACTTTACGATAAATTAAATCTTCGGGTCTCAAATTATGAACATCACCAGTTGCACAAACAAGTTTTCCCATCACCTTAGCAGTTTTTACAAGTCTAGCAACATATCCATTATACTCAAGTTCATTATGAAATTTTTTATCTTCTCCAATCAAATGTGAGCAACTAGAAGCTGGTTGAACTTCAATATAATCATAAAAATTCATTAAATCTTTTAAGTCATCATCACTCATCCCATAACCTTTATCAAAAACTTCTCCATTTATGCAACCACTACCAATAATTAAACCTTCTCTTAAATTAATCAAATCAGTTCTAGGTAATTTAGCATCTTTTCCTTTATATAAATACTTAGTATTAGCAAGTGATATTATTTTAAATAAATTTTTAAGTCCAACCGGATTTTTAGCAATTACTGTTAAATGAAAAGGTCTAGCAAATTTAATAGCATTTTCCTTATCAGCTAATGTATCTAAATCCAAAGTAGTTTTAATATTTTGGCTTTTTAATTCATATAACATTTTATAAAAACATTTACTTGTTCCTTCACAGTCATAATCAGCTCTATGATGTTTATCTTCATCCCATTCAACTTCTAAGTTTTTAACCAAAGTAGAAAGCTTATGATTTCTCCAATCAGGATACATATTTCTAGCAAGTCCCATGGTATCAACAACCGTATTATTAAACTCACCTAAATTATATTTTTTACAAGCACTAGTTACAAAAGAAATATCAAATTGTGCATTATGAGCAACCAGTGGTCTATCCCCGCAAAATTCCAAAAATCTTCTTGTTACATTCTCTTCACTATCTTTACCAACTAACATTTCATCAGTAATATTTGTAAGTTCTGTTATAATCTTAGGAAGTGGTGTTGGACATGCAATAAGTTCATCAAATCTGTCAATTATTTCATCATTTTTAACTTTAACAGCCCCAATTTCAATCATTTGATCAATTCCACTATTAAGTCCTGTTGTTTCAGTATCATAAACAATATATTCTTGATCAAATAATGAATATTCTTTATTTTTAAAAACAATATTTGATTCAACATCAACAATATTAAGTTCTGCCCCATATAATGCTTTAAACTTATCTTTATCTTCTTTTCCTTTATTAACTTTTACCAAAGCATTATAAATATCTGGATAAGCTTGAAGTGAATTATGATCAGTTACGGCCACAGCTTTATGTCCAAGTTTCATAGCAAATTTTGCCAAAGTAGCAGCATCAATAACTCCGTCCATCATACTCATCATGGTATGTGCATGCAGTTCAACTCTTTTTTCTTCTTCTTCATCTTTCACAGATACATCTTTTGAAGGAATAATCTCAATATTTCGTGCATTAATAACCATTTGATGTAAATAATCATCCATTTCCATATGCCCGTGAATTCTATACCATGAACCAACATTAAGTTTTTTATTTAAAAATGTAAATTCTTCTTCATTAAATCTAACAATCTTCATTGGATAACTATCAGTTTTATCTGAAACTTTTAAATTCATAATAAATATAGGCCCTTTTTTGCCTTGTCTTTCACTTACTTCTTTAGCAAAAATATATACTTCAATTATAATATTTTTCATTTCTCCAAGAATATTATTAAGCTTAGTTACCTCTCCATCCTTATGACTACCAAGAATAATTGGACTTTCTTCTTTTTTAGAAACCACACTTTGTTTTTCAAGTTCTATTTCTTCTTGAATAGTTTTTCTTTCATCTTCACTAATGGTAACTTCAAGCTTATAATCTCCAAGGCCATATCTTTTTAAATTATTTAAAAGTGAAGATCCTTCATGTATTAAATCACTTTTTTCAAAATCATTTAACACATGAAAATAAATAGTATCATCTATAACTTCAATATTACTTTTTTTAACACTTATAAGAGATGGTCTTTTTAAGATAATGTCATCTATTAAATAGTCTATATAACCTACAATATCTTGATTAGTAACATGATCATAATTCATTATAATTTCACATGGTTTATCCCCATTAATCCCATTTAAAGCACTCAAAAATAATCTATTTATATTACTAACAGGTAATACATTTGCATTTTTAATATATACATAAAATTTATTTTCCTTTTTCTTTAAAACTACTCTATCTAAACTTGCTTCATTAAATAACTCATCAGCAAAAGAAATACTTTTAAAAAATCTATTTAATTCTTCATTCATCTTAAACCACCTTTCTTATATTATTGACGATTATACTTACTTTGTCAAATCTTTTTGATATTGTACCAGCAATTTCCACCAGATCCCGAGCCGATATATTTTTTAATAAATACATATTCTTTGGAAATAATGTAAAATCACTACTAGCAGTTTCATCACTAGCGCTTATAAAAGCCATTTCTTCATTTTTCTTTGTAATTATAGAATTTATTCTATTTATTAAAACAACACACTTGACACTTTTAAATAAATATTTCTCTATATTTTCCAATTTCATAACATTTTGATATTTACTTGCTGGATGATTAGTTATAAAAAAGCCATAACTTGCCAATTCATTTTCCCGTTTTTCATTTTCACTATAATCACTAGTTTCTATTATAACTGGTTTACTAATAAGTTCATCATTTATTTGGGCAAAATTCATAGCATTAGCAATATTTTCTACTAAAGTTTTCTGATTTAAACCAAATGATCTTAAAGCATCAGCTTTAATTAATGTCATTAAAATATTTTCATTAATAATATCCTTATTTTTGCAAACAAAATCAAAAAAATCAATATATTCATTTTTTCTGTTTTCAATTATTTTCAAACTTAACTCTAGAGCTATACCCTTAATTTGCCAAAGTGGCATAATAATATTTTTATTATTTATATAAAACTTTTCCCGACTTAAATTTACATCAGCCTTTTCTAACTTTAATCCCTTATTTTTTAAAAATGTTACTAATTTAGCAAATTTATCGTCATCTTTTTCATTAATCATTTCTATAACAAAATATTCAGGATATTTAGTTTTTAAAAAAGCCATATCATAACTAATCTTAGCATATGCAACTGAATGGGCTTTATTAAAACCATAATTAGCAAATTTAACAATTAAATCATATATTTGCAGTGCTACATTTTTTTCATAACCATTACTAATTGCTCCATTTATAAATCTCTGTTTTTCTTGATTTATTACATTTTCTTTTTTCTTTGATATAGCTCTTCTAATGATATCAGCCTCAGCATATGTAAACCCTCCGATTTTACCTAAAATTGCTATAATTTGTTCTTGATAAAGAATTATTCCATATGTATCTTTTAATATTGGTTCTAAATCTTGATGAAGGTATTCTACTTTTTTCTCCTTATTTTTTCTAGCAATATATAAATCAACTTCATTGATTGCTCCCGGTCTTCCAAGTGCAAGTGATGCTACTAAATCATTAAATGAACTTGGATTAAGTTTCATTACTAAGTTTTTCATAAGGTTTGTCTCAAATTGAAATATTCCTTCGGTTTTTCCTGATTTAAACAAAGAAAGTACTGTTTGATCATTTAAATCAATATTTTTGAGAGAATCTAAACCAACTTCATCAAGAATATTTTTTATCGTAGTTAAATTTTTTAAAGCTAAAAAATCCATTTTAAGTAATCCAATGGCCTCTAAATATTCCATTGTTACTCCAGTAATTAAAATACCATTTTCATAATGTACTGGAATAATCTCGTCTAAACAAGTATTAGCAATTACAACCCCAGCTGCATGAGTAGAAGTATTTTTCTTTAATCCTTCTAAGTGCATAGAAATACTATAAAGTTTTTTAAGTTCACTATAATTAATTAAATATTTTTTTACATTTTCATTTACTAAATTATCATTCAAACTAATATTACCAGATACACACTTAATAAAATTATCTAACAAATTATCTCTAATATTTAAAATTTTACCAATTTCTCTAAGAACTAATTTACTTTTAAGTGTAGTAAAAGTAAGACCTAAAGCTACATTTTGCACACCATATCTCTGTCTAACATAATTTACCACTTCTTCCCTTTTTAAAGCATCAAAATCTATATCAATATCAGGCATTGTAACTCTCTGTGGATTTAAAAATCTTTCAAATAATAAATTATACTTTAATGGATCTATCTCTGTAATACCAATAGCATAACTTACTAAAGCTCCCGCTGCAGATCCCCGTCCAGGGCCTACTAAAATATTATGTTTCTTGGCAAATAAAACATAATCATAAACAATCAAAAAATAATCTACAAACCCCATTTTATTTATTATCATAAGTTCATAGTTAAGTCTATCGATATATTTATTAGAAACATTTCCATTTAATCTTTTATTTAGGCCTTTTTTGCAAAGATTATGTAAAAACTCAAATGAATTAATATCATCTTTATACTTAGGAATATATTTTTTAGTAAATTGTAAATCAAGATTTAAATAATTTATTACTTCATCTAATTTTCCTAATTCTACACTAGGTTCAAAATAATAATTTTCTTCATAATCTTGCACTTCACCTTTCCTTAGTTTATCTAAGTATTTTAAATAAGGCACATCTTCTTGTTTTAACGCTTTCAAATCATTTACATAAACAACTTTATCAGTAATAACTAAAGAATTTAATCTTTCAAAGGAGTTAGCATAACCAATATAAAGAAACTTAAAAATTTTAAGATTTTGATATAAATCTTTACTTTTATAAGGAACAATACAAAGTACATTATCTTTATATAATGATAAATTATCTATACTTAAATCATTTTTTTCTTTCAAAGTATGAATTTTAAGTAAGTTTTTATATCCTTCAAAATTCATAGCATATAGATAGATATCTAAATCATTTATCGTGATATTTAATCCAACGATTGGTTTTATATTATTTTTTTTACAAGCATAATAAAACTCTAAAACGCCATATAAATTTTCATCACAAATACCACATACAGTAATTTTTTTTTCACTCAAAAAATTAATTAAATCTGGAACTTTAATTAAACTTTTAAGTAATGAATAATCAGTTGTTACTTTTAATGGTACATACATCTTAATATCTCCCTATAACTAGATTATAACACGTATTTATAATTTATTTAAGTAGTTTTTAAGTATTTAAAAATTTTTATTTACTGATATAATTTTGAGTGTTATAATCAAGACAGGAAGTGTTATCATGGAAATATTATTAAAATATGAATTATTAAAATTATTAAAGGATTACAAGAACAAAAATATGCTAGCAGACAATGAATTTATTACTAAAGCAGTAAATATAATTCTCGAAAAAAGAAAATGTTTAAGAGAAGTAAGCAACATCGTAATCGGAGAAAATGTTATTTTATTTAACGAACCTCTATTTGATGAAGATAGTAAAACTTTATATATTAAAAGTAATATAGATCAAGCTCAACTTGTAGATAGTTTTATTCAAGAAGAAGATATTGTAAATATGTATAATATAAAAATTCTTAGAAACATCTTAGAAATATGCAATGAAATTAAGCAAAAATCCACGAGAAAATGTGACATAGCATCATATCTTATCTACTTAAACGAAAAATTCAAAACAACAAAAATAAATCCTTGTATTAGGATGGCCCAAATTGATGCTATAGATCAAATAGATAGTATCATAAGCTGGCTTCCAATTAAAGATAGAAAAACATTAGAAAATTATATAGAATATGAATTTTTAACCTCTTTATTATATGGATACAGTATAGAAAAAGGAAATATTAACTCTCCCGTATTCAAATATTTAAATGCTTACAATTTACATTTAGAAGGCCAAAACAGAATCGCAGATACTAAAGAAGAATTGATGTATAAAATTAATAGTGCAACAGCACAAAATACTCTAGATGAAAACTTATATCTAGGAATGCCCATAGATAAAGAAGTATATCTTAACTTACTTAGGAAAAAAGAAGAAATAAATAAATCATTAAAAAGAAAAAGAAGCTAAAATCTAGCTTCTTTTTAACTGCAAGCATCCATCAAAAATCCATACAAACTTATATCTTTATCATAATTACCTTTTTTAATATTTAAATCTATATTACATAATTTAACTAAATTTTCTAGTAACTCTTTATTAGAAAAATTATTAGAATTTGTATAAAATTTATTTACTTGCCAATCTGCTAAAGACAAATAACTCATAATTTCACTAATATTCATCTTATTATACAAATTTTTAACATAATACATAAGCCTATACTCTCTAGCTAAAAGAGATACTAATATAGTTGGTTCTACTTTATATATTTTTAAAGACTTAAGTATTTTCAAAGCTAATCTTAAGTTTTTTTCTATCACGGCATTAACAAAAGTAAAATTATTATTTGTTTTTTCTTCCCCTACGATATTTATAACATCATTATATTTCACAGTGCATGGAAATCCGTAGTATATCATAATCTTATCTAATTCATTAAACATAATATCCAAGTTACCATATGAATTATCCATTATATAATTTATTGTTTTATAATCAATGCTATAATCATAATTTTTCAAATAATTTGTCAAAGTACTATTAATACTTCTTTTATCCATCTTAGGTACATTAATAATACTTCCTTTATTTTTTATACTCTTCACTATTTTTTTTCTTAAATCAATCCCATTAAGGGTTGTAAATATTATATTAGTATTTTCATTAGAATTTTCCAAATATTTACTTAATAATTCAATATCATTTTCATTTATTTTTCCCGTTCCAAAAAAATCAGCATTAGATACAACCAACCATTTTTTATTATCATCTAAACTAAAATACGAAGCTTCATCAATAACTTCCTTAATACTACATTTGTTAGCATTAAAAAGCAAATAGTTATTATTTTTAACTATTTTTTTTATTTCTTCATCCACTATTCTATAACTTTCTGCACTAATTAAATAATTCATATCAACCACAACCTAAGTATATCATTTTTCCAAAGAAAAAGAAAGAGCTCTTTCTTAATTCTATCTAAACATTATATAATGTAATATATTTTATGATAATTCACATTTTAAGTGCTAATTTTACTAATCTCTATGGTACACAAGTCTCAATTCTTAATTTATTATTTTTAATTTTAAACATAATACTACCACTCTCATCTGTTCTATATATTTTAGATTCTACCAAATTATTAAGTGCTTCCTTCTTGGGATGTCCATACCTATTATTTCTACCAACACTAATAATACTATACTTAGGATTAATATCATTTATAAATTCTAGACTACTACTTGTATTTGATCCATGATGTCCAACTTTTAAAATATCAATATTTTTAATATTATATTTTTTTAGCAAATCTTTTTCAACTTTAATCGGAGCATCTCCCATAAACAATAATTTATAATTTAAAAAAGTAATATAATTCACAATACTATTATCATTTTCATTATCATATATTTGATTATTCAAATTTTTAACATTAAAGTACTTAAGATTATATTTTTCAGTTACATTAACATGAGTAGCCAAAATATCCTTTTCCAAATAATTGATATCCCCATGATTTAAAACAACATTTTCCACTTTAATATTATCTATGATATTTAAACTTTCTTTTGCATGATCAGCATCGCCATGAGAAATTATTAAATAGGATAAACGTGTTATGCCTTTACTTTTTAAAAACTTAATAGTATTATCACTTAAATGATATGTTTTACTTTTTTGTTTCCACTTCTCAAGTTTATATTCTACTTTACCTCCAGTATCAATTAAAATTGTCTCTTTATTATGTGGTGACACAAGTAAACTTGAATCTCCTTGTCCCACATCTAAATAATAAATATTATAACTAAAATTAAAATATGGTAAAACTTTGCAAAGTACTATTATAAGTGATAATAATACCCAATATTTTTTTCTTTTAGTAAGAAGAACAATATAAAATAATATAACTAAGTAAATTGGCATCTTAGGTACATTTATCAAAATACTTAAATTTTCCATAAATAAATTTAAATTATTAGTTAAATTAATTAAAAAAGTAAGCACGGGATTTAAAAATGGTATTATGAAAGTCACCAAAGTAAATGGATATAAAATAATACTGACCCATGGAACAAATATCAAATTTATAAAAACGGATGATAAATTAAATTCATAATTAACTAAAGCAGTTACAGGTAAACTAAATAAAAAAGTAATTAAACTAAGTTTTAAAAGTTTAATAAAATAATTACCAGTTAAAAAATCGTAGTAATAAGAAATGCCAAAACATACCACAAAAGAATAAATAAAAACTAAATCATAAATCATAAAAGGATTAACAAACAGAATAATGACAGCAATTAAAATAATTATGTGCATATTGGAATATCTAAAATTACCATATTCATTTACCTTTTTTAAAATATAAAATAAAATAGCTCTCATTATTGAAGCTGAGAGTCCTGTCAAAAACAAATAAAATAGTAAAAAACTTGCTACTATAAAAAACTCTTTTTTCTTATCTTTAATTAAAAAAGATATCACTAAAACAAGCATATTAATATGCATCCCAGAAATAGCAAGTAAATGGCTTATTCCATTTTTTTGATATGCATTAAAAATATCACTTGCTAGCAAAGATTTATCTCCAAGAATAAAAGCTAAGTAATAATCATTATTTTGAGACCTATAAATCCTTTTAAGCAATTTATCTTTTACTTTATAAATAAGACTATTATCTTTTATAATTTCATATTTAGAAACATTAAATAAGTAATAGATTTTCTTATTATATAAATATTTTTTATAATTAAATGTATTAGGTATAGTATTATTAAGTGGTTTTTCCAAAGAACCACTTAATAATACTTTATCTCCTAAATGAATTACATTTAATATATTATTTTTTTCTTTCTCGTCATTAATATAATAATTTGCAATAATCTTTTCTCTAGTTTTTAACTCCAAAGTCATCTTATTTCCATCTAATTTGAGGCCAGTAACTATTCCAGTTATTTTTTCTTCACTTCCATCATATTTTGATGAATACTTTATAATTTTTGTAAACAAAAGAACATATAAAAATATAAATATTATCAAAAACAAAAATAATTTATTATACCGTAATATTTGCCTTAAATTTTTCATAAGTTGTTTTACCAATGCCACTAACATTCATTATTTCTTCAATAGATTTAAACCCACCATTCTCATTTCTATAATCAATTATTTTTTGGGCCTTAGCTTCTCCAATTCCAATGAGAGTTGAAAGTTCTTCAATCCCCGCCGTATTTATATTAATTATTTTATTTTGAGTATTATCATCAGTACTACTTGTATTAGTGTTAACATCATTTGTTTTTGTTTCAGATTTTACAATAACACTTTCTTTTTTTTGCAAACACTCATTAATATTATAACTTTCCACGGTACAAGTCTGACTTTTATTATTACTAATATTTCCTAAATTATTATTTTGAACATTAAACTTCTTCATAGTGTTTTTATCATAAACAAACAAAACCATTTCATCTTTTAATTTCATACTTAAATTAATATTATCGTAATAAGCATCTTTTTTAAATCCTCCCGCTTTTTTTACTAAATCTTGAAGCCTGCTTTCACTATCAAGTTCATACACTCCAGGTGTTACCAATTCTCCTTTTGCCTCAACAATAATCTTACTTAATTTTTCCTCATTTTCTTTATTGTTTTCATTTGCATTAATAGCTAAATCTTCTTTAACTGGAACATCCTGAGAAGTATCATGATCATAAAAAGCAAAATAATACACACCACCCCCAATAACCATTAAAAATATCAAAACTCCTATAATTATTCCTTTTTTATTTAAAAATTTCATAAAACCTCCATCAAAGTATCCTATTTATCCTCTCATATTAAATATTTCCTAAATCACTAAAATTTTCCCTATTTTTTGAAAATTTTTTAAAATTTAAAAAAAGCCCTTAATTTAAGGCTTCCTTACAACGTAAAATACTGTAATATTTACACAAATTAACTATTTAAAAGGTATTCTACAGCTTCATCAAAAGTTTTAACACTTTTAACTGTTAATTTTAAATTAAACTTGTCTTTAACTTTTAAAGCTTCTTCATAATTTTCTTCTGGGCAAAGAAATATATCAGCTTTATTTTTAGCAGCACCAAGCATCTTATATTTAACACCATCAATAGCACCAACCGTACCATCCAGAGCAATTGTGCCTGTACCAACAACTTTTCTTCCCCTTGTTAAATCATCATGAACTAAATCATTATAAATAGCTAAAGTTAGCATTAAACCTCCACTAGAACCAGACTCAGTTGCTTTAGTTTTAACTTTAACTTCTGGATCAGTTTCATACTCATAGGTATTCAAAAAACCAATACCTATTTTTTTATCACCACTAACATCTACTACAAATGCATAACATTCTTTTTCTTTTCCATCTCTTTTTACTTTAATATTTATTTTATCTTGTATATTTTTACTATTTACAATCATTTTAAGATCATCAATACTTTCAATTTTTTCCCCATCTGCACTTATCAATTCATCTTCTAATTTAATATCAGTTTTAGCAAAATCAGCTATATAAGTAACATTATTTATTTGTTTAGTAATATTTATTTTTTTACCAGCTTTTTCATAAGCAAGTATCGTTGCATTATTTACAGATGACTCCATATATATTTTTTCTAATTTCAAAAGTTCAGAAATTGACTCATCACTAACAGTAACATCTTCATTTTTCTTAAGATCCCAATTAGGAATTACAAAAGAAAGCAAAATACTTGGAATAGTGCCTTTTCTCATCGAAACATAACTCATATTAAGACTTCCATCTTTTGAATAGCCATCACTAACAGTAATTCTATCATTTAAATTAACAAGTCCCCCAGGTGTATAAACAACATAAGGAAGTTCAAAAGTAAACAAAAAAACAATTCCAATAAGACAAATTAAAAATCTAATATTTTCTAAAATAAATAATTTAGCTTTTTCATATATTTTATTAAGCATTAACAAATCACCTTATATAATTATAGCAAAAAAGGATGGGAATATGAAACGAAAAATAATCATTTTACTAATTATTACATTTATTATACTAATTTTCAAAAATTATAATATTGTTTTAACTAGTTCAATCGAAGCCACCAGCATATGGTTAAACAAAGTATTCCCATATTTATTTATAATGATAATTATGCAAGATTTATTAATTAACTTAAATGTTGCATCATACTTTAAAAACACTTCTATTTACATATTTATTATGTCTCTTTTAAGTGGTACACCATCAGGTACATATATAATAGCCAAATTAAAAAACGAAAACATTATAACAAAAGATTATGCTAATACATGTTTAATTTTTACTTTCTTTGCCAATCCTTTATTTTTATACACTATCCTAAATACTATATTTTTAAATAATTATATAACTATAAAACTAATTTTAACTTTATATTTAAGCAATCTATTACTATATTTTTATTATAAAAAAGATTTACCTGAAAGAGGTATATCTTTAAAAGAAACCAGCATCAATTTATCATCATCAATAAAAACCAGTATGACAACCACTATAACAGTACTCGGAGTGATTACCTTTTATTTAATACTTTCAAGTATACTAATAACTGAATTTAATATTAAAGAGCCTTATAGCATTTTTTTAAAAGGCTTCATGGAAATGACCCAAGGTTTAGCATCACTTATCAAATTAAATATAAAATTTAAAGAATTAATAGCAATTATTTTTATTTCTTTCGGAGGCCTCTCCATTCATACCCAAGTTGCATGTATTTTAAATGAATATGACTTATCTTACCAGCATTTTCTAAAGGGAAGAATAATAGCTACAACAATAGCTATAGTATTAACAATCATAACCTAAACATGTAATATTTTTATCAAAATCCTTATGTTTACCAATATAACTAATTAATATATCATCAAGCAAATTATTACTTCCTAATTTATTTTTGTCATTAACAGTATGAACTTCAATATCTATTTGTAAAGTATATATACCATCATTTAACTCATCACCAACATACATAACATTAGCTTTTTCAGTATAAATTGTACCTCCATCGATTGACCAAGTTCTAACACTTTCATCAGAACTTGTATAAGTAAATTTATCTTTAGTGGCCTTTATAACACTGTTTTTACCATTCTTAAACTTAAATTGAATTTTCAAATTATCTTCCGTAGATTCTGTAGCATTAATATCAGTTATAGTATTATTATTTAAATCATTTTCTACCATTCTAATAATTTCTGCTCTATTAATTTGATTCTTTTTGGCATAATTATTATTAGTTTCGGTATTATTAAGATCCACTAAAAGTCTCATTAAAAACACAAGTACTACAGAAATTAAAGCAATACTAATTATAAGTTCCAACAAAGTACTTCCTTTTTTATTTAATTTTTTCATAAGCTACCCCACCACATAAGGATCTGAAATGGTTCCTTCCCCACTTATATATCTAACATTTCCTCGTAAATAAAATGTAGGTTTAATATTTTTCAAACTATTAACATTATCTTCATAATCGATTGTACCACCATCTTTCAAATAATAACTATTTATTAAATTATCACTCATTCTGGTTATAAACCACATATTACTTGTATAAAACCAATTATTTAAATTACTAACTGTATTACCATATCCTTCTTTTTCTCCAGCATATATATAATCAGCTATATAAGGAAGACCAATCTTATTAGTAATAGTTACACCATTATTTTTCTCAGTTCCAATTTCTCTTTTAGCAATATTACTACCAATTTCACCTTTAAACGTACTATCTATACCACCCACATACCAAACACTATTTTCTATCAAATCACTATTATCTTCTCCAAGTTCTAATAAAAAGATAGTATTTAAATAAGTATATACACTTGAATTTTTATAATCATTTAAATTATTACTATCATAAGCCATATTACTAATAGGGTTATTTTTAATAATTTTAACTTTACCATCAATAACACCAATTACTCTATATAATTCATTATTAAAAGTAACATAATTACTTGGATTACTACCAACAAATCTATATGAGTTATCTAAGGCACTATTATCTAAAGTATCATCATTAATAACTAAGCCTTCCTTTTCGTAATTATTTATTAAGTATCTTGCAAAACTAGTATCACTTATATCATTTTTAATAGTTTTTTTCACATTATTCAAAAGATTTCTACTAGTAACCATATTTACTATAATAAACATCATTAAAGCTAAAAAAACTAAGAAAAAAGAATAAATAACAGTTATAGATATAAAACCATTTCTTTTCATTTACATCACCTTATATTCCTAAAGATGCATAATATGACTTACATCTTTTATCTACCCCTGGAATGCACTTAAGATTAGTTTCTTCATTAATAGAATATTCAACAACTAAGTAATAGTCATATGTAGTATCACTTAAAGAATTAACATATTTTTTTAAATTATAATTTAAATTACTAATAGATGAACTGCAATATTCTTCATTTCCTTCAAAACAATTATTAAACATAGTACTTTTAACTAAAAGTATTTGATTTATTTTAAAACTATTTACAATAGTATTTAAAGAATCAAATCTATTATTTGCCATTTCAGTTGTACTAAATAAACCACTAAATCCAGAACCTAACGTAACTATATAAGTATCATCAAGATAATTTCTTTTAATACTATCAATTTCACTATATTCTTCTAAAAACTTTCTAACATAGTTTGTAGAATAAATAAAGGCCGGGTCATCATAATAAAGTCTCGTATTTTCATCATTTAAAATCACATTATAAGTACTATAAAGATACAGAAGTGATGTAGATAATATAACCACAGTAACAATTGTTTCAACAAAAGCAAATCCCTTCTTATTCATCATATAATCACTTACCTTACTTATTAGTTTATCAAACCAAGAAAGAAAAATCAACCATTACTGGTTGAAATTATATCTTTTATTATTGTATATACTTAATTTATCCTTTTAATGATGTTATGTAGCTGGAATTATAGTCAGATAAAATAGTCGTCCAAGCAGTAGCTGGTGCCTCAAATCCATAAACACTTACATACATTAAGCATATTTTTGCACTATATTTTGTTGCATTGACTTCGCAATAGTCCCCTACTTGAGGATCTAATATTTCATTATGATAAGATGCTGATGGTCTTTGTCAAACTATATTAGTATTTGTATTTCCTCCGACCTTCCATGTTGTTGTATCTATTAGTTCAATTTCTTTTCATACGTTAAGACATTCCTATGCCACAGAATATATACGAGCTGGAGGAAACATTTGGAAACTTAAATATATTTTAGGACATGCTTCAATAAATACTAAATCAGTGTAAATATTACAATACTTTCTCCATATATTTGGCACAATATCGTTATAAAACTTTTAACTTGCATTAAAACTTTCATAACTTTCCAGACATTATATCAAAATTTATGGAAAAAAACACTCTTTTTGTGAGTGTTTGGCTCTATCTTTTAACATTTTATACAAAATGCTCTATATTTTCTTTTTAATAAGCTATTCTATAATATATGGATTTTGTTTGGTTCCGTTTCCACTTAGTAATTTAATATCTTGGACATAAAAAGCAGGTCTTATTGCTACTGATGATAGCGAATTCGCACTTTCTACGCAGCTATATCCAGCTCTAATGCTTCCATCATTACTAATATATCCTGTTTGCATTTGTCCACCACCTTCTTGACTTTGACTGCTTAAATATTCAGGAATACCTCTGAAAATCCAGCTATTTGGGCCTTCTATATTATAGCTATTTGTTAACCAAAAATCTTTTGAAAAAGAAAACATGTATTCATTTGAATTAAGTATGCCTATTTTTTCATCATAATAAGTATCTTTATAGTCTGAATCGTTTTCAACAATATACGCCCTCTTAGCATTGTAAAAAGGATACATACTTGGTGACCTTGTCCAATAATAAAACTTGTTTTGAATTATTTTACTTTTTATATTGTCATCTAAACTATTTAGATAATTTTTGTTTAAGTTATCATTAATTAACGAACCATCACTTAAATTTAAATTTGTGTCATCACAGTCTGGAGTTGGAGCCGTAAAAATTACTCTATAATTGCTAAGCATAGCTACGGTACTGCTGGCTGATGCTGCCCAAGAAAATTTTGGGATAGTTTCTAGTGTTCCATCATAATTAGGATAGTTACTTTTACTGAATGTACCAGCATTATTATCTTTACCTACTTCATCAGTTGTGGCATATTCATATTTTAATAATTTAACCTTTGTATTTTCGTATACTCCCACTATTCTATAGAGATTTTTTTCATTATTACAATCACTACCATCAAAACATACAAAATTATTTACATCATTATTTGTACCAGAATATCTGTATGAATTATCTCCTGCGTCAATTACATTTCCATTACTATCTTTAATACTACCATCATGATAATAAATATTATTATTTCCTTGTGTATCAGCATATAATGATTTTACATAATCTGCTAACAATGTTGGCTTTTTATCAAAATACACATAGCACTTATCTGACAAATTACCACTCATATATACTTTTTTATTTGTATCATCCCATGATAATTCTCCACCATTTTCACATTTTGAAAGCGTTGAATTAAATGTATATCCATCGGTTGGCCACTCACTTTGTGTTGTCATTTCATAGTTTCCTGAACCAGCTTCTGTTTCAAGCATCATTGATATTGTATTTCCTCTTTTTACAATTTTAGTTTCAGTATTCTCTTTATAAAAATCATCTTTTTTTGAACTCATAACAAACATCAAACCAATTGTTATAGATAAAACAACACCTAGAATTATAAATAATTTCTTATGTTTTTTCATGCATTACCATCCTTTTTATTAATCATACCAAACTTAATATAAAAAATTTGTCATATCATGTATAATCTATCTTACTTTTTAAGTTTACTACAAAAAGACAACTATGTAAATATCAAAATGGTACCATCAGTAAAAAAGAGTAAATTTTCTTCGCAACAATTTTTTGTTATAATGCTTATAATAAAAGGCGGTAAATATGAACAGAAAATAAAGAAGAGATTTAAGAAAAGATAAAAATTTAATAACAGAATTATTTTCTATTATTAACAAATATTTTCCGGATTTACTCGGTAAATTTAGTAATTTAACAGATGTGAGAAATAAATCTTATATTACTTATAATATGAAAACAATATGTGTAACTAGATTATTTGGGCTTTTATGTGGAATAACCAGCATTTCTTCAATATCTAATGATTTAAATACAGATGCAACTATCAAAAATATATCATCAATCTGTAAAACGAAATTGGAAGAACTTCCATACTGGGAAACCATTCAAGATGTTTTTGAAAATATTAATATAAAATGAACTTAGACAGATACAGAAATACATTGTTACTACATTAATCAGATCTAAGATGTTTGATAAATACCGATATGATGGTAATTTCATTTTAATTTTTGATGGCACCGGATTGTCAACACATAATTATAATTTAAATGACAATTGTTTATCAAAAAAAATCAAAAGATGGTAAAATAACTTATTATAAGTATGTTTTAGAGTACAAGCTTTCTGTAGGTTCTATAGTTATTAGTTTAGATAGTGAGTTCATTGAAAATGCTGAGATGGTAACAGAAAAGCAAAAACAAGATTGTGAGATAAATGCATTTAAAAGAATGGCAGAAAGAATTAAAAAAATTATCCTAAATACAAATTTATAGTCGTTGGTGATTCACTTTATGCTACAACACCAATCATTAATATTTGCAAAAAAAATAAATGGAAATATATTTTTAATTTAAAAACAGAAAGATTAAAAGAAGTTAATAGTGCATTTGAAGGAAATATTAAATTTCTTAATGAAACATCTAAACCAAATTATTATCTTTCTACTTGTATCAAATTTAAGGGCAATACTTTAAATGTTTTTAAGTATGAAGAAAAAATAAAAGAAAAATTCACTACCTTTAGATATATTAGTGATCTTGATGTTTCTGATGACAATATTGTTGATATCGTTAAAATTGGAAGACAAAGTTGGAATATTGAAAATAATGGCTTTTATATGCAAAAACATAGAACTTTTAACATTTCACATTTAAGCAGTAGAAATAATAATGCTATGAAGTGCCATTATTTCTTTATTCAGTTTGCTCATACTTTTAGGCAATTATTAGAAAAAGGCAATTTATTGGTTAAGTCTTTAAAACTCAAAATAAAAGAAGTAAGTGCCAATCTTTTAAAATCACTTACTTCAACCAACCCAAATCTTAATAATTTAGAAAAAAATTTCCAATTAAGATTTGAGGATTAAATTTTAACATATTTCTTCCAAAAAATCACTATTTTTTATCAAATTTTTTGTATGCCACAATTTTCATTTTTTGAGAAGAAAAAAATAGACAATTAGTGGATTTACTAATTATTATCTATTTTTACTCTATTAATTAAATTTACCCTTATTTACTGTGAGTGTTTGGCTCTATCTTTTAACATTTTATACAAAATGCTCTATATTTTCTTTTTAATAAGCTATTCTACAATATATGGATTTTGTTTGGTTCCGTTTCCACTTAGCAATTTAATATCTTGGACATAAAAAGCAGGTCTTATTGCTCGTGAAATCAACCATTCATCGGTATCATCTTCAACGCAGCTATATTCTGCTCTAATGCTTCCATCATTACTAATATATCCCATCTGCAGTATAACATTACTTGTCTGACTATTTAAATATTCTGGAATACCTCTGAAAATCCAGCTATTTAAGCCTTCTATATTATCGCTCTTTGTTAACCAAAAATCTTTTGAAAAAGAAAACATGTATTCATTTGAATTAAGTATACCTATTTTTTCATCATAATAACCATCAGAAGAGTAAGAACCATATTCGTATATGTATGCCTGCTTAGCTCTGTTAAAAGAAAGTAAAGCCGTCTCCCTTACATAATATTTAAACTTGTTTTGAATTATTTTACTTTTTATATTGTCAGTTAAATTACTTAGATAATTATTATTTAAGTTGTCATTTACTAAGGACGTTTCAGATAAAGCTGGGTCATCACAACCTGGAGTTGGAGCCGTAAAAATTACTCTATAATTGCTAAGCATAGCTACGGTACTGCTGGCTGATGCTGCCCAAGAAAATTTTGGGATAGTTTCTAGTGTTCCATCATAATTAGGATAGTTACTTTTACTGAATGTACCAGCATTATTATCTTTACCTACTTCATCAGTTGTGGCATATTCATATTTTAATAATTTAACCTTTGTATTTTCGTATACTCCCACTATTCTATAGAGATTTTTTTCATTATTACAATCACTACCATCAAAACATACAAAATTATTTACATCATTATTTGTACCAGAATATCTGTATGAATTATCTCCTGCGTCAATTACATTTCCATTACTATCTTTAATACTACCATCATGATAATAAATATTATTATTTCCTTGTGTATCAGCATATAATGATTTTACATAATCTGCTAACAATGTTGGCTTTTTATCAAAATACACATAGCACTTATCTGACAAATTACCACTCATATATACTTTTTTATTTGTATCATCCCATGATAATTCTCCACCATTTTCACATTTTGAAAGCGTTGAATTAAATGTATATCCATCGGTTGGCCACTCACTTTGTGTTGTCATTTCATAGTTTCCTGAACCAGCTTCTGTTTCAAGCATCATTGATATTGTATTTCCTCTTTTTACAATTTTAGTTTCAGTATTCTCTTTATAAAAATCATCTTTTTTTGAACTCATAACAAACATCAAACCAATTGTTATAGATAAAACAACACCTAGAATTATAAATAATTTCTTATGTTTTTTCATGCATTACCATCCTTTTTATTAATCATACCAAACTTAATATAAAAAATTTGTCATATCATGTATAATCTATCTTACTTTTTAAGTTTACTACAAAAAGGAAACTATGTAAATATCAAAATGGTACTATTTTAGTATTTATACAGTATTATTCTAAAAAAAAGAATAGTCATCATAAACTATTCTACAACTTTAAAGATTGTTGGTATACCTCTAGTACGATGTCTTAAGGCTGAATCAATTGGATCATTTATCATTTTTCCTTCCACAACCATAACACTTGAAGTACCACCATCTAAATTAGCAGCATTAACAGCACCATATCTATCCATAATATCCACTAAATCTTTCATTGAAGCTCCTTTACTACGAGTAGCATTTGAATCAACAACTAAGAATAAAACAATACCATCTTTTCTTTGACCAATCGCCGTTCTAGCAGCATAACCCCAACCGCCATTACCTTGTGTAAATGACTTCTGACCATTAACAATTAGAAAAGGCCCCATAGTAACAGCATCTCTAATTCCAGCACTTATAGCTCTACTTGCGCTAGTATTTCTAAGAAGAACTAAAGTATCATCTTTATTAAAACCTATTATACCAAATGTTGATCCCCCAGTTGGATAATCAGTAATAACTTTACCATTTGCAATAGTAACCCCGATTGGATCAGCACCATTACTATTATAATTTGTATCTTTAAAACCTCCACCATTAATAGTTAATACAGAATTTTGTTCTTTAGCCATATCATAAATATATTGACCACTTTTGCCAAGCCATTTTGAATACCCCACACTAACTTTACTAGGATCATAAACTACCCCTAAATAAGCCTTACAACCATTTACTTCAAAATTAACAACTTTATAAGTTTGTCCTTTTTTTCTATCTAAAATTTCTTTTTCATACTTATTTTTATAATGAGTAGTTTCTTCATGATTAACTAACGAAGGATCAGTTTCTCTACCACCATCATCAATATAATTACTACCTAAAACTTTATTAATTTCATCTATATCATAAAACCATTTACAATAATGTTGATGATGCATCGTAGCCATCGCTGTAGTAATAAGCCAGTTTTTAAAACCTTTATAAGGCCCATACAAAATAAAAAGAAAAGATGAACAACCAACCATATAAAGAGATACCAATATTGAAATAATTATTGTTTTAACCTTTTTAAAACCTCTTCTTCTTTTATATTTAATTAAATAACGTATTCCTATTAATAAAGTAATAAAACTAATTATTAAAACAACTAAAGCTAAATATTTAAATATATTTCTAACTAAATAATCACTATGACATCCAATTACAAAAAATACTAAACTAGTAAATAAAATAAATGTACTAATCCACACTATTAACAGACTTTTCTTTTTTCTCATTTCTACCACCTACATAATTCTTTATTTCTTCTATTGTTTTACTAAAATCATCAAAATTAACCATAAACCATTTTATATCCATTTTATTATTAAACCATGTATATTGTCTTTTAGCATAATGTCTACTATTTTTCTTAACTAACTCTATAGCTTCATCTAACGTAATTTTATTATTTAAATAATCTATTATTTCTTTATAACCAATAGCTCTTTTTAATATTAAACTATCTGAATATTTACTATAAAGATCTTTAACTTCATTAACTAAACCATTTTCAATCATTTTATCAACTCTATTATTTATAATATCATAAAGCTTACTTCTTTCTGTAGTAAGACCAATAAATACAGAATCTTTATATAATAAAACGGGTTCAACCTTTTCTGTAATATTCTTCTTCAAAAATCTTTCAAGTCTTACTCGATTATTTCTATCTATATTACAACTCTTATCTTTTTTTAAAGCTAAATCATAAAGTAAATCTAAAGAATACTCACTATAATCTACATCATTATCATCTTCATAAAACCTATAATCATAAGCCCCCGCTGTAGCATAAAGACCTGTTCCTCCAACAATAACTAAATTTTTATCTTTATATTTATCAAATAACTCTCTTAAATCTTTTTGATAATCCTTTACATTATATTCTTGATCAGGCTCTTTTATATCAAATAGAAAATGTTTAATTCCACATTTTTCTTCTTCCGTTACTTTAGCACTTCCAATATTAAGTTCTTTATAAACCTGCACTGCATCACAATTTATTACATAAGCATCAAACTCTTTAGCTAAAGCAATACTTAATTTAGTTTTTCCCACTCCCGTAGGTCCCATAATAAATATTTTCATAAACATCACTACTACATTATATCATTTACTTCACAATTTTTAAATGGTATAATTCTAAATGAGGCGAAAAAAATGAAAGATTTTATAAATTATAACAATATTGAGATAATAAATGATGATGAAATAAAGGTTAAAGTAGAAATTAAAGAAAACACTTTAAATCCTTTTCATATAGTACATGGAGGTTTAATATTTACCATCGGAGACACTGTAATGGGATTAAAATGTAAATCTCTAGGTAGAAATGCAGTTACCTTGGATTCATCAATTAATTTTCTATCACCAGGGCAAGGAAAATATCTAATTGCTACATGCAAAGTAATTAAAAATGGCAAAAGTACATGTATATTGGAATCAGAAATAAGAAATGATGAAAACAAATTAGTAGCTACTATGACTGGAACTTACTTTTATATATAATGAGGCAAAACATGAACATAATTGGCATAATCACAGAATATAATCCTTTTCATAATGGACATTTATATCATTTAAAGCAAATTAAAAAGTTATATCCAGATTCAATAATTATTTTAATTTTAAATGGTTATTTTTTACAAAGAGGTGAAATATCATTACTTTCCAAAGAAAATAAAACTAAGATTGCTTTAGAATATGGTATTAATATTATAGTTGAGCTTCCCTTTGTATATGGAACTCAATCTGCAGATACTTTTGCAACTATGAGTATTAAACTTTTAAATAAATTAAATGTTAATAAAATTATTTTTGGTAGTGAATGTAACGATATAAATTTATTAAAAAAACTAGCTCAAAAACAATTAAATCCTGAATTTGATTCTTTAGTTAAAACATATTTAAAAACAGGATTAAATTATCCAACAGCACTAGCTAAAGCTACCGGTGAAGATTTTCTATACAGCCCAAATGATTTACTAGGAATTTCCTACATTAAAGCTATTATAAAAAATAATTTTGCAATTGAACCAATATGTATTAAAAGAACAAGTAATTACCATGACATAGCAAGTAATGAAGATATAATTAGCGCATCCAATATTAGAAATAAACTAAAAGAAAATCAAGATATAAATAAATATCTTCCAGAGCATATAAAAGATAATTTAGAAAAACCAAATCCCGATATTTATTTTAAATTATTAAAAAGTAAAATAATAACTGATAACAATTTAAATACCTATCTAGATGTTGATGAAGGTTTAGAATATAGACTAAAGAAAAACATTAACAGTTCAACAAATCTAGAAGATTTTATAAATAAAATTAAAACCAAAAGATACACATATAACAAATTAAATCGAATGTTTATTCATATTTTAATAGGTTTAAAAAAAGAAGACAACTTAGAGAATAATGATTATTTAAAAGTCTTAGGTTTTGATTTAACTGGAAGAAATTATCTTCAAAAATTAGAAACTAAAATAAACTTTAAAAACACTTTAATACATAACTATGAACTAAAAGCAAGTCTAATATATGATTTAATAAATAATACTAATACTTACGAATTTGAATTAAAAAGCAAGCCAGTTATTAAAAACTAGCTTGCCTTTTTAAATATAACAAATTTTTGTAAAAAATAATTAATTATAAATATTAAACAATCAACTAAAGCTTTTATAAACGTTACATTAAAATGAATATATTTATATATTTTAGTAACCAAAGTTCCAGATATAGTTATATTAACAACCACTAAAATAAAATATTCACTTAATGCTTTAAAATTTCTTTTTTGATCATTTTTAAAAACTAATTTCTTATTTATAATATAATTAAATATGCTAGATATAAACCTTGCTATATATGAAGAAATAAGAATATTTTGTAGAAAATATAAAAGAATGCTAAAACAAAGTAAGTCTACCCCAAAAGATAAAAGACTCGATATTAAATAAGTAATCAAAGTTTTATACTTATTTAAAATTTTCATTAAAACTCCATAATTATTGTAATTGGTCCATCATTAGTAATATTTAAAATCATTTCAGCTCCAAAAACCCCAGGTTTTATTGGAACTAATTTATTCATCTCTTCATTAAACCTTTCATATAACTTAATTGCTTCTTTTCCATTTAAAGCTTTTATATAAGAAGGCCTATTACCTTTTAATGTATCAGCATATAAAGTAAATTGTGATATTGACAAAATTTCACCACCAGCATCCAAAATAGACTTATTCATAACCCCATCATCATCATCAAATATTCTTAAATTAGCTATTTTTTTAACCATTTTCAAAATATTTTCTTCTCTATCCCCTTGAGTAAATGAAACCAGTAAAACCATTCCTTTATCTATTTCATTAATAAGTTTACCATCTACACTTACACTACTTTTTTTACTTCTTTGTACAACAACTTTCATTATATTTCATCCTTTGCATCTATAACATTATGTATCTTTCTAATATTCTTAATAATCTTTTCTAACTCATCTTTATCTTTTATTCTAATATTAAGTTCATAAACAGTTTTATTATCAAGCTCTTTAGTATTACATTTTCTTACAATACAGCCCATTTTTCCAACTTCAGTTATAACATTAACAAGTAAATCAAAACCTGCACTAGCAAAAACATAAATATTAGTAAAATAATAATTACTAGCATTCATATTCCATGAAACACTAACAACTCTTTCATTATCTGGCACATTACTACATCCCTTTTTATGAACACTAATACCTTGTCCTTTAGTAATATACCCAACAATTTCATCGCCTTTAATTGGCAAACAACACTTAGCAATATTAACCATAATATCAGGTATATCTTCAACTAAAATATCACTTTTATAATTAATTTTTGGTGTAATAATTTTTCTTTCAAATAAAGCATCATCTACTGCATGTTTATCTTCTTTAGTTAAATTAATAATATAACTTGCAGTAAATCGTAAAGAACCAATACTTAGATATATTTCATCCATATCTTTCATTTTCAAATCTTTAATTAACTTTTCTATAGCTTCACTATTTAAAACTTCATTAAATGATAATTTTCTTTTTCTAAGTTCTGCTTCAAGAATACTCTTACCCTTAGCAATATATTGTTCTTTATCTTGTTTACTAAAATAAGCTTTTATTTTATTTTTAGCTTGACTAGTTTTAACAAATGAAAGCCAATCTTTATTAGGTCCACTATTATTATTAGTTTTAATATTAACAACATCATCATTTTTAAGTTCATATGAAAGTGGCACAATTTGATCATTTACAATAGCACCAACCGTTGTATCTCCAACATGAGAATGGATTCTATACGCAAAATCAATCGGAGTAGAACCTATTGGAAGTTCTACAACATCACCTTTCGGAGTATAAGTATAAATTAAATCACTAAAGATATCACTATTAATAGTGCTTTCAAAATCAGCATCAGTAACATTATGACTTGCTTCAATAACATTTCTAAACATTTCCAGTTTTTGTTCCATGACACTTTGAATTTTCTTAGTACCTTTTTCTTTATATGACCAGTGACTTGCTATACCTTTTTCAGCAATTTCATCCATTTCATAAGTTCTAACTTGTACCTCAAAAACATGACCTTCTACTCCATAAACTGTGGTGTGAAGTGATTGATACATATTTTCTTTGGGACTAGCAATATAATCTTTAAATCTTTTTGGCATTGGTCTAAATCTTGAATGTATTAAACCAATAACTTGATAGCATTCAGATTCTTCTTCAACAAATATACGGAGTGCTAATATATCATATATTTTATTCCACTCTTTACCATTAGAAAGTTTATTATAAATACTATATACGCTTTTAACTCTCCCCTTTATTTCAAACTTAATACCAGCATCTGTTAAAAGTTCTATTAAACTTTCTTTCATTTCTTCAAGACAATCATTAAGTTCATCCACAGTTTCATTTAGTTTTTCTAAAATATCATTATAAACATCAGGCTTTAAATAATATAGTGATAAATTTTCAAGTTCACTTTTAATAGAATTAATACCAAGTCTATGAGCAATAGGTACTAAAACAGACATAGTTTCTTCAGCTTTTTGTTTTTGTTTTTGAGGATTAATTGCCCAGTTAGTTCTCATATTATGTAATCTATCTGCAAGCTTTATATATAAAACTCTTACATCTTCAGCAAGACCAACTAATATCTTTCTTAAATATATAACACTCGATTCATTATTATCTGGAAGCTCTAACTTATTAATTTTAGACACACTTAAAACAATTTTAGCTATATCTTCTCCAAAATCTTCTACTAAATCTTCATAAGTTTTTGAACCATTGTTAATAACTTCATGTAATAATGCTGCAATAATTGTTGTATCATCAACATTAAGTTCCATAAGTATTTTTGTAACTTCCAAAGGATGAGTTATAAAATCATCACCAGTAAGTCTTTTCATTTTCTTATGTTCATTATAAGCATATTCATATGCTTTTTTTATTGTATCAAAACCATCTCTTTTAGAAAGAGACAATGCAAGTTCATCAAATGTAATTGTATCTGGCAAAATAACCACCCTCCAACATATATTTATTATATAACATTTTTACATTTAAATAAAGGAGAATATCATTTGAAACAAAAAAACTTATTCATAAAATCAACATTAATACTTATTTGTAGTGGTTTTTTAACTAAAATCTTAGGTTTTATTATCAAAGTTATTTACACTCGTATAATCGGTGAATATGGTATTAGCTTATATGCCATTGCTGCTCCTACATATTCTCTTTTACTCACAATTGCAACACTTGCCATACCAATATCTATATCAAAACTTGTTTCAGAAAATAAAGCTCGTTCCATACGTATTCTTACATCTGCAGCTTTTTTAATTTTATCTATTAATTTTTTACTTATATTACTTATATTACTTACACGTGATTTTCTAGCAACTGCTCTTTTAAAAGAACCACTAGCATCACCAATATTACTTGCCTTTGCCCTGACTTTACCTTTTGTATCAATTTCATCAGTTTTAAAAGGCTACTTTGCAGGCAAACAAAACATGATGCCACATGCAACAAGTAATATAATTGAGCAAATTATTAGACTCATTATAATAGTTATAGTACTTCCAATTCTTATGAAAAAATCAGTAATGCATGCAGTCATAGGTTTAATACTTTTAACTATAGCATCAGAAATATCCTCTATTATTGTATTTTTATTTTTTATTCCCAAACATATTAATTTTAACACCAATTTACTTCCCAGTAAAAAGCATACCAAAGATATACTTAATATTTCCCTGCCAACTGTATCAAGTAGAATAATTGGTAATATAGGATATTTTCTAGAACCAATCATACTTACCAATTTACTTTTATTTTCAGGTTATCCCTCTTCCTATATTTTACGTGAATATGGTGCTTATAATGCCTATTCGCTAGCACTTCTTACGATGCCTGGTTTCTTTATTGCTGCCATATCAACATCACTATTACCTGAAATAAGTAAATTTCATGGTGAAAATAATAATAAAATGATAAAAAGAAGAATACACCAAAGCATATTATTTGCTCTTTTAATAGGTATATTCTTCTCATTTATCATTTTTACATTCCGAGATAAATTATTATTTTCATTATATAATACCACAAGTGGTTCTAATTACATAAAAGTACTTGCTCCATTCTTTGTACTATTTTACTTAGAAGGCGTCCTTACATCAAGTCTTCAAGCCTTAGGTTATGCTAAAATTACTATGAACATAACTTTATGGGGAGTTATTTTAAAACTTTTAGTTATGGCAATTTTATCTCTTTGCCACATCGGTATCTACAGCTTAGTTATAGCAGAAATAATAAATATTTTATTTGTAGTACTTCTTAATTTTAAATATTTAAAAAATAACATCAAATTTTAAAAGCAAAATTTTTCCATTATAATCTGAATAATCTTTTAGCCTTTTTGATATAAATGATAATTTTCGTCAGCAAAATAAAGTAACAGTGTTAAAAACAAGTACTAGTTATTTTCAACTTTATTAACCATTTATGGTTAAGTTATAAAAGCATCACTTTTAATCAAATATAATTTGACAAGCCAAATATTATGTGGTAATATGTATATAGCAAAGGAAATTTGCATAAATTAAAACGGAACATCCAGTTTTTACCGAGATTGGATGCTACCAACAAGTTTGTTGTTGCATCTAAATCAACCTCGTTGATTTAGATGTTTTTTTATATAATAAGAAAGTCATCAAAATTTTGTAAAATTAAATCTTGATATGTGGTCGAACATATGATATGATTTGATTATCAAGGAGGTACTATAATGACTATATATAAAGCATATAAATTTAGGTTTTATCCAAATAGAGAGCAAAAGATAATGATAGATAAAACTTTTGGATGCACAAGATTTGTTTTTAATAAATTTTTATCTGAAAGAAAAGAGAAATATGAAGAAAATAAAATTAAATTAAGTGCTTATGATAAGTTAAAAGAACTAACTGATTTAAAGAAAGAAAAAAAGTGGCTTAAAGAAGTAGATTCATGTGCCCTTCAAAAATGTGTATTTAACTTAGATGATGCATTTAAGAATTTTTTTCGTGGAAATGGTTATCCAAAATATAGAAAAAAAGGAGAACATGAAAGTTATACAACAAATAATACATTAAATGAATATAAAAATGTTAAATATGAAAGCATAAGAATGGATTTAAAAAATAAAGTAATAACGTTACCGAGACTAAAAAAAATAGAGTTTCGAGGATATAGAAACATTAAAAAAATAAATGGCAAAATAAAGTCTGCCACAATTAGTAAAGATGCTAACAAGTATTTTGTAAGCATTCTTGTTGAAGTACCATTTACTAAACCTATCATAAATCCAACATCCGCTGTTGGATTAGATTTAGGCATCAAAGATTTTGTAGTTACTTCATATGGAGAAAAACTAAAAAATGAAGTGAAAATAAATGAAAAAAGATTAAAAGGCTTACAAAAAGGATTAGCTAGATGTAAACCTGGAAGTAAGAATAGATATAAAATGAAATTGAAAATACAAAGACTATATTTAAAAATTAGAAATGCCAGAAAACATATGATATATAAACTTGCAAATAAAATATTAAAAGAAAGTGACATCGTAGCAGTAGAAACATTAGATGTCAAAAGTATGTATCAAGTCCACAGTATAGCCAAACACTTAAATAAGGTCCCAATCGGTGATTTCCTTAGTGTATTAAAATACAAAGCCGACTGGTTAGGAAAAAAAGTAATTAATATAAATAGATATTATCCAAGTAGTCAAGTTTGCAATAGATGTGAATATAAAAATGAAGAAGTAAAGGATTTAAGTGTAAGAAAATGGATATGTCCAAGATGTGGAATGGTTCATGATAGAGATATAAATGCAAGTGAAAATATAATGTTTGAGGGTTTGAAAATATATATGAAAGAAAGTATAATGTAAATAAGAACAAAAAAATCATAATAGTAGGGTGGCGACCATCCGAAGTTGGTCTGTGGAGAAGCCTTAGGTTTCTGTGAAACAGAAAAGTGTTACCGTGAGGTAACACTGATACTTGAATTTCGTTAGAAATTTAAGTTATGTTCTTTTATAATTAATAACAAAGTTATTATAATTAATAAACAAATAAATTATAATGCAGAATTGCATCAAGATAAATGTATCTTTTGCATTCATGTGCATCACCTCACCTTCATTTATGAATAAATGAGGTAGCATCCAACCAACTGAATGTAAAAACTTTTTGCAAAACAAAAGCGACTTATTTAAGTCGTTTTTAAATTGCAAATAGAAAATTAATTAAATTAGCAAACTTATCAAAGTGAAAGAAGACAATGAATAATGCTCCAGCTAAAAATGGACCATACGGAAACTCATGACTCTTCATTATTTTTACACTTGCAACAGCATAAGGAAGAGCTAAAAATGTTGACAAAACTAAAGCTACTACACCAAGTTTTACATCTAATATAAGTCCCATTAAAAAAGCAAATTTAATATCTCCACCACCTAAAGAATCTTTTTTCAGTGTTAAAGTTCCAATTTTTTCAATTAAAAGCATTATCAAAAATAATACTAAACCACAAATAACACTAACAAATGCATTTTTAAAGCCAAAATAAACTAATTTTAAAATAATTACAAGTATCATAGATACAATAAGTGGAGAATCCAGTATAATCATATATTTAAAGTCAGAAACAAATATAATAACCATTAAAGACACAATAATTAAACCAACAAGATAATTATAACCAAATGGAAAATAAATACTGGTAAGGAGGAATAAAAAGGCTGTTAAAAGTTCAATCCAAAAATGTTCACTACTTATTTTTTTCCCACAATTACTACATTTACCTCTTTGAACTACAAATGATACTAAAGGAATTAAATTATACCACTTTAATATTTTTTTACAACTATCACATCTACTTCTAGATTTAACTACATCTTCTCCTTTAGGAAGTCTAGTTCCCAAAACAAGATAAAAGGAACCCATAATAGTTCCCAATATAAACGACAAAATTTTCATTTAAAACCCTCCTTAACTATTTTGAATAGTTCCATATAAGTTAAACATTGGAATAATTACAGCAATAATAATGCCACCAACAACAACAGCTAAAAATGCAATCATAATTGGTTCAATAAAAGCTTTTAAACTATTAATCATATTTTTATGAAGTCCTTGATAATAATCACTTACCTTTTGCATCATTTCTGCAAGTTCTCCAGTAGATTCCCCAGTAACAATCATATAATATGCAACATCAGGTATCGCCCAATGATCTTTAAAAGCATCACTTATTTTATCCCCTTTAACAATATTTTGAATAGTTTTATATAAAATAGATTTATATATTTCATTATTAGTTATTTTACTTAGTATATCCATACTATCAGTAATAAATACATTATTACGTAAAAGCGATGCAAACGTTTTACTAAATATAGTAAGTTCATTATAAATAATTATATCTTTAATAACAGGTATTTTCATAAGAAATATTTGCATGCTAGTTCTAAAAGCTTTAACATGTTTATAAAGAAGTGTTATTGTAATAATAGTTAATGCTACAAATATAAGAACTAAATACCAATCATTTTTAATAAACACACTAAAGTTTATAACAAATTTAGTAATTCCTGTAATTGGTGCACCTTGTTCAGCATAAATTTTTTCAAATTGAGGAACAACATATAGCATAATAAAAATAATAACTGCAACAGAAAATATTGACACTATTAACGGATAAGTCATAGCACTTCTCATTTGTTTTTTAGTTTCATCTATATCAGTATAATATGCCGCCATATCATCTAACGTTTCAATTAAAGTTCCACTTGCTTCAGCAGCTTTAATCATATTAATAAGTAATGGAGGAAACATGTTTCCTTGTTTTTCTAATGCTGATGAAAAGCTTTCCCCTAAAGTAAGTTCATATGATATAGCTTTAAAAGCTGTAGTCCTTGCTTTATTTCCTTTCATTTGAGTTGTAAGAATTTTAATAGATTCATTTAATGTAAGTCCTGCTTTAATATATGTAGATAATTGTGTAAGCCAAAATATTAAATCTTTAGTGGACATTTTCTTTCCTAAAAATGATGAATCTTTAAAAGCAAAATCAATAAATGAAGAAGTTTTGATAACATAAACATCATACCCTTCATTAAGTAAATAAGCATTAATATCAAGTTTACTTAATCCATTCATTGTCCCAGTTATAATTCTTCCTGTATTATCTCTAACTTTATAGTAATATACATGAGGTTCTTTACTTCTTGTAGCCCCAGCTGTTTGTAAATCAACTAAAAGAGCTTTCTTTTCTTCTTCTAATTTAGCAAGAGTCTTAGCACTATATTTATAAGCTTTCTCTTTTTTTACTTTTCTTTTAGTTCTTTCATATATTCTATCTTCTTCAGTTAAAAAAGCTTGTTTTGTACTTTGATATGTCTTATCAAGAGTATAACTTGCTCCAGTATATAAAGATACCCAAAAATCATATGCAATATATTTTAAACCAACAAAAGCATATTTAAATATATTAAAAATAACTATAAATGGATTAGCACTGTTTGATTTAGCATTATCTGTAACCATATTACAACACCCTTTACTATATTTAAGTATAACAAATTTCTCAAAATAATACAATCAATTATTAATTTTTTTCATATAATTATATAGGTGATTGTATATGTTTGGTACTAATGTAGCTAAAGCCTCACTTAGTTTAACTAAAGTTTTATCTGGCATTTCCAAAGGTTTAGGCATAGTAAATCAAGCAATACCGATCTACAAAGAAATTAAACCCATGATGTCAAATGCTAAAAAAGTACTAGAACTTGCCAAAGAGTTTAATAAAACAAGTAACACTAAAACAATTGATATAACCCCAAAAAAAGAAGTAACAAAAACTGTTACCACTGAAAGAAAAACAATTACAAATTCTTCAAATCCTGTGTTTTTTCAATAATTTCTATATACTTTAAATACTTTTCATTTTTTGATTTAACATAAATAAGCTTATATTTTTCTAATATATATTTTCTATATTCTTCATTATTACTTTTACCAACTAATATATCAAAATTATTTAAAACTTCTTTTCCCTTTTCATATTTAATAATATCATAAAAGATATTATTTTCTTTTAAAGTTATTTCTTCAACAATCTTATATCCTTTTTTTTGCATAAAAATTCTTAATTCATGAACATTCTTATGACTAGATATAATCAATTTATTAGGTAGATCATTTATATCTAATATTTTTTTTATCGTATCTGTACCCATTCCAGAAATAACTGCTGTATCAAATTTTTCATCTAAATTTTTAAAACCATCACTTACCACAAGTTTAATTTTATTATCTAAATTATGTTTAAGCAAATTATTCTTTGCAAACTCTAAAGCATTACTAGAAATATCACTTCCCACGATATTTCTAGTAATATTATTCTCATAAAGATAAATTGGTAAAAGTGCATGATCAGTACCAATATCTACAAGTTTAGTATCCTTATCAACAAGCCCAGCTAAAGCTTTAATTCTTATCATTCTTCTAAGAAATCCTTTAATTTTTTAGCACGAGATGGGTGTCTTAATTTTCTTAAAGCTTTTGCTTCAATTTGTCTTATACGTTCCCTAGTTACATTGAATTTTTTACCAACTTCTTCAAGTGTATGACAAGTTCCATCAAGTAAACCAAATCTAAGCTCTAAAACTTCTTGTTCTCTGGCTTGAAGTGACATTAAAACTTCTTTAATTTCTTCCTTTAATATTTCATTTTCTGTATATTCTTCTGGTGATAAACTTGACTCATCTTTTAGAAAATCACCTAAATGTGAATCATCTTCTTCTCCGATTGGAGTTTCTAAAGATACTGGTTCTTGACTAATTTTTAAAACTTCACGTACCTTATCTACACCAACTCCCATTTTTTTAGCAATTTCTTCTTCACTTGGTTCACGATTAAGTTCTAGCGTAAGTTGTCTTTGTACTCTACTCATCTTATTAATTGTTTCAACCATATGAACTGGAACACGTATAGTTCTTGCTTGATCTGCGAGTGCTCTTGTAATTGCTTGTCTAATCCACCAAGTAGCATAAGTTGAAAATTTATAGCCTTTATCATAATCAAACTTTTCAACAGCTTTCATAAGACCAATATTACCTTCTTGAATTAAATCTAAGAATAAAAGACCACGACCAACATATCTTTTAGCAATAGATACAACTAAACGTAAATTAGACTCTGCAAGTATTCTTTTTGCTTCTGGGTCATCTAAAGCTACTCTTTTAGATATTTCAGCTTCTTCATCAGTTGAAAGAAGTGGAATCCTCCCAATTTCTTTTAAATACATTCTAACGGGATCATTAATATTGACATCTTTAGTTATATCCTCATCACTTAAAATGATTTCTTCTTTAGTTTCTTCTTTAATCTTTGCTTCACCAGTATTAGAATCAATATCAGCTTCTGCAACAACTGCTATACTATTATCAACTAATTTATTATATAAATTATCTAACGCATCATTATCAATATCTAATCCTTTTAATTCTAAAGCTAACTCTTCATAGGTAATGAAACCCTTTTGTTTCCCCTTTTCTATCAGATTATTTTCTCTTTCTTCTAAAGTTTTAATTGTTTCCATTATTCACACTTCCTTTTTAAATCAATTAACTTACCAAGTAACTTTTCTTTATTACTTTGATCAAGTTCTAGAGTAATTTGATTTTTAATTTTTTCAATTTCCTCTTTTTTATAAATATTTAATATAGCTTTCACACACGACGTAAACTCATCATCACTTATAGAAGTATTCCCATTTTCACTTAAAATTATTTGTAAAAATTCGTATTCATCTTCCTTTTCTAACATATACGTTGTAAAATCTGCTACATTAATACCATTCATATTTTCAGCATAATATTCTATTTCACTAGCTAAAATCCTTTCCATCCTTTCTTTAAAGTACCCAAGTGTATTTTTATACATACTTATATATTTAGTATCTATTAGCATATAATAAAGTACTTTATGACTTGCTTTATGATATTTTGATATTTTAGGTTTTATTACTTGAACTATTTCACTTTTTACCTTCGGAGTATTTCCTAAACCTTTTTTTAACACATCAACATCAATTCGATAATCCTTGCTTATTTTAGATATAATTAGCTCTTTTGTCAAGTCATCTTGATCATTTAAGCTATTTATTACTTCTTTTACATAAGTAATCATATCTTCCATATTATCTAAATTTTTATTTTTCTTTAAATATTCTATTTTAAAATCTATATACTTAATTGCATTATTAACATTATTTTCCATGGCTTCAATGCCATATTTTTCTATATACTCATCTGGATCTTTAGCACCACTTAAACGAATAACTCTAGTATCAAGACCCGCTTTGACTAAAACTTCACCATTTTTAACCGTAGCATCTTCTCCCGCCGCATCATTATCAAGCATCAGAATAACTGGCACCTTTAATCTTTTTAAGATATCAATTTGTTCACTAGATAAAGCAACTCCCATAAGTGCCACGACATTTTTAAATCCCTTAGCACTCATTTTTATAGCATCCATATTACCTTCAACTACAATAACACTTCTTTTTTCTCTAATAAAATTTTTAGCATTATGATAATTAAATAATAAACTACTTTTTTTAAATATTTCTGTCTCTTTGGTATTCAAATATTTTGCTGTATTATCTTCACCATTAAATATTCTTCCTGTAAACCCAACAACTTCCCCTTTTAAATTCTCTATTGGAATAACAATTCTATTTATAAAAGTATCATATATATTAGCATTAACCTTATTAATAAGCCCTAGTTTATCTAGAGCATCTACACTCCAGCCCTTTTTACTAGCCAATTTATAAAATATATCTTTATTATTTAATGCAAGTCCCAATTTAAATTCTTTTATAATAGCATCATTAATTCCTCTTTTACTTAAATATTCCCGAGCTTTTATACCATCAGCAGTATTAATATTATTAAGATAATATTTACTAGCATAATCATAAATTTCCAGTTCCTCTTTATTTCTAGGATCTACATTTACATCAAAATCCTTTATTTTCAAATCATAACCAATTTTATCAGCTACTATCTTAATAGATTCTAAAAATGAAACATTTTCATATTTCATAACAAAAGAAAAAACATTTCCACCAGTACGACATGTAAAACAATTAAATATTTGCTTTTCTGGTGAAATAATTAAACTAGGTGAATGATCATTATGAAAAGGACAAAGACAAACATAATTTTTACCTTTTGGACTAACATTTAAATAACTAGAAATAACATCAACTATATTTGCACGACTTCTAATTTCATTTATTTCTTCATCTTTTATATAAGCCATAACATTCCCCTTTATCCACTTGCTCAAAATCGTACCTATTATATCACCTTTTTTGACAATTTGCAAACAATTTCACGCATATTTGTAATATTTTTCATACATATCACGACAGCTTAAATAATTTTTTATTAAATACATAAAAAAAGGAAATAAAATTTTTAAATCCTTTTAAATCATAAAATTAATATTCATAACCACCAGTAGAACAATCGCCATCAACACAATCGCAATCAAGATTATTAGCTTTTGGTGTAGATAACCCAATAGTTTCTACTGCATCAATTCCAGAATTATTAATATTTTGTTTTAATAATTCTAAAGCATTCATTTTGTTACCTCCTTATCATAAACATATTTATCATTTATAATTTTGGTTGGATCCATAGATAACCATCTAATAGAACAACCTCCACCACATTGATACCATTTTCTACATCTTGAACATACTTCTGAAGGATATCTAGCAATAATTTTTCTAAATTCTTTTGCTCTTAAACAGTTCCAAAATTTTAAAATTTCATTTGAATTTAATACTGATTCATTTAATGGATGTCCCATAAAATGATTACAAGGTATAATATTAAAATCAGAATCAAAAACTAAACCAGTTCCCTTAGATATATGGCAACATGTTATAATACGATTTTTCAATATCATATGATTTAGCATATTTTCATCCAAAACACACAATGGTATAGACATTTCAAAAACAAAATTCTTATCTTCCTTATAAATTTTATCATACACATACTTACATAAATCAGCCAATTCAAAAATTGAAATTGGATAAGTTTTATCTTCTGCTGACGGTTTATAAAGTTGAAATAATATATTATTTAGATTTTCTTTTTTCACTAAGTTCCAAAAATTATCAAAAGTATCATAATTTTTATCACACAAAACATATGATATCGTTGTGTTAATATTACATTTTTGTAAATTTTTATATCCTTCCATAGCTTCTGTAAAGCCTTTATTGTTGGTGTTTCTCAAATATTCATCTTCACTAGATCCCTTTAAAGAAATATTAACGTTTTTCAATCCATACTTTTTTGCTAATTTTGTAAATTCAATATCACTAAATTTTCTACCATTTGTAGCCATTGCCACTTCCATTTTATTTTCAGAAATAAACTTTATTATTTTTAAAATATCAGGGTGTATGCTTGGTTCTCCTCCAATTAAAATTATCTTTTTTACTCCATTTTTTCTAAATTGCAAAACATATTCTGATATTTTTGAAAATGACATAATTTTATTAAAACAAATGTATTTTTGAGCATAACACCATTTACAATTATTATTACAATTCATGTTTGTCGTTAATCAAACAGTTTTCGGAGCAATTAACCCTTTTGTTATTATCCAAAATCTTTCAATATAACTATTTGTTATCTCATCATAAAATTCTTTTTCAAAAACACCGCCATTTGCCTCAATTACTTTTCTTGATGCAATATTTGCTTTTAAACACGTAATTAAAACATTACTTACTTTATATTCATTTTTTAATTTTTCAAGGGCTAATCCTAATGCTTCCGTTGCAAATCCCTTATTTCTTTCTTCTAATTTTATATAGTATGCAACATGTCCTAGTCTAGAAAAATAATTATCATTTAAAGTGTGTCTAATATCGATTGTTCCCACAATTTTATCATCATCATTTACTATAAAATGTACTGTTGCAGGAACATCTCTACTAGAAATATTAACACCTTTACTACGATTTTCTAGTCTAATTAACATATCCTCATACTTTTCATTTTCACGATAAGCATTACCCATTTCAGATATATCGCCATTTTTTTTAGCACTTTCTACTAATTTATAATATTCTTCTTTTAATTCTAAATTTGGAAACACTAATTTCATTAGAACCTCACTTATAACTTTTGGTTATATTTTATTTCTTTTTACAATAAATGTCAAGACAACCAGCAAAAAAATGCAACTTATGAACTAAGCTACATTTTTTTATTTTCTACTTAAATAACAAATTTTCAAAATGCCCAAAGATTAATTTTATTTTCTAATTTTTTTAACAAAACAGTATTCATAAATTATACTTATTATTGCAACACCTAAAACCATTCCATAATAAGGATTTACTACTTTCATCAAAAGAAAACCTAATATACCAATCAAAGCTCCATAAAAGACCATATATTTTTTTAAAACTGGACTTTTATCAGGTAAACTAGCAATAAAAAGAATTGTTAAAATAGCATTACCATTCATTAAAAAACTACAATCTTTAAATAAAATACTAAAAGCAGCAAAACAAACTATCCCAGATAAACTAATCAAATATTTATAATTATTAATAAATGCAAGCACCAAAGCAATAACAACACCTAAAACAATTGATGTTGAACCAATTCCCCCAATATTTCTTCCCCACAAAAGATCCCAAGTACTAAAGGCATAAACATCTACATTATCAGCCACTGTCGTAAACTTTCCTAAAAGTGACAATATAAATATAATAAAAGCTACATTATAATATCTTCTAAAAAGTAAAACCAAAAACATAACTACAAAATAAACCAATAAATTTATACTTCTTGGCACAAAAAGAGGTATTAAAAACAAGCTTAAGAAAGTTAAATCAAATCTAACCTTTTTCTTTAATATTTTATTAGTTAAAAAATAAGCAATAACAGATAATAAAACTAAATAAATAATTTTAAATATACTAACAAAAGAGATATATTCTCTAGAGTAAAGTAAAATACCATTTTTATATAAACCATATATATAAAGAGGTATTAAACAAAGAATATATTTTATTGCATTCATTTTCAAATCATTTTTATCATGCAAATATACATTCATACTATCTTAACCTTTCTCTTAAATTTATATAACAAGGGCAAAAATAAGTACATAATCCACAATCTATACATTTATCTTTATTTTGCAAAGTAACAGGATTGACTCCTACTGGACAAACACTAATACATTTTGCACATCGAATACAAGCTAAAGTATCATTATTTCTTTTTTTCATAATATTTATACTAATAACATCACTTGTAATTATAAAATTATTAACATTACTAATTTTAAAACCATTCATCAGTCCATTAACAATACATTCATAATCTTTAAAAGTAATATCAATATATTTATCAATTACATCTTTTAAAGCTGTATTAATCTTTAATCTTATAACCTTACTTTCTTTAATAGCATCACCAGATATAGTAACAACTTTTGTAGTACTTACTTTTCCTTTAAATAAGTTATATATTTTTATAAGTTCACTAACTTTTAAAAATAATGTATTACCTTGAAGTCTCAAATATTTATTTAATACTTCACTATTTTCAAGTAAATATTCATCTCTAACTAAACTTAGTTTAATCTCAGGATAACTACCAATAGTATTTAAACATTCATTAATTACAAAGGCATCAGTATTTTTTAAAACTAACATATTATTATTACAAGCATATAAATTAACTAACTTAATATAAAAATCCAATATATCATTAATATTTTCTTTAAGTAAAAACACTTCATTATAAACATATGGGTTATCATTTATAGCAATTACTACGATATTATCAAATGTTTTACTACTTTTAAATTTATCAAACAAAGTCTTATCTTTTTCAAGAAGTTTAAGTATTCCTGGTATACTAATTTTTAAAACATCTTTATTTTCTTTAAAATATTCTCTATAATCATTTTGAATCACTAATGTGTTTCTTATCTTTCCCATTACATTACACTTTTTTATTCCCAATACTTTACCAGACACTGACGATATACACTTATCAGCCACTTCTTGATTTTTATAAACATATTCATTTTCTTTAACATTTATTTTACTAACAGGTATATAAATATAATCTGGATTTAAAAAATATGTAATATTATTATTAGGAACAATCATTTTATTTTTTGCAAGTATCACTACCATCCCTACTTTCTAAATATTTTTTTAAATTAATTGCCACAGCCTCAGGTATAATTTCAGATAACTCACCTATACTAGCCTCTCCCATTTTTTTAATACTGCCATACCTCTTTACTAATTCTTTTTTTCTAACATTACCAATACCATCAATATTATCAAGTAAACTACCAATAGAACCTTTATCTCGCAAAGTTTTATGATAGTAAATCGTATATCTATGTACTTCATCTTGAATTCTCGTTAAATAATGAAAAACATCACTCATTCGAGGAATTTTTATAACATTTAAAGTATCACCATCCACAAGTTCATTAGTTCTATGATGATCATCTTTTCTAAGTCCACAAACTTTAATATTTAAATGAAGTTCATCTAAAATACTCTTACAAGCATTTATTTGACTAACACCACCATCAACAAGTATTAAATCTGGCATTTCACTTTGTTCAACCATACATCTGTAGTATCTTCGATAAATAACTTCTCTCATAGTATTATAATCATCATTTTTATCAACACTAACTTTATATTTACGATATTCTTTTTTTGCAGGCTTTCCATTTTTAAATACAACCATACCAGATACAGCATAAGTTCCAAATAAATTTGAATTATCAAAAGAATCAATTCTATTTAAAACTTTCAAACCAACAAGTTCTCTTAACTCATCATTAGCAAGTACACTTCTTTTTTCATCATTTTTAATCATCACAAGTTCTTGTTCTAGAGCTATTTTAGCATTTTCTTTGGCCATATTAAGTAAATTTTTCTTCTTTCCTTTTTCAGGTACCACGACTTTATTACCCAAAATATTAGCTATTATTTCTGCATTTAAATCTTTTTCCACTAAAAGTTCTTTAGGTATTTCATGTCTTTGATAAAACTTCAAAATATAAGAGTTCACTTCATCTAAAATATCACTCATTAAATAGAATTTATCATTATTTCCCCCAACAATTTTACCATTTCTAACAAATAGTATTTGGACAGACACAATTCCTTCATCAAGATAATATGATATTACATCTCTATTAACATAATCATGAAGTTCAACCTTTTGTTTATCTAGTACAACTTTAATATAATCAAGTTCTTTTTTTAGTTCTAAAGCTGCTTCAAAATTAAGCATATTACTAAATATATCAATTTTCTCCATTATTTTATCAATTAATATTTTGTCATTACCTCTTAGGAACTCTAAAATATCTTTTTCCATTTTATCTAAAGCATCTTTATCAATCTTTTTAGAGCAATAGCCTAAACACTCCCCAATATGAAAATACAAACATACATCCTTAGGCATCCCTTCGCATTTTTTTAAAGGATACAATCTATTAATTAAATTAACTATCTTTCTTGCTGCATAAGCATTTGGATAAGGCCCAAACAAAAGTTTTTTATCTTTCTTTTTAACACTTAAATATCTAGAAACTTTAAGCCTTGGATAAGGTTTACTTATGTATTCAATATATGGATATGATTTATCATCTTTAAGTAAAATATTATACTTTGGATCATATTCTTTAATTAAATTAAGTTCCAAAATAAAAGCTTCTTGTTCTGTAGCAGTTGTAATATAAGTAAAATCAACAACTTCACTAACCATCTTAGCAGTTTTTCCCGTAACATTACCCTTAAAATAACTATTTACTCTCTTATATAAATCTTTAGCTTTTCCAACATATATAACAGTATTATTTATATTACGCATTTGATATGATCCAGGTAAATGAGGAATAGTTTTTAACTTTTCTTTTAACATAAGCACCTCCATCAAATATATTATACTACAAATTTTCTCAATTTTACGATATAATTAATAGATGAAAGGAATTTTTTATGAAATTACTAAAAACAAACCAAACTGAAATAAAAAAATCAAAATTTATTGCTTATTTTTATGAACTGGAAAACATAAATGAAGTAAAAGAAATAACTGAAGTTTTAAGAAAAGAACATAAAAAAGCTAAACATATCGTCTATGCCTATAAATTTGAATCTACTGCAGGTAAAACTGATGATAAAGAACCAAGTGGTACAGCAGGATTACCATTATATAACTTGTTAGAAACTAAAAATTTAAATAATAAAATGATTGTTGTAGTAAGATATTTCGGAGGCATAAAACTTGGAGCAGGTCCACTCATGCGAGCTTACAAAAATGCTGGAGTTAGTGTAATTAGCTAACCCCAGCATTAATTATTTTATAAATTCTAATAATTCTTCTTTAGTTTTAAAACCAATATTTTTTCTTATTTCTTCACCATTTTCAAATATTATCAAAGTTGGAATACTCATGACTCCATACTTATTAGAAATAGCTTGAAATAAATCTACATTTATTTTTAAAATATCAATACCATCTATTTCTTCAAGGATAGAACCAAGTCTTTTACATGGCCCACACCAATCAGCATAAAAATCAACTAAAATTCTATTTTGAATCATATTATTAAAATCTTCTTCTTTTTCTAAATATTTTATCATTTAATCACCATTAAGCTCAATTTCGTTATCAAATTCGATTTTCTTATCATTTATTAGTTTTTGTGCTTGATCAACAGATATAACTTTCCAATAAATCATTTGATGCAATACTTTATAATTAGCTTCAGATCTATTGTCATCTTCTTTTAAAGAATTAACAATATTATTTATATCTTCCAAAGCAAGTGTAGTACTTGTAGTCATCTTTCCGATAAATGGTGTTCTTTCTAAAACTATAATAGCTAATTTACTATCCATTACATAGCTTTCCGTCGGAGCTAAATGTAAAAATACAAACGATACTAAGAAAGCTACTATAACACCTTCAACTAGACCAAGCAAAGCTCCAAGTATTTTGGATGGTATTGCAAGTACTATTGTAAGTTTCAATATTTTTTCTATTAAGCCTGATAATGTAAGTAATATATTTAAAAAACAATATAAAACTACAAAAACTACTATGAAAGAAATCATTTCATACATAAGTATATTAATTGATGTAATTCCATCAAATACTCCACCAAAATTAAAGAATGGTAATTTATCCATTAAAAAATTAGCAACAATATCTTTTAAAACAAAAGATACTACCAAAATAGCAACAGTCCCAACCAGAGACACACCTGTTTTAATAACCCCACGTTTAAACCCCAAGACCACATAAAATAATACTATTAATATTATCACAGCACTCATTATATTCATTTTTCTACTCTCCTTACATTAATTATATTATAAATATGGACAAAAATAAAGTCAAATATTATCAAATTTTAAAAAAATATGTTAAAATAATAAATATGAAAGGAAAACATTATGACAATAGTTTTTAAAGTAAGTGATAATATAAAATCTAAAATGATAAAATACTACGAAGATTTAAAAAGAGATAAAACTCCTCCGTATGCTATTTTTCAAGCAGATGAAGGAGGCACAATTATAACTTTATATGAATCTGGCAAAGTTATGTTTCAAGGGATATCTGCAGACATAGATGCAAATATTTGGATAGATATGGAAAAGAAATTTAACGGCAGAATTATAGACATTAAAACCGGTAAAGATAAGACTGAAAAAAAGGAAGAAAAGAAAACATTTAATTATGATAAATATTCAACGATAGGTTCAGATGAAGTTGGAACTGGTGATTACTTTGGCCCAATCGTAGTTTGTGCCACATTCGTAGAAACAGCAAATGTAGAATACCTACATAATTTAAAGGTAACAGACTCAAAAAAAATAACAGATGATTACATCAAACAAATAGCACCAGAAATTATGCAAAAAATTCCCTACTCGGCATTTATTTTAAGTAATAAAGAATATAACAATCTAAATCATGAAACTGTTAATATGAATAAAATAAAAGCAATACTTCATAATAAAGTATTACTTAATCTTGTAGAAAAAAATTATCCATATGACAAGATTGTAGTGGATCAATTTACACCACCTAAAAATTATTTTGGATATTTAACAGATATTCCTAAAAAAGTAAAAGATATAACATTTACTCCAAGAGCTGAAGAACAATGTTTAAGTGTTGCATGTGCATCAATCATAAGCAGATACATATTTCTAAGAGAAATGTATAAAATGAGTGAAGAAATAGGAAAAGAAATACCTAAAGGAGCAGGAACAAATGTAGATAATTTTGTTCAAAGCTTAGTAAATGACAAAGGTAAAGATATTCTAGCAAACTATGTTAAACTAAACTTCAAAAATACTCAAAAAATTAAATAGATAAAACTGGTATAGTTAATGAACTACACCAGTTTTATTAATATTATAAGTTCTATTAAAATTATCTGTCTTAATTGCAAAATAAAAAATATTAACTGATAGAAAATTAATCTACCAGTTAATATTTAACTTTGTTCACTTGATACCCAATAATAATTATCTCCTTCTTTTTGAAAAGTATGTTTATATAAAGTACCATATCTTTTCATAAAATTATAATTTACATCTTTCTTAGAATCATATTTTTTAGTACATTTATCATTTTTATCATTAGTCATAAAACTTGTATAACATTCATCATTTATAACTTTTAAAAAGTAATCATATATAATTAATTTATCATCTTTTTTATAAGAATTCTTAATTGTTCTAAATGTATGAGGTTCTCCCCCGATAGTATATGTATACTTCTCAGATAAACCACAATAATAGTAATCATCACTATAATGACAAATACTTACATTATCAAGTTTAAAGCTTTCATCTGTCTTAAGTTCTTCCCCAAAAACAGCTTTATATTGTTTATGAACATCATCTTTTGACACCTTTGTTACTGTACAAATATCTCCTTCATAATTATCTAAAGCAAATACCATATCATCTTTTAAAGTGCAAAGATTCTCTTTATTATTTTTATTAAGTTTTACTTCTTCACCTTTTACATCTAGTAGAGTATAAGATAAACATATTTTAGTAGTATTATCTAAAGTATCTTTTGTTACTTTATCTTTATTATACATAACTAAACCATCACATTTTTCTAAATTACTATTTCCAACATATGCATATGCACTTGTAACAACATCTTTTTTAGAATTAACTGGAATACCTTTTTTAATAAGTAATATTAATATAATTATCATTAAAACCACAATAACTACACTTAAAACTGCAATCAATTTATTTTTATTTTTCATTATAACCTCTATACTTTTCTAGTTTGTATTTCTGCCATTTTTTCAAATACTTCTGCAGCATTTTCTGCATTTATATCATTATATCCAAGTTCTCTTAAAGCTTGAATTTTAACTGTACTAAGTTGTTGAGTTCTTGTCAATTTTTCTTCATTTTTTTGTTCTATTTCTTGAATAAATTTTCTATGACTTTCTGCAAGTCTATTCTTAGAAGCTCCTCCATTATTATAAAGTGTTAAAGCCGAATAAAGTATTCCTTCAAAAATAAATTGTCTATCTTCATCAAATTTAAATTCTTCAGGTTTAATAAAACAATTAGATTTAGCCATATAAGCCATAATATACTTTATTTCAGGAACATTATCCATTGATTGAAGCATATAATACATATATTTAATAGCACTACTTTCTTCACTATCATTGTCTTCTAATTTTTCTTTAAGTAAAAAGATAAAATCATTTAAAAGTTGCTTATTATCTTTAGTAAGACCATTCATATCAATATATGCTTCAATATTGTTAGTTTGTTTAATTGCACTATTAAGTCTTTTTTCAACATCCATCAAATAATTAGTATCAACCACAATTGATTCAATACTCTTTTTACTTCCGTCTTTAATATCTAAAAGTTGTAAAAGTAATACTTTCTTTTCTTTAGGCCATTTATCTAAACTATCTAAAACTAAATAGTTATATACCATCTGACGACTTACTCCTAAATATTTTGCAAGTTTAACTTTTGAAAGCCCCAATTCTTGCAATAATTCATTTAATCTATCCATATTTATCACTACCTTCTTTAAAGTTTACACATCAATTATACATAACTTAACACTAAAAATCAAGATTAATTGTGTAAATACCACAAATATTCATCATTATTTTTGATTTCATCAATAAAGCCACAACCAAGACACTCTTCACCAAGATATAAAACACATGCTTGGCCAGGTGTAACAGCCTTAACTTTTTCAGGATATTTAACTCTAATCTTATTATTTTCTAGGTATTCAAGTTCAACAGCATGATCTTGATCACGATATCTAAATTTAGCAGTACAAAATGTAGGTCTTAAATCACTTATAAAATTAACATTATCTATAATACATTCATCACTCATTAAGTATCTATTATCTTCACCAAAAGCTACATATAATATATTTTTTTCTACATTTTTGCCACATACATAATGTCTTTCAAGATTCCCACTTATACCAACATTTCTTCTTTGCCCAATTGTATAATTCATAAGTCCTGTATGTCTTCCAATAACTTCTTTAGTTTCAACATTAACAATATCACCAGGATTAGGTCTTAAATAATTTTCAATAAACTTTTGATAGTTTCTTTCCCCAATAAAACAAATTCCCGTCGAATCTTTCTTATGAGCAACATTCAAATTATTTTCTTCAGCAATCTTTCTAATTTCAGGTTTTGTATAATCTCCGACTGGAAATAAAACATTTTTTAAAGCTTCCCTCTTAACATCTGCTAAAAAATATGTTTGATCTTTATTTAAATCAATAGCTCTTTTAAGCTTGCCATCATCCATTCTAGCATAGTGACCAGTAGCTATATAATCTGCTCCTAATCTTTTAGCTTCTTTTATAAATAAATCAAACTTAATAAATTTATTACATAACATATCTGGATTTGGTGTTCTTCCCTTTTTTAACTCTTCTAAAAAATATGTAAATACATAATCCCAATATTCTTTAATAAAATCTATTCTATGAAGTTTAATGTCTAACTTTTGACATAACTCTAAGGCATCATTATAATCCTTTTCTTGAGGACATATATCATTAAAATCATTAGGATTTCCTAAAAAATCATTATTAATATTACTATCCCAATTACGCATAAAAAGGCCTTCAACATCAAAGCCTTGTTGTTTTAAAAGAAGAGCACCCACCGCAGAATCTACTCCCCCAGATATTCCAATAATTACTTTTTCCATAAACATCACGTAATTATTATAACTTATTTTATTAGAAAATTAAAGATATTTATAAGTTTTACACCAGCAAAATATAAAATTATATCATTAAACATAACCAATCCTATAAAAACAATACTTCTTTTCATAAATATAGAAAGTGTTTCTTTATTATTTTTTTTATAAACAATATAATCTATGACACACTTTACTATCTTAAATAAATTTACACTAAATATAACAAGTAATATTAAAAATAATAATTTAGTAATAATTGCATAAATAGTACCAAAAAGCATGCCCTTTATACCAAATATACATGTAATAGAACTAATAATAAAACCTATGGTAAATCCATTATAAAACATAAAGAATATAACAAGTGAACCGCCAATTAAAAAAATACTTAATATAAGAAGAGTTGATAAAATAACTAAATGTATAAGTAATGTACTTATATTGCTTTTACCAAAGCTTTGTAAAAAATCATTTATATTCAAGAATAATATTTCTTTTGTGGCTTCATCTAGCATAATAACAAACACTACACCAGTAATAATACCTATAACTAAAACAATGACCATAAACAAATACATTTTCTTACTTAAGCTTGTCCACATTTCTATCACCACTTAATTATATTGCAAAATTATTAAAATTATGATAAATTATTAATAGAAACAAAAGAAAGTGGTGAATTATTTTGAATAAAAAAGCACAAAAAATCGTAGCATGGATTATGCTTCTAGTCATGGTAGCAAGCGTAATTGCTGGTATAATTGCTTATATTATATAAAATATTAAAGCTATATTTTAAAGCAAATAATTATTTGACAAAAATAAATAGTCATGCTATTATGTATATAGCAAAGAAATTTGCATAAATTAAAATAGGAAACATTCAATTTGATACGTTGAATGCCTGCCTTGTATAAGTTACAGACATTTAGTCTATTGAACTATAAAAGTTCATAGAGCTAAGTGTCATTTTTTTATTATAGTTATTAAGATAATAACTAGGAATAAAATGCTACAAATAAAGACAAGTACTCTTAAAATAAAGGTCTTATTCTTCATTGTATCAAGCCTCCTCTCTATTAATAAGATTTGGCAGACACTCAACAATTGAATTATTTCCTATAAATAAAATATATCATAGGTAGTACAATAAAGCAAGCATTATAAACATATTTTAGTTTTATTTTTTTGTTACATTTAATTAGTTTTACAGATATTTTCAGCTACATTTATATTGATAAAAATTTTAAAAAATAACAATTCGTAATGTTTGACAAAAATAAATAGTCATGCTATTATGTATATAGCAAAGGAATTTGCATAAATTAAAATAGGAAACATTCAATTTTGCACGTTGAATGCCTACCGTATAGTGGTTAGACATTTAGTCTATTGAACCATAAAAGTTCATAGAGCTAAGTGTCATTTTTTTATTATAGCTATTAAGATAATAACTAGGAATAAAATGCTACAAATAAAGTCAAGTACTCTTAAAATAAAGGTCTTATTCTTCATTGCATCAAGCCTCCTCTCTATTAATAAGATTTGGCAGACACTCAACAATTGAATTATTTCCTATAAATAAAATATATCATAGGTAGTACAATAAAGCAAGCATTATAAACATATTTTAGTTTTATTTTTTTGTTACATTTAATTAGTTTTACAGATATTTTCAGCTACATTTATATTGATAAAAATTTTAAAAAATAACAATTCGTAATGTTTGACAAAAATAAATAGTCATGCTATTATGTATATAGCAAAGGAATTTGCATAAATTAAAATAGGAAACATTCAATTTAGCACGTTGAATGTCTGCCTTATAAAAGTTTCAGACATTTAGTCTATTGACTAAGTGTCATTTTTTTATTATAGCTATTAAGATAATAACTAGGAATAAAATGGTACAAATAAAGTCAAGTACTCTCAAAATAAAGGTCTTATTCTTCATTGTATCAAGCCTCCTCTCTATTAATAAGATTTGGCAGACACTCAACAATTGAATTATTTCCTATAAAGAAAATATATCATAGGTAGTACAATAAAAGCAAGCATTACGAGCACATTTTTAAACATAGTTCTTATTTTTAGCTATATTTATGCCGACATAAAATTTCAAAAATGTTAAATATATTTAGTTTTATACAAAGAAAAAAGATCTTTTTCAAGACCTTAGTTATTTTCTTTTAATATTTCTAATGCTTTATGCATTTTCATATCATATTCAATAACATCCATTGAACCATAAGCTTTCAAAAGTTCAGCTTTATCTACACCATAGGATGCAGCAATTTCATCAGCTCTAGCTTCAACTTCTTCTTTAGTGAATTTTAAATCTTCTTTTTCTGCAATAGCTTCTAACATAAAACGATATTTAACACGTTTTTCAGCTTCTGGTTCCATTTGTTTATGTAAATCTTCTTCTTTAGTACCAGTTATTTTCATAAATTCATTAAAATCCATACCTTGCATTTTTAATTGTTGAGCATATTGATCAATCATTCTATGAACTTCTTCATCTACAATTTCAGGATTAATTTCAATTTTCATATTTTTAGCTGCAGCTTCAAGAACTTTATCCATAAATTCATCTTCTAATTTATGTTCTTTTTCATGAACTAATTCTTCTTTAACTTTAGCCTTTAATCCAGCTTCATCTTTAACATCTTCATATCCAAGATCTTCAAAGAAATCTTTATTAATTTCAGGTAAAACTCTAGTTTTAACTTCATTTACAGTAACAGTAAATGTAACATCTTTACCTTTTAATTCTTCAACATAGTTTTCTGGAAACTTAAGATTTAATTCTTTAGTTTCTCCAGCCTTCATACCTACTACGCCTTCTTCAAAACCTGGAATAAATGAATGACTTCCAATTTCTAAAGGATAATTTTCTCCCTTAGCACCTTCAACTTCTTTACCATCAACAACACCAGTAAAGCTAATAACTGCTGTGTCTCCTTCAACAACTGTGCCATTTTCTTTAACAACAACATCAGCCATATGACTTCTCATATGTTCAATTTCATGTTCAACTTCTTCATCAGTTACTTTAGCATCTTCTTTTTTAACTTTTAAGTTTTTGTAATCTCCTAGAGTAACTTCTGGTTTAGTAATAATTGTAAATTTAAAAATAACATTTGTATCACTAATTCCAGTAACATCAACTTGAGGTTCAATAACTGGTATTAATTTTTCAGCATCTAAAGCTTTTTTATAAGCAACACTTATACAAGCATCAATAGCATCAGCATATAATGATTCAATGCCAAAATGTTTTAAATAAATTTCTTTACTTGCCATTCCTTTTCTAAAACCATCAATTTTAACTTCTTTGTTTTTCTTTTTGAATACAGCATCTAAAGAGCTTACCCATTCATTTTCTAGTTTAATTTCAACTTCATGTACGTTTTTCATAAATACTTCCTTCCTTAACTATCTTATTATAATATAACTTCTTTTATTTTACAAGAAAATAAGCTTAATTCCTTAGAATTTAAGCTATTTTTTCAATTTTTATTGTATATCCACCGTTTGGACTAGCAACTTCAACATTATCGCCAACTTTATGTCTAAGAAGAGCTATTCCAAGTGGTGATTCATTTGATATTTTATTATCAAACGGATCAGCTTCCATAGAACCAACTATTTTGTATTCTTCTTTTTCACCATCATCATAACTTATAGTAACTGATGAACCTAAACTAACTTCATTCTTACCTTTATTATCAATAATTTCAGCATGTTCTAGTTTATATTCAAGTTCTTGAATTTTAGCTTCAATTATAGCTTGTTCATTTCTAGCCGCATCATAGTCAGCATTTTCTGATAAGTCCCCTAGTGCTCTAGCTTCTTTTAAAGCCTTAATTACTTCTGGACGACGAACATTTTTAAGATCATTTAATTCGTTTTCAGCTTCCAAGAAACCTTCTGCAGTCATAATGAATGTATTTTCTTTTTTCATATTTTTTTATTCTCCTTTTTAATTACAATTTACAGTTCATAATCATACTATAAAATATTTTATTTGTCAATCGTTTTAAGTCTCATCATATCATTTTTTTCTAACTGTTTATCAATCGGTAGTTTAATAATGCTTTTAGGATGATTACAAACATTTATCTCTTTATCATTTTCATCATATATTCTATTAACTTTATAACTAAATGTTTCATGATTTGGTCCAAAAAACTCTACATCATAACCGTTTTCAAAGTAATTTCTAACTTCTAAAGTAACCATTTTGGCATCCTTATCATAATCTAAAACAAGTCCTAAAAAATCTTGATTAGAAACTTCCGCTCTTCCATTCCAATATTGTTCATCTTCACCAGGTAATTTATCAAAAAACTGAGGTGTAGACTCTCTATTGGCACATCTATTTAATACTTTCAAATAATAATTTTCTTTTTCAAGTGTAAGAGTTCCATTTAAAGCTGCATCTATCATTCTTCTGTAAGCAAGTAAAACTGTTGACACATAATAAATCGAACGCATTCTCCCTTCAATTTTAAAGGAAGCAACACCTAAATCTATTTGTTTTTTAATAAAGGGTACCATATTTAAATCCTTAGGCATAATTGTCAAATTATTTTCATTATCAGTACTAAATTCCCAGCGGCATACTTGAGCACAGCCACCACGATTGGAATCTCTATTAGTCATATAATTTGATAAAACACATTTACCACTAAAAGAAGTACACATAGCTCCATGAATAAACGTTTCAATTTCAACACCTGTCTTAGCAATATTAATTAAATCTTCACGAGATGCTTCACGAGCAAGAACCACACGTGTAACTCCGAGTTTTTGCCAAAATTTAACAGCTCTACTATTTAAAGTACTTGCTTGCGTAGATAAACAAACACTCAAACCTAACTTTAGCTCTTGACAAGCCTTAATAACAGTAATATCACTTGCAATAATGCCATCAACATGAATATTGTCTAAGTATCTTAAATAATCTTCTAGGCCCTCTAAATCATCATCATGAAATACAATATTAACAGTAACATATATTCTCTTATTTAAACTATGGGCATATTCTGCAGCTTCTTTTAACTCTTCTAAACTAAAGTTCTTAGCATTTGCTCTCAAACTAAAATTTTGACCACCACAATAAATAGCATCAGCACCATAAAGAAAAGCAAACTTCATCTTTTCAAAATCCCCAGCGGGTGCAAGTAGCTCAGGCATCTAAATCACCTACTTTATATACAGTCTTTTTATCTAAAAATATAGAACTTGTTTCTACATCACTTATATCGCCATGAAGAACATTTATAATATTATCAATATCTAAAAGAATTGGATCATACCAAAAATATAAAACATTATCTAAATCAAGTAATTCTAAAGCATTATAATATGGATAAGCATACACTTTAGTACCTTCTTTACTCTCAATAAATTTAAAATATTTATTATTAATATTTGCATCTAATATATTATTTTCATCTATATTATAATGTTTTTCATAATTAGTAACCAAGTTTCTTCTAGAATACATAAGGGTTTTAAGTCCAAAAGCAAAAACAACTACTTTTTTATTAGCATTTTTAACAACCAACTCAATTTCTTCTTTACTTAAATCACTAGATACCACTACACTATCTACATATTCTAAATAATAATTTAGAGATTTACTATTATTAGCAATATGATCAAGTAAAAGTATCTTAGTTACATCTAAATCCTTTATTACATCTAATAACCCTAAATCATCAAACATAATTCCTTTTACATGACTATTTTTAAGTATTACCTCTAGTTTATCTAGATCACTATCAGTAAGCATTCTATTTATTAAAACAAAATCATCTATATTCTCTATATCAAAATATTCTTCATAACCAGTGGAAAAAAATCTAAGAGGATAAACAAGTGTTACATCCTCTTTTTTTAATTTACTTATATAATCTTTATTTGTAACTGTAACAAGTTTATTCATGTTTCCAAGTACTTACTGAAAGTCCATCACCAATGTCATAAAACTCAGTATCAAACTCAGTATTTGTCTTTAAAAATTCAATATATTTTTCTATTTTTTCCACTAAACTTTTTAAGTTACCTTTATCTAATTTATTAGATTCACCAACATAGCCATGAAACTTAATATTATCAGTTATAATAGCACCATTTGGATTTAAAAAATTTTTATATTTTTCAAAAAATCTTGTATATTGTCCTTTTGCTGCATCGATAAATATTAAGTCGTATCTTAAATCTTCAGACAAATTTAATTCTAACGCATCTTGATACACAACGTTAATCTTCTTATCCATTCCACATTTTTTAACATTTTTAAGGCATTCCATATATCTAGCTTCATCTCTTTCAATTGTTGTAACTGTAGTTTCTTGATTAGCAGAAGCCATCAAAATAGCAGAATAACCAATTGCACTTCCAATTTCTAAAACGTTTTTTATATTCTTTTCTTTAATATATTTCATTATAAATGCAATAGATTTTTTTTCGATAATAGGTACATTATGCTCTCCGGCATACTTTTCCATTTCTAATATTTGTTCTTTCAATTTTCATTCACCTTTACTTTATATATTTTTGTACTAAAGCATTAAATTCTTCAGCAGTTTCTGCAAAATATACTTTGCCAGTTAAGACATCAGCTACAAAATACAAATAATTTGTCTCTGCTGGTTTTAATGCAGCATTTATACTTCCTATAGATGGATTACAAATTGGTCCAACAGGAAGTCCAATAAATGTAGTAACCCTAGTATTATAAGGGTTTTTATCATTTAAGTCAAGTTGCGTTATTGTTTCTTTCATATCCTTTTGAACACCATAATAACTAGTTACATCCATACCAAGGGACATATTAAGTCCTAATCTTTTATAAATAACTTGAGTAACCATTGCTCTATCGTCATTAGAAATTGCTTCTTTTTCCGCAATACTAGCAATAGTTAAAAGTTCATGAACCGTATAACCACTCGTTTCTATTTCACTTCTTAAAGGTTCTAACTTTTCATTTGTAACATTAAGTACTTTTCGCATCACTTGTTCAATATTAGCTTCTTTATAAAAATTATAAGTTTCTGGATATAAATATCCTTCCAAAGGATAATAAATATTTTCATCAAGTATATCTTCAGTCAAAAACCAATAATCTGCAATTAAGCTTTTTAAAAAGTCTAAATCAGCTAATTTTTTGATTGCTTCATCAAAATTCATTCCTGTACTATCACAAACATTTTTAACAAAGTTTTTTAAAGTATCTCCTTCTTTAAAAGTAATTTTCACTTCATCTTTTTTTACTTTAATTGCATCTCCATTATTTAAACTAGTAATTATATCTTTAACAGACATATTTCTTGATAGTTCATAATTACCAGCTTGTAAGTTTTTCTTTCCTGAAAAAATAATATATGCAAACGTTACATACTTACTCTTAATTAAATTTGCACTCTTCAAATTTTCTACTATTTTTTCTTTGCCTTCGCCTTTTTTTACACTAAATTCCACCGTGTCACCACTTTTACTAACAGGTCCAAGTAATATCATAAATATTATTATTGCTAGTATAATCACACCAAGAACTATTCTTAGTATCACTTTGATTTTTTTTCTTCTTTTCTTTCTCATCTAGTCACTACTCTCCCTTTTATTTAATAGCATTATTATTTGTCTAAATATTTCATCTAAATTTTCTAACGTATCCATATTTTCTATTGGAAGTATTCTTTGCATTCCTTCTTCAAATTCATATTTTCCCACATAACAAATAATGTCCCCAATATTATTTACTTCATCCTTAGTATAAATAACATATTCTCCATTTTCTGTAGACACTTTCATAATTACTTTAAAAGTATCTTTTTCTTTATTATCAATAATTAATTTATTTACCATAACTTACCTTCTTCAAGTAACTTTCTAATATAAGTGTAGCTGATATTATATCTGTTTTACCCTTTTTATTTATTTGTTTAAGTCCATTATTTTTCATAATATTTATAGCTTCAACAGATGTTAATCTTTCATCTTGAAGTTCTACTTTTACATTATTTTCTTCTAGCATTTTTTTAAAATTCAAACTTCTATCAGCAGCAAAACCCATGGTATTATCCATATTCTTAGGAAGTCCAAGTACAACTACATCAACATTTTTTTCTTTTATAATAACGAGCACTTCTTTCAAAGCAGCCTCATAATCTTCACGAGCAAATTTTATAAGTTTAAGTGGACTAACTAACGTATTTGTTTTATCAGTTATGGCTACACCACAAGTTGTAGTTCCTAAATCTAAACCAATATATCTCATTATCGACCTAAATAAGCATTAATAATTGCCATTAATACTTCACTTCTATCAAATTTAGATAATTTACTTCTTGAATGATTAAAAGTTGTAATATATTTTAAATCACCAGTTGTAAGATATCCAACTAATTGATTAGTTGCATTATATCCTTTAAATTCCATAGCATCAATGACTTCATTAATAGTCATAAGTATAAGTTCTTGCCTTAATTCTTTAACATTGAATATTGTTGTATTGTTATCCATTAAATATCACCCACTTATATAATTAACTCACAATAATTTTATCAAAATTTACAAAAAATTGCAACATAAAAAGGATGCCAAACAGCATCCCTGTAGAGATTTTCTTAAGGTACTCAACAACAGTATCATATTTGTTTATATTTTTAAAAGAAAACTTTAATACTTAATATTGTAGGAACTATAAGACTATAATTTATATTATAGAAAGGTTTGTAAAAGAGTTAATGATTAATAAACAAAATGTCTTTCCCGAAAACCTCTACAACTTATACTAACAATTGAATGTGAAAAAAATGTGATAGAAATGTGAAATATTATTTTTGCTCAAATTTTGCTGAATTTTGTTTAAAAAAGTCATAATATAGTTTCGTATTTTCAAGCTTTCAGAAGTTTTTAGTTGTAACAGGAATACTATCCAAATCGTATATTAAAGCATTTGTCATACCAAGTAAAAATGGTGAATGAGTAGCAATAATGAATTGACAATTAAAGAATCTTGCAGATTCTTCTAAAAACTTAGTAAGTTTAAGTTGCATCGCCACAGGCATACTATTTTCATGTTCATCAAGTAAATATAAAATATTCTCTTTTATCTCTGACACAAAATACATAAGGGCAGATTCTCCATTAGATTGCTATTTCACATCTTTATCAATCACTCTATTTCTAACATAATTTGATGCACTTTTTCTTTTAGCATCAATTGTTTTATTTTTATTATCAAAGTATTCCCTAAATAACTTTTCTCTTTGACTAAATCCTAGACTATTTATTCTTCTTATATTGGATATATAATCAAATACATCATCACTTCTTATTATTTTATCTTCTTCAAAATATTCCATAGATGTTTCAAATTTGCAACGTTCTAAATACTTTATCATCATTTCTCCGTGTACCCCAAAAGAACCATCACAATTAAGTTTATTAGCAATTATATTTAAAATAGTTGATTTAACCGAACCATTACCACCATAAAAATAGTTACATCACTAAATTTAATATCTTTAAATTCTTTTTTTGGAAATATTCTAAATAGATATTGGGTATGAAAATATGTTCTATTTTCACCACATAAAATTTTATTTTCAGTATTTCACTAACTAAACTAAATTTCTTTAAATAAACCATTATAACCACCTATTAATATAATAACATATCAGCACATCAAAAACAAACGTTTATTTGTTAAAAATACAAAATAAAAAGCTCAATAATTTTCTATCAAGTTTTACATTTTCATACTGGATAACTTATTGCTCGCACCACCAGTAAGCGATTAACATACTCACACCGGATAACTTATTGCTCGCGCCACCGGTAAGCGATTAACATTTTCATGTTATACTCTTTCAAGTACCCTCAAATTATACAATAATAAAAGTACTTTATCAAGCACTTAATTGTTTTACTTTGTTGCCATTATATAATGCATAACTTTAACTAAAAATGTTTAACATGGACTGTTAAGTTATATTTTCTTCCGGGATGATTTATTACTCGCACCACTCGGAAACTAGAAACATTTTTATGTGATGTTGCTTAAAATTTTTTATCTCCGTATTAATTATAAACAAGTTCAGAGTCTTTTTCCTGTTCTATCCTCATCTTTTTTTCAACTGTATCAACATCAGCTAAAAATAAATTTATACCTAGTTTTTTCAATTTTAAGACTTTTTCAAAATTTAGCAAAATTTCTTTCTTAATATACTCAATTACTTTAGCAGGTTTACCATTTTCAGTTAAATGAACATGATCTATATATTTTTCTAAAGTAGGAAAAGCATTTTGTATTAACACTGCTGTATCTTGTCCTAGAATTTTTTGAATTAAAATAGTGTTACATTCTCCGTATTTTTTTATTTTTTTATCACGTATTCTTTTGTATTTTTCAACTTTACTACTTAATGGAATGAACCATAGAATATCTTCATCTTTTACAGTAAAATATGTAGGTCTTGTCCTCTCGCTTTCATGATTTGTCATAAGATTTTTATCTTCAACTAAATCAAAAAACTCATCTTTGATATGATATAAATAACCTGTTTTAACTTTCATTATTGTCTTCTCCCCCCTCTGACAAATCAATTATAGCATAAGCCACAAAAAAAACTCAATACATTTTGTTGAGTTTTTAAAATTTTCATCCGGAATAATTTATTACTCGCACCATCCGGGAGCGAGAAACATTGTCGACCGGAATAATTTATTACTCGCACCATCCGGGAGCGAGAAACATTTACATGCTTTAGTCTTTCAAGCACATTTAAATTGTACAATAATATAATACCTTTGTCAAGAACTTTCTGATTTAATTTATTGCTATTTAGTATTTATTTCTACAATAGTTTCTCCCAAATTCCAATTATTTTTATAATATCTTATTACATCTTTATGCTTTCTTAAAACATTATGAACTTCTTCCGTAAGTATATTAGTACTTTTCCCATGAATAATGATGATTGTATCATTATTCATGGCCTTATTATCCCTAATAAACTCATCTACAAGTACATTTACCATGGAAACTATTTCCCCATGTAAATCTAGTCTAGGCGTTTTGGATGTTATCATTATTATTTACCTTACCATTTTTATTAGCATAATAATCTAGTACTTCAGATAAATTAGGGGTAGATAATCTAGAACCTACTTTAGTAACAGATAAACCAGCAGCAATATTAGCAATAGTTATAGTTTTTTCCATATCAAAGTTATTTGCTATACCATAAGTAAATGCTCCATGAAATATATCACCTGCACCTGTAGTATCAACTGCAGTTACTTTTAAACCAGGCATAATTTTTATTTCATTACCAACTTGATACAAGCATCCTTTTTCTTCTAAAGTAATTACAATATTACTATTTGGATATTTATCTTGTAATTTATTATATATAGCAACTAATATACTAGGATTAGTATAATCAAATTTCATACCTGTAACTGTTTCAGCAAAACCCTTACTACATACAATATATTTAACATATTTACATAATTCAAGTAGTTCTGGTGTTACTCTACCAGCATCTATTATACTAATAGCATTTTGATATTTACTAATAGCATTTTGACTAGCACCATAATCATGTCCATCAGTAAATATAATATCTGGAGTAAAATCATAGCTTAGTTTTTTCAAAGCTGGATGTTCAGTAGCTACATTAAACACAGTTCTAGATCCATTATTTTTATTTATTAATATAAATGATAATGATGTATCTTTATCATAACTAGTTTCTATATAATCAGTATTTACATTTACATCTTGAAACTCTTTTTTTATCTTAGCACCAAAATCATCAGATCCTATAGTACTTGCAATAACTGTATCTACACCCCATTTACCAAGAAGATATGCTGCATTAGATGCAGGACCTCCACCAGATGAATATTTTTCATCATATCTATATTTAGTATTTTCAATTGGATATTCTGAAACTGGAACAGTTATATCCCAGCTAGAATGACCTATACATAATATTTTCATACTCATTTTCCTTTCATTAAAATTTATTTTCAAAAATTGTTTCTTTAGCATAGCATCTACGATGATGTTCAAAATTTGTTACTAACTTTTGCTATCGCTACTGCCACGCCTGCCCACACCGCAGACGCGGCAGCCTTTTGTTCTACCAAAGTCTATCTCTTTCTTCTCACTCCAGCAAAACTTTGCGCGGCTTGCCTAGCACGCGGACGCGCTGGACAGGCATGTCCTAAAGCACTAGTTTATTACCATCGGGTCGCTGGCGCTGCCGCTCCCCGATACATAGGCTATGGAAGACTCAAGATTGAAGGACGGCCGCACACCATTGTTGTTATCCGCACGGTTGCCGCCCACGTAACCAGTATTGCCCACATTGAACACACCGTACGAATAGTCCGCATAACGGGAAATAGTCCATTCATATAAGCCCATATACATCCAATTTGTACTTGTTGCCGTTGTATTATTATATGATCCCATTGTTAATGTCCATGCACTTGGTTCAGCTGCAAATCCATAATCACTTACATACATTAAGCCTATTTTGGCACTATATTCTGTGGCATTATCTGTTGTATTTGTTGTTACTGGATTCACTATTTCATTTTGATATGTTGTTGCTGGTACTACATTTCTTATATTTGCGTATGTATTTCCCCCAACTTTCCATATTGTTGTTGCTATTTTATTTGCCCATTCTTCTCCTATATTTGTTATGAAATTTGTATTTAGATTTGTTTTATTTAGTTCTGATTCACTCCACGTATTTTTACTGGTCAAGTTATTCCAATAGTATACTCCGATTCTTTCTCCGTCTCCATATGTTCCTTTATATGTACTATCAATCCCCCACTCTTTATATGTTTGACTATAATCACCATCTGTTCCTAGTTCATCAGTTGTTCCATAATCATATTTGATTAATTTTACTTTATCTCCGAATACTCCAATTATTCTATACAAATTATCAGTTGGACATGGACTTGCACTACTTCCAAAACATACATAATTATTTGGATTAGTTCCTGCATATCTATATGAATTATCTCCTGCTCCATTAGTTAGGCTTGCATTATGATAATATATTCCATTTTCTCCTTGGGTTCCTGTATAAAGTTTTGCCACATGACATGCAATTTTTGTTGCATCACAGGTTTCATGATATGGAAGTATAATTTCTTCCTTTTGTAAAAGTACACTAACTTCCATACTATTACCATAATTATTTGATTGATCTACTGGTAAATTAAGATAAGTTAAAGTAATCTTCCAATCATGTTTTGTTGCTGTAGTACTTGAATTAGAAGTAATTTGATAATTATTTGCTATATTAAATAAACCATTTTGTGTAGTTACATCAAACCCTGATACTCCACTAAATGTACCATAAGTAAGGCCATCTATTGATGTAACTTCTTCCCCATTTGGATTTGTTATAGTAAGTATTATTTCTGGTGTAGAACCATCACTATATTTAAAAGTATTATTTTCTAATTTAAAGTATAAATAATAACCATAGGTAGCTTTGTTTTTAGTACTATTAGCCTTTAAAGAAGCTGTTGCTGTAGTACTTGCAACATAATTAGTACCATCTTCTTTTAAAGTAGTTGGGGTAGCATCCATCTTTATAGGATCACCAACACTTAATTTAAATTCATCTACAGTATCTCCCTTTACTACAATATTAGTTTTAGCATCATTTATAATCGGAGCTAAAAAAGCATAAGTAATTCTAGCAATAAGTGCTATAAATACTCCCAAAATTAACACACTTAATATCGCTAAAGGTTTATTACTTTTAATTTTTTTTATAAATTTCTTCATAAGTCAATCACCCTACTATTAATAGTTTATCATAAAATTTATAAAAAGAAAATATTAAAGTAATAAATTGTAAAATAAAATTGTAAGTTCCCGTTTAAGTTAAAATGGGAATTAGGGGAAAAATTAAATTGTTTAAAAAAGAGCGATCCCGTAGGAAACGCTCCGAATAGATATATTATGGTATATTAAGTTAATAAAAGCAATCAATTTAAATCATTTTTCTTAATAATAAATATTTTATTATTTTTATAAAAGGCATAAAAGATATCTTTAATTGTCAAATTATTTTTTAAAAGTTCATCTTCAACCCATTCTGGTGTCTTTTTAATATATTTAAGAACTTTATTTTGAAGTTCTCCATCAAGTATTAAAGCCTGAGGATAAGGACTTTTAAGTCTAAAGAAGTTATATTTAAAAACAGACAATTCCCCATTTGGTTCCAAAAATGCATATTCAACCATATCAATATCTCTAATTTCTTTTTGTCTTAAAGAAACAAGTAAATCATCTAAAGAATATCTTTGTTTAATCATTTCTTTATAATTAATTTTACCATTAACAATAATAAGTGAAGGCTTTCCATCAAAAATAGTTCTAAATCTTCTAGATTTAATAGAAATAAATGCAAACAATACTTCAAGAATTACCAAACAACTAATAGGTATAATTGTAAAAGCCATAGGTTGTTTAAATTCTTCAATACTAATAGCTACCAACTCCGCAATTAATATTGAAACTATTAAATCTATTACCCCAAGTTGCCCTATTTCTCTTTTACCCATAATACGATAAGAAATTAAAACAAAGAAATAAAAGAAAATTGTTCTAAATAATACTGTAAATATTTGCATATTATCACCAACTATATTATGGTAATAAAGTAAATTTTTTAAACATATTATTTATTAGGTGATTTATATTTTGAAAAATTTATTAAAATATCTTGGCTATTATACTTTATTTTTATTAAGCCTAGTATTCATAACAAGTTTACTTAATCTAATCAAAGTTAACTCCACGATTACTAATCTAATGATATTTATATTTAACATAACTTTATTCTTTGTATTTGGTCTTAAAAATGGTAAAAAAGCAAATAATAAAGGTTATTTAGCAGGTCTTAAAGTTGGTGGTTTATTTTTACTTATACTAATCATAATAAGTTTATTTACATCTAAAAACATATTTAGTTTAAGTACTCTAATTTATTACATAGTTTTAATTCTTGCCAGTACTCTAGGTGGCTGTCTTGGCATAAATAAAAAGAGTGAATAAACACTCTTAACTAATAAATACATATTTATCATTTTTTAAAGTAACATATGCATCTTCACTATAATACTCTTTAGTTACTGGATTAACTTGTTTATCAAAGTATTTTAAACTATATAATTCTTTAAGTGTAATAGTATCACTATTACATTTTTTTTCTATTTTACACTTATTAGCAGTCTCAATAATATATTTTTCTTCCACTAAGAGTAATTTAGAATTATGTTCTTTAACCACTTTAAATGAAGTAACCCCGATTAACAAGCCAAAAACTACAACAATTGTAATAGATATAATCCATTTATTCATTTTTTTCACCATAATAATTTTTAACAAATTCATCTCTATATTCGTGAATAGTTCCATTTTTAATATTTTCTCTAATATTTTTCATAATTTGATGTAAAAAATAAATATTATGAATAGATAAAAGTCTAGCTCCAAAAGTTTCATTTGCTGTAATTAAATGTCTAATATAAGCTTTAGTATAATTTTGACAAGCATAACAATCACATTCATCAACTTGGGTAAAATCTTCTTTATATTTACTATTTTTTAAATTAATTTTACCATATTTAGTATAAGCATGGCCATGTCTTGCAAGTCTAGTTGGACTTACGCAGTCAAATATATCAATACCCCGCATTGCGTTTTCAATTAAATCTATAGGATCTCCAACTCCCATTAAATAACGAAGTTTATCCTGAGGAAGATATGGAGTTGAATATTCAACCATTTTATACATAGTTGGTTTATCTTCTCCTACTGAAGTACCGCCTATAGAATAACCATCAAAATTCATTTTAACTAATTCTTCTGCACAATAACGTCTAATATCCGGATACTCTCCTCCCTGAACAATACCAAATAATAATTGATCATTATTCTCTTTTACAGCTTTACCACGAGCAGCCCATCTAAGGGTTCTTTCTACACTTTTTTCCATATATTCATGAGTACTTGGCCATTTAACGCACTCATCAAAACTCATCATAATATCACTGCCTAAAGCAGTTTGAATTTGAATTGATTTTTCTGGTGTTAAAAATAAATTATCACCATTTAAATGATTTTTAAATTTAACCCCTTCTTCACTTATATCTTTTGGTTTAGCAAGAGAAAACACTTGAAATCCTCCAGAGTCAGTTAAAATTGGTCCGTCATAATTCATAAATTTATGTAATTTACCAGCTTTTTTTACAATATCTTCACCTGGTCTAAGCCACAAATGGTAAGTATTAGCAAGAACTATACCAGAGCCAATATCAACTAACTCTTCCGGAGATAAAGTTTTAACCGTAGCATTTGTTCCAACTGGCATAAACATCGGAGTTTCATATACTTTACCATTATAAGTTATTTCTCCAATTCTTCCCATAGTCTTATTATCTTTATATTTTAATTTAAATTCTAGTTTCATAACATCCACCCACATCCATTGTATCAAAAATTTATTTAAATTAAAATAAAAACATAGACAAAAAATACATTTTATCGTAAAATGATAATAAGGTGATGAAACATGGCTAAAGACACTACTTTAATATTTATAATCTTCTTCTCTATCGCAGGGATATATTTATACAAATGGTTAAATATCCACAGAAAAATTAAAAATATGTATCTAATAAAAGCTCATGTAACAGATGTTATACAAAAAACAACATATCACAAAAATATTTATGAATACTATTACTCTTGTACTTTTCAAAACGAAAAGTATAATACAAGTGATAAACTAAAATATAACTTTTTATGGAAGCCTAAAATTGACGATGAAGTTTTAATGTATATTGATAAAAAGAATACAAATAACAACATAACACCATGGCAAACATATCTTTATAAATTATATTTTATAATTATGATTATATCTTTAATAATTCCATTTATTGTTTTAATATAAATGGTTTTTTATTGTTTAATCTTTCTTTTAAACGAAGTAAAATTAAATAAAGAGAACAAATTATATCTTCATATTCAATATTTATATCAGTATTAATACTTTTAAACATTAACCATTTACCTTTTAAAACTTTATTATTACTTAGTTTTATTATCTTTTTATTAATAATTTCACAGTTTATATCATCTTTAACACCAATATACAAATTTTCTAAAGCTATTCCTAAATCATTAAAATTAATATCACTATAATAAATTAAATATAAATTATATAAATCAATCGCTGTAACATTTAAATTATTAGTAACTCTATAAAATAAATCAGCTAATTTTTCTTCAACTCCATATAATTTTATTTTAATTTTTTTCTTTAAACTTGTAAGAAAATATTCTTCACTTTTTTCAATTGGAAACTTTTTCAAAGTATTACCAACATTTAAATTCATTAACCATTTTGCTCCTTTAAAATTAATTGCAATTTTAGCATTAAATAATTGATAACTATTCGTTTGATAAATTCTTTTAACCTGCAAAACACTAAATTTCACTTTTTTATAATGTCTAAATATCGTAGTTAAAAATATATTTACTGAATACATATTTACTTTAATATCTCTAAGATTTAATGACAAATTAGTAAGATCTTTATAAACAACTTTACTTTGATATCCACTTTCATATATAGCTTCTAACAAATATTCCTTAAACACTGAAGGATAAACACAATTACTTCCAAAACTTTTTTCTTTCATAATAACCTCATCTTTCTTTCCCCTCAACCATTCTTTTATAAATATTAATTTATCATACTCCTCCTCCTTCAAATGTATATTAAAGCACATTTTAAATGCGATATTTGTTGTTTTTTGTCGAGCATATAAAAAAAACAACTTATTTTTTTAAAATAAGTGTTCAAAACTAATAATTACTCCTTTAATTTTAATCTAACAATACATTCAACATGATAAGTATAAGAAAATAAATCACAAACATATGCATCTATTATCTCATAATTATCAAGTAATTTTAAATCTCTTACTTGCGTATGATAGTCACATGAAATATACATTATTTCTTGTGGTAATTTTTCATTTATAAACTCTATAGTATTTCTACTAAGTCCAGCTCTTGGGGGATCCACAATTAATTTATTAAAGTTTATATCTAAATTTTTAACATTACCAGCATCACTATAAATAAACTTAGCATTCATTAAATTATTTAACACAGCATTTGAATTTGCATTATCTACGGCATTTTTATTTATTTCAACACCTACAACTTCTAGAGCTTTCTTTGCTGCACTTAAACCCAATGTTCCAACACCTGAATATAAGTCTAATACTATATCATTTTTATCTGCAAAATCCTCAACCAATTTAAACATTTTTCCACAAACAGTTCTATTTACTTGAAAGAAAGCATCATATGTTACGTTGTAGCAAATGTCATTTACTTCTTCTACTAAATAATTATTCTTATAAATAGTTTTATTATTTAAAACAATACCTTTTAAATTTTCTATATATTTAATTTCAGATATATCTATCTCATCATTTGTATTAATTACTAAAAGAATTTCATTTTTATAATTACACCTTATAACAACTTCCCCATTTATAATATTTAAAGTTTTTAGCATTTTAATAACTTCATTCATTTTATTATTTACAAGCATGCATTTATCCACTTCTACAATATCATGACTATTATTCTTAAAATATCCAATCTTTTTATTAACTATTTTCAAAGTTATCTTATTCCTATAACCATAAGGGTTATCATTTTCAACTAAATTAGGTTGGATTAATATATTGTTCTTTTTAAAATAATTGATGACATTATTTTGTTTTTCTAAAATAGATCTATCATAAGATAGCATTTGATATGTACATCCTCCACATACACCAAAATAAGGACATGGTGATTGCACTCTATCTTTTGATAAACTTATTATATTTAATATTTTCCCTTCATTATAATTTTTCTTTGAATTTATAATTTCAATTTCTAAAATATCCCCAGGTACACTAAAAGGCACAAAAGTAATCTTATCACCTACATAACAAATACCTCTTCCAAAATCATCAAATCTTAAAATTTCCACTTTCATAAACATCACTAACAACATTTTAGCATAAATACCAGTATTTGGTAAATATTATAAATGGTGATTTGTATGAATAAAATAATAAATAGGCTTCAAACTGAATTCAGCAAAAATCCAGATTTAGTAATTAAAAGCCTTAGTCTAAGTTTATTTAAAAAAATATATATAGTATATTTAGAAACGGTTTCCAGTAGTGATAAAGTAAATGATTATATCCTTAAAAATTTAATTTTAGAAAAAGATAACATATCTAGAGGAAATATAGCATCATATATTGCGGCTCCGAACACATTAGAAATTACAAACATTGATAAATGTGAATTTTATTTAACAAATGGATTCAGTCTTATTATAATCGACAATAAAATACTAGCTATTGAAACAAGAGCAGACATTAACAGAGCTGTATCAAGTAGTCAAGTTGAATCATCTATAAATGGCCCCAAAGATGCTTTTACTGAAAATATTCAAATAAATATTGGTCTAATTAAAAGAAGAATAAAATCTAGTACTTTAAAAACAGAAACCAGAACAATTGGTAGAAAAACTTTAACTAATATAAGTGTCATGTATTTTGATGATATTGCTGACAAAAAAATCGTGGATAATATTTTACAAAAACTAGATACCATAGACATTGATGGTATCGTAGATTCATCATCCATTGGCTTTTTACTAGAAGATGAAAATGATAGTGTTTACCCAAGCTTTATGCAAACCGAAAGACCAGATATAGTAGCAACATCTCTATTAGAAGGAAAAATAGCCATTGTTGTAGATACTACTCCAAGTGTTTTAATTGTTCCCGCGTTTTTTATTGATTTTGTAAATCCTGTAATTGATAATTATAACAAAAGCAAAAATGTTAATTTTATAAAATTTTTGAGAATAAGTGCTTTTCTTATTTCCATGATGGCCCCAGCAATCTACATTGCCGTCATGAACTATAATCAAGAAACTATTCCTACAAGCCTTCTTCTAAACTTTGCCATTCAGCGAAGTGGAGTTCCTTTTCCCACAATAATTGAAACTTTAATTATGCTTTTCGTTTGTGAAATTTTAAGAGAAAGTGATTTAAGATTTCCTTCCAACTATGGATCAGCAATATCCATACTAGGAGCCATAGTTCTTGGTGAAGCCTCAGTTTCCGCAGGAATTGCTTCCCCTATTACTATTATTGTAATTGCCATAACTTTTATATCCAGTTTAACGTTTACAACCATTGAAATAAATAATGCTTTAAGATTTTTCAGAGGTATTTTCATATTTTTAGCAGGTTTATTTGGCTTATATGGTATAACACTAGGTATTTTTTACTTTCTAATTTATACAACCAGTACAAAATCATTTAATAAACCTTATTTTGCTCCGATATCACCTTTCAACAAAGAATATTTTAACAATACAGTTTTAAAACAAGCATTAAAGAAAGATACTCGCCGAAGTACTTTATTTACTCACACAAACATAATTAAACAAACGGAGGACCTATGAAAAAAATATTAATTTTAATTATTTTATTATTTACATGTACTGGTTGTTACGATTATAAAGAAATAAATGATTTAGCAATAGTAAGTGCCATCGGAATAGATTATGAAAATGATAAATATGTTATAACTCTAGAAATTTTAAATGATCAAATAGATAAAGATTCTGCAAAAATTACTTCATATACAAAAACTGGATCTGGAGAAACTCTTACTAAAGCAATTGAAAGTGCTGCAGACAAATTATCAAAGCAACCTTTATTTAATCACATTAAATTAATGGTTATTAGTGATACAATTGTTAAGAATAAATTTGAAAACATAATTGATTTATTTTTAAGAAATACTTATTTCCGAGAAAATTTTTATGTTATATCAGTCATGGAGACTAAACCAGATATTTTACTTAATAATACAACCGATGAAAGCCCTGTAGCTAGTACTGCAATTACAACACTCTTAGAAAATGTAAGTTATTCTTCAAATACCAATGTGTTAAAAAAATTTGATGAAGTTGTAGAAGAAGTAACTACATTTGGAATAGATACGTGTTTTTCAAATATCACATTAAATGAAGATGAATTTATTATAAATGGTATGGTTATCTTTAATGATTATGATTATAAAAATACATTAGATAATGAATACGTCAAATTATATAATCTTTTAAGAAATGAATTTGACAGACCAACATATACAAAAAAATACGATGATTTAAGTTTTACTGTAGCAATCAATAATGGTAAGCTAGATGCTTCAATAGAAAAAGGAACAATTAACGTTAAAGGTAATATAATGGCAAGAATATTAGACAATGATCCAGACTTTGACATTAGAAATAATGATAATTTAAAAAGATTAGATGATGATTTTACTGATCTTTTAAATAATAAACTTGAAGAATTTATAAAAATTTTACAAGAAAACAACACTGATCTGCTAGGGATAACAAAAAAATACTATCAAAAAACGAGAAATGAAGAAAAAGAATATTGGCAAAAACTAAATATAAAATCAAATATTAATTTTTACATAAACAAAAAAGGACTGATATATGAGGTGAAAAAAGCATCATGAAAAAAAATTCTAATCTATTAATTTATTTTTTAGTCCATTTTCCATTTTTAGGGGGAGGTTTTGCCAGAATTTGTGAATTAAGTAACACAGATGCATGGATAGCATTTTGTCTTGGTACTTTATTAGGCATTATAATTTTATACATAATTAATAAAGTTTCAAATGATATTCCTTTAAAAGAATATTTAAAGAAAAATACATTTTTAAACATTATAATAAAATTAATTTATTTTATATATATTTTATTTAATTTACTCCTCCTATTTGTATTTTTATCAGTATTTCTATATTCTTACTTCTTACCATCTACACCTTCACTAATATCTGGATTACCATTTATTTTATTAGCATGCTTCCTAAGTTCTAAAAAAATGAAAGGCATTTATAACGTTGGCTTTATTTTAATCTTTATAAGCTTAACTATCGTAGTAATTAAAACCCTTCTTTTAACAAACGAATTTCATTACGACAATTTATTACCTATTCTAACAGTAAAAACAAACTCGATTTTTAAGGCCTCAATAATATATGCGGTAATATCTACGTGTCCAATACTAGTTCTTTTAAATGAAAAATTAAAATTCAAATCTAGTTTAAAATATTATTTACTTTCTTCTCTTACTAATATAGTTGTTGTATTTACTATAACACTAATACTCGGAGAAATGATTAATGTCTATAGCTACCCAGAATATACCATCTTAAGAAGAATAAGTTTTTTTAAATTTATAGAAAACATAGAAAATTTTATTTGCATAATTTGGTTCTTTGACCTATTTATATCATTAACATTATTTATAACCAAAATGAAAGATACTCTATGTATAAAAAGCAATATTATTCCTTTTAGTATATCCTTTTCTCTCCTTTACATAGTTAACACCTATTTTTCAAATAATTTTTATAATACTATAATTTTATATAAATTATTCCCATACATATGTGGATGTTTTCTATTAATAATTATTATATTATTTAGTTTAAAAAAATTAACTAATAAAAATTCAAAAAATAATCATACGAATTATTCCGTATGATTATTTTTAATTTGACATAATTTTTTCTTTAACAAGTTTACTAACTAAAGACATATCAGCATTTTTACCTATTAGAAGTTCATTAACTTTTTTCATTACAACGCCCATATCCTTCATACTTGTAGGTTTAATTTCATCAATAGCAGATGAAACAATCTTTTCAATTTTCTCTTTACTTAATTCTTCAGGTAAATAAACAGATAAAACTGCTATTTCTTTTTCAAGAGATTCAACTAAATCAGCCTTACCATATTTCTTATATTCTTCCAAAGAATCTTTCCTAACTTTAACTTATTTTTTTAAAACTGCAGCAATTTCATTATCATCAAGATCATGTTTCTTGGCAATTTGTTCAAGTTGCAAGGCACTTTTTAACATTCTAAGTACTGAAAGTTTAAAAGTATCTTTACTCTTCATTGCATTTTTCAAATCTTCATTAATTTTTTCGTACATAATTAGCCTCGATTTCTTTTATGAGAGTTTTTAATTCCTTCTTTAATTTCATTTCTTCTTCTTACGCCCGGTTTTTCATAGTGTTTTCTTTTCTTAATTTCAGAAGGGACTCCACTTCTTGCAACTTTTGCTTTAAACTTTTTCAATGCTAAATCAACATTTCCGTTTTGCACAACAACTTTTGTCAAATTCATTCCCTCCCTTCTTGTTTCATTATTTATTATAACATCAGCTTAAGGCATTATCAACAATTTTCTTCATTTTTTTACTTTTTTTATTAATTTCTGTACCAAAAAGGCTTCCGCCTTTTTAAATTTTGCATAGCTTACCATTGAAAAGTCTTTTAATAGTTGACCCAACTTGGTATCCAATATCATAAACAGTTTTAAGAATTCTAGCAAATGCATTAAAAAGAGTTGCACTTCCTCCATTTATACTAGCAAGTTCATAAGTTTCTAATATCATAATTCCTCCTTAATTACATTTCGTAGGGTTCACAAATCCACTAAGTAACCCCGCAAGAAAGGCAGCCACCCCACCAATAATAAACCAAAGGTGCTTTCCACCACCATTTATTTTGTCTAAACTTTCACTACTTAAAATTTCCATAAATACCTCCTAAAATAATATATTTTTTAGTTTTCTATATACTTTTTCTTCATTATAAAAAATATCTAATCTAAATACTTCATTATCATTTAATCTCTCATCTATTTTCAGTTTTACCATTTGATAATTAACAATATCTTCTTTATCAAGCATTACTTCATCTAAGCTTTCTAATTGGGCACTATACTCTTTACTACCTATCTTTACATATTCAAGTTCATTTATTATATCAGGGATTTCTATTGGTATTTTAATATTTATTAAATTATCTTGCACATAACCATAAGTAGTAAAACTTTCATACATATTTAAATTCAATATGTAAACCAAGCCAAATAGAAACAAAAAAGTCAAAACAAATAACCCTTTTTTTAAAGAATATTTAATATTAATTAAATCTAAATAGTTCATACAGCCTCCATATTAATAACTTCATCAAATATATTTGGATATTTTTTATGGGAAATATAAATAATTGTCTTATCTTTATATACTTTTCTAATATTTTTCAAAATTTCTAATTCCAAATTCATATCAACTTCACTCAAAGCTTCATCAAGAATTAATATATTGAAATCTTTCAAACATGCACGAGCCAAAATAATTCTTTGTTTTTCTCCGCCAGAAATATTAGCTTCATCACTCCCAATAACGCTTTCAAATCTAAAAGGCTTTTTATTAACAATATCACTGACTTTACAAATATCACAAATTTTATTTAACTCTAAATCACTTTTTTCGCCACCAAAAATAATATTTTCTTTAATAGACCCAGTAAATATTCCTTCGTTTTGATTAACATATACAATATTATCTCGAACAGTTTTAATGTTTATATCTTTATAATTTAACTTACCCAAAATTATATCACCTTCATAATCATCAATATACTTATTTAATATATTACACAAAGTAGATTTACCAGCCCCTGATGTTCCCTGCAAAAGAACAAACTTTCCTTCTTCAATGGTAAGATTTAAATTTTTCAAAACATTTTGATACTTATTATAAGAATAATTTAAATTTTTAATAAAAATATCATAACCACCGGTTGAGATATAATTACCCTTATTTTCTGTTTTAACACTTAAAAAATCATTAATTTTAGTAATACTAGCTTTCATAAAACTATATTTAGGTATAGAATCAATAATATTTTTTAAAGGTTCGAAATACAAACCTAAAAGTGTATTAAAAGTAATTAAATCAATCAAACTAATTGTGCCGTTGTATACAAAGTAAAAACCAAAAGTATTAATAAGAAAAAAGCCTATTTCATAACAACCAACTTTGCATATGTTTACTTTATTTAATAAAATATTAATTTTATAACTATTATATAAATACTGAGTTAATCCAATTTCTATTTTTTTTAAAACACCATCCAAAGCATCTAAATTTTTTATACTATTTATCATTTTTATATTTTCTAAAACCAAATTATTAAATTCTGATTCATACGATATATTTTGATAAGCTTTTTCAAAAACACTTTTTTTAGTAAAAAGTCCTATAAACAAGTAAAAGCAAGTTGTTAGAAAAAGTATCAAAAATAATTTACTGCTAATACAAATTAATAGAAACACTGTTATTATCGCCAATAAAAAGTCTAAAGTATAAGTAACAAAGACCTCCGTAATTAAGCCTTTTATACTTGTAAGTTCATTTACTCTTGAGAGTATTTCTCCAGATTTTCTTGTGGTAATAACCTTTAAAGGAAGATTAAACAAATGACTTAAAAAGTCTGAAGTAATTAAACAATCAATATTTTTATTAAGATGATTTTCTAAATAACTACGATAGTAAGTTAGAAACAATTTAAAACCAATAAATGCCGCAAAAATAAGAACTAAAATTTTCAAATATTTTATAGGATACTTATTTGTATAAAGAGAATTAAACATTTGAAAATAATAACCAATAGCTATTGTAAATACAGTAAGTAAAAAACTAACCAATATAATTATTTTAATTAACTTCTTTTCCGATGTAAAAATCTTTTTAAATATTTTAAACACCGTTACTTCATTTTTTAAAACTACTATCTTCTGTTTAGGATAAAAAAGTAAAATCACCCCACTCCATTCTTCTTGAAATTGCCCAAGAGACTTTACCACCTTTCCTTTCGCCGGATCCATTATTATAATTTTGTCTTTAGTGATTTTTTCAATTACAACATAATGGCTATATCCTTTTTTCAAATTCAAATGTGCAATAGCGGGTAATTTAATATCCCGAAGACTAGAAAGTTTTAAACCAACAGCATCAAATCCATATTTTTGACTAGCTAAAACCAAATTAAGAGCAGTTGTTCCTTCATTATTAGTTTTAGCATCCAGTCTAATTTGTTCAAGAGGAACATTTCCCTTATAACATCTTATAATTGATAAAAGACAGCATACCCCACAATCTTTTTCATCTTGTTGTCTAACAATTTTCATTCTATTTTCTCCCTTCACTTTATATATTTCCTAAATGCTCTTATTTTTCCCCCTTTTTATTACAATTTATTTCAAAAAAAAACTTCTGTGGCTAATTTTTTCGCAGAAGTTTCAATAAAATCATCTTCATTTTTTTTATTTTAATTAACTATATCAATGTGTCAATAAATGTAAACTTTATTTTTTCGATTTTCTATGACCAAAAATAACCACAAAGAAAAACAAAATAACAACAAAACATCCTCCACCAATAAGATATGGAACATAAAGAGGCATTTTTTCTTCAGTTTTAGGTACAGAAGCATTTTCATAACTCATAACATTTTCTACTTTTTCTCTATAAACTTCCAAAGTATACATATTTTTTTCTTCTTCATTTGTAACTTCAATAAATATATAATTTAAACCATATTCCAAATTTTCATTATTTACAATTTTTATTTCATCTGTATCTCTAATTTTATAATCTATTTCTAATTTATCAACATCACTTGCAACAGAAACAGTATAATTATTTACATATTTATCAAATTCCAGTGACAAATCCCCATTTAAAATTTTTAAATCTAAAAGCACACTATCACATCCCATTAATAGTGTGCTCAAAAAATTTTAAATTATTTTTAAAAGTATTTCATTCATGACATAAATATAAATCGGATTAATAAATACATAACCTTTTTTCTTAATTAATTCCTTGCTTTTCAAAAGAGGTCTAATATTATAAACATCTTCCATTTTTTTACCAAACTTATTTTTAAAATCTTCCAAATTAATACCATCCATTTTTCTCAAACCAAGCATTATTTCATAATCCATATTTTCTTTTTCCCCGATTATTTCTCTATCTTTAACATAATTACCAAGCAAATAATCTTTCAAATTTTTTGTATTTGTATATCTAATTTTATCCATATATCCAGAAGCCCCAAGACCAAAGCCATAATACTCTTCATTATTCCAATATACCAAATTATGAATACTTTCATAACCTGATTTAGCAAAATTACTAACTTCATAATGATGAGCATTATTTAATTTATTAACAATATATTTATACATTTCATAATCCAATTCTTCTTCTGCCACAGAAACTTTATTAACGTAAGCTTTAGTATGTTCTTCCAAAATTAAACTATATGTACTAATATGTTCTGGATTTAATTTCAAAAACAAATTCAAATCATTTTTTAAAGTTTTCAAAGTCTCACCTGGTATCGCATACATCAAATCTAAATTTATATTATTAAATCCCAACTTTCTACATAATTTAACTTTTTCATCAGCATCTTTAAAACTTGCCTTACGCTCCATAAATGCCAATTTTTTTTCATCAAAAGATTCAATACCAATGCTAAGTCTATTAACACCATAACTTTTCAATAAAAGTAATAAATCTTCATTAATATCCTCCAAATTGCATTCAAAAGTAAATTCAAGTAAATTATTAGTATTAAAATTCTTAGTCATTTCAAGTAAGCTTTTTATTTCATTTAATTTTAAAGCACTCGGAGTACCACCACCAATATATATAGTTTTTATAGCTTCTCCCATATATCTATCTTTTATTTCCGCATTTAAAGCTTTTAAATAGGCATAAACCCACTTTTCATTATAAATAAACTTACAAAAATCACAATAAGAACAAATACTATGACAAAAAGGAATATGAATGTAAACACTTTTTGCCATTAATGTCTCATCCTATGCTTCGCATCAAAGTTATAAGCAACATAAAAATCTGATAAATAATCAAAGTCTGAAATTAAATTAGTATACTTTTCATCTAGATTTCTTACTCTTCTAGCATAAGACTTCCTATCAATTTCAAATATTTTCCCAATCGTTGTAGTATCCAGCATATATTTAAGTTGAAATTTAAGTATAGTTAATACATCTTCATCAGAAAGCTTTTCCTTTCTTTTTTTTCCTCTTAACGCTATAACATCTTTGTCATTAATTACTCCAAGTAATTCTTTAGCTTTTTCCATATCTTTATTTACACTAAAAGTACACAATTGATTAAAATATTCTATAAATTCATTTTTAGCTTGGTCTTGTAATTTCATACCATGTCGAAATACTAAAAACAAACTTTCTCTTAAAGCTTGATTATACAATATAATTTCTTTAAGAAGTTCATCTTTATCCATTTTTAATAATTCACTCAAAGCATCTAATCTAAGGCCAAAAGTAAGAGAACACTTAGCAAGAAATACCATTCTTTTAGATTTTGTTGGAAACATTTGATATAAATAAACTAAATTCACTATCGTCCTCTCCTTCCGTTTAATTGATATAAATTTTGATAATAATCACATAAATAATTAAAATCCGATACTAATTCAGGATATTCACTTTCCAACTTTCTAACTCTAACTGGGTACCATCTTCTATCTAACTTAAATATTTTTTCCACTGTCTTTAAATCTATCATATACTTTAATTGATAACGCAAAATAACTAAAATATCCTCATCGCTTAAATTTCTACTTTGTTCTTTTTTATTTATTAACATACTGGCATTTTTATCAGAAATCTCAGACAATATTTCTTCTACACTTTTTCTATCCTTAGAAATAAATGCACGAGATAATCTTAAATAAAAATCTTTAAATTCAAGTAAAGCTGTATCTTGTCTTTTCATTCCATGTAAAAAAACCATCTTCACATTTTGATAATAACGATTAGTATTATAAAGTAATGCTTTATTTATTTGTTCACTATCTTTATTCAATATCATGCTAACAGTATCAAGTCTAAGCCCATATGTTAAAATACATTTTGTCAAAAATTCATTTCTTTTACTTTCCGTTGGAAACATTCTATACAAAAGATCTATATCAATTTGACTTTTCTTTGTTACCAAATTATCTAATTGATGTTTTTGTAAAGCAGCAGCAGCTTTAGTAACCATCTCAAAAGTTACAACTTGTGGAGCAGCTTCATTTAACATTTTAAGTCTTTTAGTTAAATCCCTATATATTGTAAATTCTGTAGTTTTCAAACTATTAGCAATTTCTACAACAGTCATATTTTCCTCAGTAAGAAGCCTATATGCCTCTAATATTCTTTCTCTAACTTCATCATCTTTAATAGTTTTTTCAGAATTATCAAAAATTTTTTTTATCACTTCATCATATTTGTTTGGATCAATATTTTTTATTTTAGAAGTAATATTATCACGAACTGTAACATGAGATTGTCCAACTTCTTTAGAAATTTGTCTAAAAGACATTCCAGATAAATACATATCTGCTTGCTTTAATAAAAAGTTTTTTTCTTCTTCACTCATTATTCATCACCTAAAACTGCTAAGAATGCTTCTTGAGGAACTTCAACAGTACCAACCATCTTCATTCTTTTCTTTCCTTCCTTTTGTTTTTCAAGTAATTTTCTTTTTCTTGACACATCCCCGCCATAACATTTAGCCAAAACATTTTTCTTTAAAGCACTTATATTTTCTCTAGCAATAACTTTAGAGCCAACACTAGCTTGAATAGGAATTTGAAACATTTGTCTGGGAATAAGTTCACGTAATTTTTTAACAATTGCTCTTCCTTTTTGATAAGCAAAATCCTTATGTATAATAACACTTAAAGCATCAACAATTTCCCCATTAAGTAAAATATCCATTTTAACTAAACTACTTTCTTTATATCCACATAACTCATAATCAAATGAAGCATAGCCCTTCGTAGTACTTTTTAATCTATCATAAAAATCATACACAATTTCTGACAAAGGGATTTCATAATGCACATTAATTCTTGTTGCATCAATATAATCCACGGATTTATATATTCCTCGCTTATTTTGACAAAGTTCCATAATAGAGCCAATATATTCAGCAGGTGCTATAATATTTGTAAAAATATATGGTTCTTTAATAGAATTTATTTTAGTTTTTTCAGGCATTTTTGATGGAGCATCAACATTAACTAAGTTTCCATCAGTCAAGGTTATTTCATAAACTACACTTGGACTCGTAGCAATAATCCCTATATTAAATTCTCTTTCAATACGAGTTATTATTACATCCATATGAAGTAAGCCTAAAAATCCAATTCTAAAACCAAATCCTAAAGCTTCACTAGTTTCAGGTTCAAATGAAAGTGCAGCATCATTAAGTTTTAATTTAATAAGTGCTTCTTTTAATTCTTCATATCTATTTGGTTCAGTTGGAAATATACCTGAAAATACCATTGGTTTCATTTCTTTGTACCCTTTAATTGGATTATCTGCTTCACGCCCCATAACTGTAATTGTATCTCCAACAGAAACAGTACTTATATCTTTAATTGATGCGGCAATATATCCAACTTCTCCACTTTTAAGTTCATTATATTTCTCTTCCTTTGGTGTATGCACTCCAAGTTCTACCACTTCAAAAACACTTTTACCAGCCATCATCTTTATTGCATCGCCAACTTTAATCTTACCATCAACGACTTTAACTAGTAAAACAACACCACGATAAGGATCAAAATATGAGTCAAATATTAAAGCCCTCGTTGGCTTATTTACATCTATTTTAGGCCCAGGAATATTTTTTACAACAGCATGTAATATTTCTTCAACTCCCTCACCGGTCTTAGCACTACATAAAATAATATCATTTTCATTAAACCCTAAAACTTCCACAAGTTCTTTTTTTACTCTTGGAATATCAGCATTTGGCAAATCAATTTTATTTATGACAGGAATTATAGTTAAATCTTGTTCCATAGCAAGATATAAATTAGCGAGTGTCTGAGCTTCAATACCTTGCGCAGCATCGACAACTAAAATAGCTCCTTCACAAGCAGCCAGACTTCTCGAAACTTCATAAGAAAAATCAACATGACCTGGAGTATCAATAAGATTTATAACATAATTTTCTCCTTCGTAAGAATAATTAAGTTTAACGGCATTAAGCTTAATTGTTATACCTCTTTCCCTTTCCAAATCCATATTATCTAGTATTTGTTCCTTCATTTCTCTTTTAGAAACAGCTCCAGTAAGTTCCAAAAGTCTATCAGCTAAAGTACTTTTACCATGATCAATATGGGCAATAATTGAAAAATTTCTAATATTTCCGTTTTTCATTTTCAACACCTGTAATTATTTTACCAAAAAAATATCTAAAAGTCATTAAAAAGAATAATTTATTGTATACGAAAAAACATAAAAATACGAATGCTATTTGCATAAAATATTTTCTGACAAAATAAAAAGCCCTTGTTTAAGGACTTAAAATTCCATTTGGTGGAGAATGTGGGACTCGAACCCGCGACCCCCACGGTGCAAGCGTGGTGCTCTAGCCAACTGAGCTAATTCCCCAGGAACAAAATTATTTTATCATATATTGATAAAATAATCAAGCTATTTTTGCACAACTTCTACAATTTTTATTAATCCGGCTTCAACTTCTTCAAGAGCTCTGCCTAAAGCTTTCTTATTTTTATAATCAGCTTCTTTCATTTGATAATGATTATTTTCAAGCATTTGCTTACTTCTTTTTGAAGCAATATGAACTAATTTGTACTTAGAATCAACAATATTTAATAGTTTATCTATTGATGGATATAACATATATTCACTCTCCCTTTTCATTAATATGATACTCATAATATTAATATTAATCAAGCAAATCGACAAAATTTTACATAAATTTTACACTTTGTACTAGTTTAAAATTTTTGCTACAACCCTATCATCATCTTTAGTCAACTTAATTTTTACATCATTTAAATTACTTTCAGCATCTCTAGGATCATCTATTTCACGATTTTCATTAGTAATAACTACACTTTTTTCTGCTAAATCACCAACAGTTAAATAAGCTATTTTATCCTTTTCAAATAAACTTTCATCCGTCATTGCATAAATACTAGCTTGTTTTTCAATAGCTGTTATCTTTTCCTTATATAATTCATTTTCAAAATTAAAACCTAACTTTCCTGAAATAACCCATGTAGCAACAAAATAACCTACACTAAAGACTGCCAAAACCACTACTAATTCAATTGCTGTATAACCATTTCTTTTCATTCTTTATTACCTTCCAACTTACTATAACCCCGAAGTTCCCACAAAGGAAATTCATTTCTAATTTTAACAATTTCAGTAAGCATTTTTATTTTTAATTTATCCCCTTTAAATTCAAACAATTTAATAACAGTGTCCTCTAAATTATTTTTGGCTAACACTTCTTCATTAATTTTATTATATAAATAAGGTATTACTATGTTAGTATCAACAAATTCAATATCTTTTTTCTTAAACACATAATAATTTTTAAGTATTTTAATAAACTTCTTATATGCTTTAATATTATGATGATAAGTACTATTTCCTAAAGTTATATATTCTTTAATAGTAAACTTTTTATATTTTTTATCTTTAAAATATTTATCAATTCTTTTCTTATTACTAAGCTTATTACTTATAATTTTATCATCTTCAATAATATAATCCTTTTTATAATAAAAATCTATCATTTTAAAGACATTGTCTTTTTCCTTTACATCTGCTATTAATTCGTTAAAATAAGTAATGTCAACAACACCATAAGCAATTACTATGCCATCCACAAATCTATAAACATTAGACCAATAATCAACATGCTTTTGCACTACTTTATCTCTAAGAAATTCTTTTAGTCTTATATCCTTAGGTATTTCTAAAGTATCATTTAACCATAAAATATATTTACTTTTTAAAAAGTTTATTAAAGCTCTATTATTATTTAAACTTTCCATACAACTTCTTTTAATCATTTCTTTTAAAGCTAAACAATCTTTTTTATCTAATGACATTACTATCCATTTAGTATAGTTTTCCTTTACATCATTTATTAAATCTACTAGTACTTCTTTTTTACTTTTAGTATCCTCTATTTTTTCATAATTATATATATCACACAACTTATTATAATCATTTATTATATTTATAAGTTCATTTTTCTTTAATTTTTTCAAATATTCTTTATAATTTAATTCACTTTGAAACATATTATCACCACACAAGAACATTATATAATATTTTTAAGATTTTTTCTATGGTAATTACGTGAAATTTGCAAAATTATTAAAATATCTATCTAATATCAAAAAAAACAGTTTTATTTACTAATTGTTTTAAGCCAAACATAAGCCATTAGAGCCTGAAGCACACACTGGATATGATATAGTAACATTTTTATAAGCATCAAATAATGCAAATTAAATTTCTATGTGCGGTACCGCATAACTTCTTACTTTTCCATATGAAATTTTCTTTATATATTCTATCCCTTATATTTTCTAACTTATATGAAGATACAAAATTCGGTATTTCATTTGCAAAATACAAATCTAAACATTCAATAGTTTCTTTAAAAATACCTAAATATTCATCCTTTGCCTCTTTTCTATCTTTTCTATATCCTTAGAATTTTCAAATACTAATGACCTCAAATACTTTTCATCTGATGTCATAATCACATTATCAAACCAGAAGGGGTATCATAAAATCATTTATACACTAATATTTATAAAATCCTTCACCACTAGATTTACCAAGTTTTCCTTCATCAATATAAGTTTTAAGTATTTTTTCCATGCCTTTAAAATTATACGGAGCAAGAAATTTAGGTATTTTAACATACATTAATACAATATCATAAGCAGTTTTAAGTCCAATCGTATCAAGTATTTCAAATGGTCCTTTTGGAGATCCTGTTCCCATTTTCCATGCTGTATCAATGCTTTGTACATCACTTATGCCATTTACAAAAAGATCAAGGCCAGAAAATAAAAGTGGTATTAACATTGAGTTAAGTAAATATCCAGATTTTTCCTTTCTAAGTGGAAGTGGAATCATTCTAATGCTTTTAGCAAAATTTATTACTTCTTCAAAATATTTTTCATCAGTATTTTTATGCATCATTACTTCTACAACATTATTTTTCCATATTGAATTAGCAAAATGAAGTGCTAAAAATTTACTTTCTCTTTTTGTAAATTTTGCAAGTTTACTTGGAAGTAACGTAGATGAATTAGTAACTAATATTGTTTTATCTGGAAGAAGTGGTGCTATCTTTTGATAAATTTCTTTTTTAGCTTCAAAGTCTTCACTCATAGATTCAATTATTAAATCTGCATCTTGAACAGATTTTTCTAAATCAAGTTCAAAATTTATCTTATTTAAAACATCATTAACAATTTTTAATAATTTATTATCACTAAAATTATCAAAATCCGCTATACCCAAAGACCAAGTATTTATATTTTTTTCATTTTTCATTATATTTATAGCATTAATATAAGAATTTCTTACATCTTCAAGCTTTTTTTTACATCTATCTATACTTTCCTTAGTTCTTAAATAAATTGTGACACTATACCCAGAATAACACGTTTGAAACGCTATCTGGCTACCTAATACTCCCCCACCTAAAATTGTTATATTTTTCATAATATTTCTTCCCTTCAAAATTTAATTAAAAATGTTACATATATTAAATAAGAATTATTATATCGTTATTGCAATTTGTTTATATTTTATTTACCATTTCAAAAAAAGTAGAATTTTACTACTTTTCTAGTGTATCTTCCATTAACTTTTTAACTTTTTGATATAGTAAATTATTTGCCTTTTCTAAATCCATGTCAGTTACTTTAAAAGGCTTACCATATTTAATTACTAAATTTTTACTTCTAAAAACATAATCGCCAGTAATACCAAATGGGACTAAATAGGCATCAGTTTTTTTTGCCATTGAAACAGCTCCAAATTTAAAAGGGAGCAAAAATTCATTAGTTTTATTTCTAGTTCCTTCAGGAAAAAGTCCAATTGCTCCACCATTTTTTAATGTTTCAATAGCTTCCTCTTTTGCTTTACCATCGTGAACACTTCTATCCACAGAAATACAACCTACAGCTTTAAAGAACCATCTTGTTTTCTTATTATCAAAATATTCTCTTTTAGCCATATATTTAATAAATCTTCTAGTGGAAACAATTGATAAACATTGATCATATAAATGTTTATGATTACCAACAATTAAAATTGCACCATCCTTTGGAATATTTTCTTTACCAATTATTGTTGGATTATAATACCATTTAAAAAATGGGCCAAGAATAAATCTTCCAACTCTATATAAAATAGGTATTTTACTCATCACAATCACCTCGTGTATCTTTTTGTAAAGTTTTAAAATCAACTTTACCAAGTTTTGTTTTAGGAAGTCTTTTTCTAAAAACAAATTCTGACGGAATCATGTACTTAGATAATTTCTTTTTACAATACGCTTTTATATCATCTTTAACAAACATTGCAATATAGCCTTCTTTTAGAACTATAAATGCTTTTGGTACTTCTTGTTTATATGGATGTGGTACACCAACAACAGTACATTGTAAAACAGCTGGATGTGACTCAATAACTTCCTCAACATGAGAAGGATAAACATTATAACCACTAGTTACAATCATTCTTTTAATTCTTCCTTTATAGAAAACAAAACCATCTTTATCCATGTAACCTAAATCACCTGTATGAAGCCAAACATGACCATCTTTATGTACTTGAAGTGCTGTATTTGTTTCGCTTTCATCATTTAAATAACCCTGCATAAAAGCTTTAGAATGTACGCAAATTTCCCCAACATCACCATATTTTAACGTTTCTCTTGTTACTGGATCAATAATTTTAACCTGATTACCAGGAAGAGGAATACCAACTGAACCAGATTTATTTACATCATCGCAAGCAAGACATACAGCTGCAAGAGCTTCAGATAAACCATATCCTTGGGTTATTTTGCCTGAAGAACCATGTTCTTTTAAAAATTTATTCATTTTATTTTCTAAATTTTTAGGTAAAATATCTCCACCTGATACAATATATTTCAAATTAGACAAATCCAATTTTTTAACATTATTATTATTCATTAATGCTTCATACAATGTTGGAACTCCCAAAACACAAGATGGTTTCTTTTTTTGAAACATTATATCAAATTTTTTTGTATCAAATTGAGGAATCAAAATACTATAACATCCAAGGGCCAATGGAGTATGCATTAAAACACTTAAACCAAAACCATGAAAATTTGGCATTATAGCTAAACAACAATCTCCAGGGTGTAAATTTTTCATACAAACATTTTCTTGAAGAGCACCTAAAATAAATGCTCTATTTTGAATTACAACATTTTTAGGAGTTCCACTTGTCCCACCACTATGAATTATTACAGCAGGTGTATTTTTTCCAAATTTAGGAAACTTAATATGATCTGTACTATAATATTTTTTATAAAATTCTTTCCAATTAAAATATTTACTATTTTTCGGATGTTTCTTATATTTATTAATTTGACTTAAATTATATCCAACTTTAAGAAAAAATGGCATATAATCAGCAGCACTAGCAAAAATAATTTCTTCAACATCAGTTTCATTTATTATATTTTCTATTTTTTCATAAAAAGTGTTAAGCATAATTAATCGTTTACTTTTCGTAGACGTTAAACTAAATAAAATCTCTTCTTCACTAGAAAGTGGATGAACCATATTAGCAATTGCCCCAATCTTATTCAAAGCATACAAGCTTATCAAAACATTAGGTATATTTGGAAGCATTATTGTTACAATGTCACCATGTTTGACACCAGCTTTAGAAAAAGCTTTAGCATAATTATTTATATCTCTAATAAAGTCTTTATAAGTGCATTTATGGCCCATATATTCATAAGCAATATAATCTGGATACAAATAACTACTCTTTTTTACTTGATCGTACATACTTATATCAGGTATTTTTATATCTAATTCCTCTTTACTATAATATTTGGCCCAAGGCTCAGGTATGGGCTTTCTTCTTCTTAAAAAAGCAAATAAATTCATTTCAGTCTCTCTCTTTCCTCTCTAATTATATTCATAAGCCTTTCAGTTTCTTCCTTAACATCGCCATAACATTTAATAGGTTTCAAGAATTTAATCATCAAATTTTTTGAAAACAATCTATATTTGCCGCAAATAACAAAAGGAACTATTGCACTATCAGTATCAATAGCCATTTTAACTGCTCCTTTTTTAAATTTAAGCATTTTCCCAGTTTTTTCAGTTGTCCCCTCAGGAAATATCCCTATTATTTTTTCATTTTTAAGGTATCTTTCCGCCATTATTAAAGCATTTCCATCTTTATTCCTTCTATCAACAGGAATTAGCCCCATATTAGCAAAAATAATTTTTTTAGGCCCATCCCACAACTCTTTTTTTGCCAAAAAATGTACACATCTCTTAGTAGCACACATAAGTAATGGCGCATCAAAATTACTAGTATGATTACCAGCTAACACAACTCTACCACTATTTGGAATATTTTCAATTCCAATAATTTTAGGTGTTAAAAAAACTTTATAAAAACCTGATGTTAATGGTCTTAATATTTTATATAATATTGCATCTTTCATTTATCTTATCCCCATACATATTTTAACAAATTTATTTTGTTTTGTAAATTTCAAATAAAAATATTTATTTTCAATTTTTAATTATTTTTTCTATTTCTTCTTTAGATAGACCAGTTGCATTTAAAATAACATCTATTCCTAGGTTCATCTTTGCGAGCTTTCTTGCCACAACTATTTTTTCTTTTTTTATAGGTCTTTCTCTTATTATGTTTTCTCTAGTATTTTGCATCATTTTATTTTCTTGTTCTGTGGTTAAGTTCCAAAATGATTCAATCGTATTTTCATTTAGTATCATAAGTTTATTTGCACACGCCTTCATGTCTTGGTCATTTACACTTTCTGCATATCTTTTTACATCTTCTTTATTCTTTAATGAGATAAGTGTTAATAGCGACTCTTTCACATCTTTTTTAGCAACATTATCATACCACAATCTTTTATAGTTATCAAGATTTACATGTAACATTCTGATGCTTGGTAATATCTTTTTATACTCACTTGATAAATTATTTGTATCTATTATTAAGTTATCATTTTTACCCATGCCATAATTTAATGATATATGTATAAATGTTGTATTTATATCAAAGTTTTCCCCGACTTTTGTATTTTGGAAATAAAAACTAAAAAAGAAACAATTATTTCTAATTTTATTTTCTAGATTCCAAGACATATTTAATTCCATATGCACTACTTTTCCATGAGATTCAACTAAGAGATCTAACCTTTTTGTTCTTTCCCTAGTACTTGTTACTGCTAGTTCTGGTGACATTATTTTAATGACTTTTAATTTTTTTCACTTATTAATCTTTCTAGAAGATGAAAATCTTCTTTTCGTCTTGCTTCTTCACTACAAAAAATAGATTTAAATACTCTATCATAATTAAAGGATAAGAACTGATTTTGCCTTCTTTTATCTTTCATTTTTATGATTGTTGCAATAGGTTGCATATTCTACCTCCTTCAAATATATTTTTCCTTTCACTTTATATATTTCCTAAATGGTCTTATTTTTCCCCCTTTTTTTGAAAAGTTTATATTATTGCAACAACTAGTAACTAAAAGTACGGGATATGTTAGGCAAAAATACATATAAAATTTTTTTATTTTTATATTTAATATATTTGTTAAAAAGTGTAAACTAAAAAACACAAAAAAACTATTAGAATATTTCTAATAGTCAATTGTATTATTCATTTTTTAGTTTAGCTAGCTTTTCTTCTTCAGCCTTTAAAGTAAGTCTTTCTTTTTCAACAAGTTCTTTAGGTGCCTTAGCAACATAATTTTCATTACTTAAAAGTTTTTTTCTTCTTTCAATTGAACTTTCAAGTTCACTAATTTGTTTATTTAAAATCATTAAATCTTCTTCAGTAACTTCTTTTTCATAATAAATATCTAAATTATAATTTTTATAAACAACACTATATTTAGCACCATTTTCTTTCTTATGTTCATCTAAATTTATACGAAGAAGTTTCATTATTAAACTATAATCTTCTTCATTATTTATCTTTATACCAAATTCTTTACCAATCTTATTTTCAAGTTTTACATTTCTAAATACTTTAATAAATTCGATAATATTACTAAATTCTTCATATTCTTTATTAAATACTTCTTTATTATTATATTTTGGATATTCGGATAGAATTATATTTTCTTCATGCATTGGCAAATTACTATAAAGTTCATCAGTAACATAAGGCATAAATGGATGAAGCATTTTAAGTATACAAGTAAGAACATAGCAAAGTACTGATTTAGTTGTTACATCATCTAAACTAAACTTAGCAAACTCAATATAATTATCACAAAAATCATTCCATACAAAGCTATAAAGCTCTGTTCCAACGTTATTAAAATCATATTGTTCCATATTCTTAGTTACACTCTTAATGGTATTATTTAAACTTGTTAAAATCCATTTATCTTCCATTTTTAAATTATCTAAATTTAACTTATCTAAAGTTTCAATATTCATAAGAACAAAACGAGAAGCATTCCATAATTTATTAATAAAATTCCAACTTGCTTTTACTTTTTCTTCATCGTATCTTAAATCAGTTCCAGCAGCACTTGATGTTGTTAAGAAAAATCTAAGTGCATCAGCACCATAAGTATCTATAACATCCATTGGATCTACTCCATTGCCTAAAGATTTACTCATTTTTCTACCATTTTTATCACGAATAAGTCCATGAATTAAGCAATCTTTAAATGGCCTCTTTCCTGTAAAATGAAGCCCTTGGAAAGTCATACGATTAACCCAAAATGGAATAATATCATAACCAGTAACTAACACATTATTTGGATAAAATTTCTTAAAGTCTTTAGTTTCATCTGGCCAGCCAAGTGTTGAAAATGGCCATAAAGCACTTGAGAACCATGTGTCCAAAACATCACTATCTTGAACCCAGCCATCACCATCGGGTGCAACTTCACCAACGTAAACTTCATCACCTTTATACCAAGCAGGAATTCTATGTCCCCACCAAAGCTGACGAGAAATACACCAATCATAAGTTATTTCCATCCAATGATTCATAATCTTTTCATATCTACTTGGCACAAAGTTAACTTTAGTATCTTTATTTTTTTGATTTTCTAAAACTTTATCCGCAAGTGGGCGCATTTTAACAAACCATTGTTTAGAAAGATATGGTTCAACCATTACTCCACTTCGCTCACTATGTCCAACATTATGTGTTATTTCTTCAATGCTTATAAGTAAATCTTTTTCTTTTAAATATTCTACTAATTTTTCACGAGCAACGAACCTATCAAGGCCAGCAAACTTTCCAGCATTTTCATTCATTGTTCCATCAGGATTTATACAAACAATTCTCTCTAAATTATGTCTATTTCCAACTTCAAAGTCATTTGGATCATGAGCTGGAGTAATCTTAACAATTCCAGTCCCAAATAGAGGATCAGCATGTTCATCACCAACAATTGGAATAAGCTTACCTACTACAGGCAAAACAACGTTTTTACCAATTAAATCTTTATATCTATCATCATCGGGATTAACAGCAACTGCGGTATCACCAAATAATGTTTCAGGTCTCGTAGTTGCTACTTCCAAATATTTATCACTATTTTCTAAATAATATTTAATATGATAAAAAGCACCTTTTACTTCCTTATAAATAACTTCTTCATTGGATAAAGCTGTCATTTGTGCCGGATCCCAATTTATAATTCTTTCTCCACGATAAATTAAGCCTTCATCGAAAAGCGTTTTAAACACATGATTAACCGCCCTGTTTAATCCTTCATCTAGGGTAAATCTTTCTTTGGAATAACATAGTGAAAGACCTAACTTAGCCCATTGTTTATGAATATTTTCAGCATATTCCTTTTTCCAATCCCAAGCATAACGAAGCCATTCTTCTCTATCAAGTTCTCGAGGTTTAATACCCATATCTTTAAGTTTTGCATCAACTTTAGCTTGTGTTGCAATACCAGCATGATCCATTCCAGGAATCCAAATAGCATTAAAACCTTGCATTTTCTTAAAACGTATAATGATATCTTGAAGTGTAGTATCCCAAGCATGACCTAAATGAAGCTTTCCAGTAACATTAGGTGGTGGTATAACAATAGAAAAAGGTAATCCTTCTCTTTCTTCAAAATAACCATTCTTAACCCATGTTTCATACTTACCATTTTCAACTTCTAAATGGTTATACTTTTTTTCTAACATATTAATTCCTTCTTTCCAAAAAATAAGAATGATACCCAAGGAGTCATTATATGACGGTACCATCCTTTTATTTAACTTAAATGATTTTATTGCATCACTGCATTATTTCTCCTTTTGCAACCTTCATATACCCTCTTTATTAGTTTTCACCAACCACTAACTCTCTACATAAGTCAATATATTACTCCTCAAAAATCTTCAAAATACGAATCTATTTTAACAAATTAATTAAGTAAGTTCAAGTGTTTCAGTTACATTTCCATCAATTATAATATCAATGCCTCTTTCACTAGTAGAAAAATACAAAGTATCATAATCAGGTAAGGTAACAAATTTAACCATCGCCCCTCTAGCATCTTTATAAATAAATAATTGTTTATTATTTACGATAAATAAATAATCACCAACCCCATAAACATTAGTCTTAGGTAATCCGCTCAAATATTCAACATCATTATAATCATATATATGATAACCATTATCATAAGTAATATAATAGTTATTATTAAAATCAGTTATTTCACTTCTTATAGCATTATGAATAGAAGTTCCATCATCATTTAACACAAACCACAAAGAATTCTTCATGGCAATAAATCTAGATGAATCAATTTTCCCATCAATTAAATGAGCAGGAAGAGCTATATAATCATATTCACTTGGAATTGAAGTTTTACCAATCTCAAAAAACGTAATACCCCATCCACTATCTTTATGATTTATTAAAAAATCACTAGTAGCCTCAACATTATAATTTTTTATTTCCTTATACTCATTAATAACATTTTTACTAACTATGTTATATAAAATATAACTATCACCTTTTTTAAAAATACTATAAAATGTATCTATAACACCATCAATAGCATAAGTTCCACCATTATAATAATTTGTATGATAATCTTCATCATTAATTATTGTATTTGGTAAACTACAATTATCACAATCATATGTAGAAACCAATCTACCACCAAAATAGAAATAAACTTTATTATTATGAATGAAGTCTTTATTTGGATTATCTAAATTCTCATCTACTTTTTTAGGAACACTGAAATGCTTAATAGTTCCAAAAACCCCAAGAGGAAGAAAAATTACTAAAAGTACGATTATTGTTATTAAAGTTTTTTTATCTTTCATTACATCTACCCAACATTTATATCAACACTTGAAGTATTGCCATTATAAACATAAGTAATTTTTAATATGTTATCTCTAAGCGTATAGGTTAATTCTTTAGCATAATCTCTACCATCAATTTTAATTTCTTCCTCAAGACCACTAGTTAAATCATTTTTATTATCATATTTAAATACTCCAACAACACCATCATTATCAAAAGTTATATAGAATTTAGTATCCATAATTATATTTTTATATTCATTACTAACAACTTTACCATTTGTATCATAAATTAAATACTTATCATTATTTTTAACCATTATATACCCATCTTTATACTTGACAATTTCATATTTAGTATTAACATTTTTAGCAAGTTCATTACCTTTAGCATCATAAATATGATATGTATCGTCACTTCTTTTAAATACATAATAACCATCTACTATTGCAAATGAAACATTTAGGATTTTATCATCATCACCATATTTAAATGGTATTACACCATTAATTTTAGAATTACCAATATTAATAACTCCATATGAATCGCTTGTATTTTTAGCAATTACATACAATCCAGCAGTTTCTTCAAAATTAATCATATTACTTGCATTATGATATGAAGCATCAACAGATTTATAAGTTGCAAGTTTCTTTTTATCTTTTAAATCATAAAGAATTATATTGTCATTTGTATTCGGAGTTTTAGTATCTGCAATAAATACATAACGTTTATTATATATTGGTAAATATCCATTATCTAAAGCCTCTCCACTTTTCAAAATATTACTTTCCTTAGCAATAAAACAATTACCTAAAACTTCATCACCTTCAGTAACTGAATTAGCATAATTACAAGCATAATTTCCAATAAGTTCAGTTTTTTCACTATCAGCATAGAAATATAATTTACCTTCAAAATAACTAATATATTCGAGTTTCTTATTAAATTCTCCTTCATTCAAATTAATTCTAGCAGCATCACTATCATATTCTATTTTCATAGTTTTACCAGTAACAGTTACATTAAATGCTTCTTCTTTTCCAATTTGACGTAAATTTTCATTAAATATAAGCTTAGTATTATAAGTATTACTACTAATTTTAACACCATCCATATTCATAGGATTTCCATCTTTATCATAAACATACAATTTTTTACCATCTGCAACAACAGCATAGTTATCTGTAAATCTTACATAATCGTAACCCTTATCTACTTTAACTTTACCATCATAACCATATATATAACAATCATTACCAACTTTAACACTAATATTATTTCCATCAAACGCCTTTATAGCACCTGGTACACTTTTAGATAATTCCTTTCCTTCAAAATCTACCAAGGAATAATTACTATTGTTTGACACTACTAATGCATCAGTACCTTCAATATATCCCATATAATCATATGAATTTTTAATATTTTCCTTTATTTCATCTTCAGTTACTTCAATTAAACCATATTTATCATCTTTTTTAACTATAACTTGATTATCTTTTACTTCTTTAACTAAGTTATAAGTATCAAGCACTTTTTCTTTATCTATATTATAAAGAACAACATCCCCATTTTCTTTCTTACTACTATCATAAATAAAAACATAATCATCTAGTAATATATCAGTTCTATTTTTAATTGCAGTACCATCTTCATATACTCTCTTATTTGTATCAAAATCATCTTCATTACTAAAATTAGCTACATAGCATAAATTTTCACTCTTATTTTCGCAATCATAAGTACCTAATTCATTTTTATCTTTATCAAGTAATATTAATTTACCATCTTCATATCTATAATTATCTTTTTCAATAACTACAACAGGTTCTTTAGGTTCCTTATTTTTATCTTTTTTAAAAACTAAAAAATAAAGTAATAAGCCAATTATTAATAATACTACCACCGAAGCACTAGCTATTATAATAATTTTCTTTTTCTTATCTAGCTTACTCCATTTACTTGGTTTTTTCTCTTTCTTTTTTTTAGGTACTTCTACTTGTTCTAAATCATACTGAGTATTACTTATTTCTTCATTTTCATCAATCTCTATTATTTCATTTGCATTTTCACTTTCTATCTTTTCCATTTCATTTAATATTTCTTCTTCCATAGTATATTACCTCCATACCATATCAAGATTATACCACATTTATAATTACTCTTACAAGTTTATTTTTTTAATCTATGAAATAAGGAAAAAACTGATAGAAATAATAAGTTTTTGAACTTGACTTTTCTATCAGATTTTACAGATGTTTCTTTAAAACTGTCCGCTAATCAGTTTATTACAATTGGATCACTTTGAGTTCCAGTTCCCGATTTATATGTTACAGAAGATGAAAGGTAAAAAGCTGGCCGAACTCCACGTCCAAAAGCAACATTTTGGTGAGTCACATACCCAGTCGAAGAAATCATAAAAAGATGTCGTTCTGACGTCATATTAACGTCATCATCATCATCATCGCTCGGTTCAAGTTCTATTGCACGAGCAATTGTATACTCTTTTAACCCCATATATAACCAATTTATTGATATTATTGATGTATTGTCATACTTCGATAATATTGTTGTCCATGCACTTGGTCCCGCTGCAAATCCATAGTCACTTACATACATTAAGCCTATTTTTGCACTATATACAGTTCCACCATCTGCAGAATTATTTCTTGGATAAGGATTAACTACTTCATTTCGATATGCTGTCGCAGGAACCACACCAGCAACTCTGCTAGTTGGAGTAGCTAGATTTCCTCCTGTTTTCCATGATGCTGTTACTATTTTATTTGCCCATTCCTCACCTATATTATTTATAAAATTTATATTTAAATTTGTTTCCTTTAATGCACTATCACCAAAGTACATATCTAGTTGTGTTAAACTACCCTTGTAATAAGAATCATTTTCTAATGATTTTGATGAATTATAACTCCCATCAGTTCCAAGTAAATTGCTATTTGCATAATCATACTTGATTAATTTTACTTTATCTTCAAATACACCTATTATTCTATACAAGTTATCAGTTGGACATGGGGATGTGCTTGTTCCAAAGCACACAAAGTTATTTACTACATCGCTTGCTCCTGCATACCTATAACTATTATCTCCTGCTCCATTTGTAAGACTAGAGTCATGATAATAGATATTATTTTCTCCTTGAGTTCCTGTATACAATGATTTTATGTAATCAGTTAGCAGTATAGAAACTTTATCAAAATATACATAACATTTATCTGAAACATTGCCATTCATAAGTACAGTTTTATTTGCACCATCCCAGGCCAGTTCTCCACCATTTTCACACCTTGATAATTCTGAATTAAAAGTATAACCATCTGTTGGCCAATCACTTCTTGTTGCCATCTCATAATTTCCAGAACCAGCTTCTGTTTCAAGCATCATAGAAAGTGTATTTTCTTGTTTTATTACTTTAGTTTTTTCTTCTTCTAATACATCACTTTTATTATAATTATGATTTATAATTATAGCTCCCACTAACAAAATGAGTATAGAACTGATTAATATTTTCTTTTTCATAAGACCTCCATACATATCAATATCACACGCAACAATTTTACTTTATATACTATATTTTAACCCAAAAAAAAAAAAAAAAAAAGCCACTTTTTGACTTTTTATATAAATTTAGTACTACCTGTTATTTTTGAAATTTTGATACCATTCATTTAATTTATCTTTAGTACTCGTAAGAAGTTTTGAACCAGCACTTCCTACTAAATTTAAAGCATTCTTACTATATTTTACAAGTTCGTCTTTAGAATCAATAATCGAGTTATAATTTTCATCCCCAAGTTTTTCTTTAGCAAAATTATTTAAATTACTTGCACCATTTTTTATAACCTGACTAGCCTTATTATATGCACTACTTGTAGAACTAGATATTTTATCTTTATAACCTGGCACTTTTTCTTCAAGTTTCACATCTATTTTATTTGCAAGTTCCAAAATCTTTTGTTTACCAGAATCTGTAAGTTCATTAAATGTAACCCCTTTTATACTACCACCATAGAATAAAAAATCAACAATTGATACAAAAGTACCTTTAGCTTTATCACTAAAATTAGAAGTACTACTTTCTGTATTAATATTATTTAAAGTATTTGTCATTTCTTCTATTACAGCATTATCCTTAGTACTATAAACTGGTGTTGTTATTTCTTTATTTACAGTTTCACTATTTTTAGTATTATTTTGCACTGGTGTATCCACTACTTTATTTTCTTTTTTTGATTCTGTATTTACTTCACTAGTTGCATCTTTATTATTTATTTCATTTTTACTTTGATTTGTATCTAAAGCTTTATCTTGAGTTATTGGTTCTTCTTCTAATGTTTTAAAAAAAGCATTCTTATTTGCACATGCAAAACCAATTAAAACACCAATTACTAATAAAAATATACCTCCAACAAAACTCATTATTATATATTTTTTCTTATTTTCCATAATAACCTCTCTTTTCAATTTAATAGTTTATCAAATTTTTAAACAAATGTCTATATAACAAAAGACACAATATTATGTGTCTATCTTTGAATAATCATAAAATTCAAAAAAAATATAAATATTGCTCCAATTTGCATTGGCAATTTATATCTTGTGCATTCTTTTATAGCCATTAATTTATCTGCTGTAGTTACAATCCAACTTTCCTTATATTTTGGTAACCTAAATGTTGCAGGAAACATATGATTATAAATAATATCTGCTTGCATATCATTTATATTAAATACTCTTTTAGCATTATTAACTGCTGTAGTTGGATGTCCTCTAAAACTAGAATCTTCTCCAGTACGATAAAAATCATGAAGTAAAGCAGCTCTAGTTACTTCTTCATATTTCTTTACTTTAAATAATTTACACATATTAAATGTTAACTTTGCCACACTTAATGAATGATCAAGCCTTGAAATACCATGATGATATTCATATCTTAAATCAATAATTTCTTCATTCTTTAATATATCACTTATTATATCATTAAATTCAACTTGTTTTTTTATTTTCATTATACATCACTTATACATTATATCATGATTTATCAAAAATGTTTCATAAATTAATCTATTTTACATCATTTTCTCAAGTAATTTAATATTTTCTTTTGATTTACTTGAATATATTTCAATTTACAGGCTTACTTAAATTAATTAAAATCTTCTAAAGTTTCACAATAAGCAGCTGCTTTATCCTCCACAATATAACTTGCAATCATCTTATGATTGGAAAAGTAGGCACCTTCTACTATAGTTAGCGAAAAAGTGACAGACTCCGAGGGACCATAAGAATTACAATTATATTTAATTTTATAAGTTGTAACACCTTTTTCCAATTTTATATTAGTTTCATAATTATTAAGTATTGAACCACCAGCAGCTGGTCTAGATTCCTCTACTATATTCAATATTGAGCTTTCTAATTGTGATTTATAATAAATATCAAAAACTAAATAGCCATCTGAAAACATCATATATATACCTCCACTAATATCGCACTTACTATATGTAGAATCCTCACAAAAAACAGGTTTATTATATACATCAAAATATACATAACATTTATCTGATACATTACCACTCATTATTACCTTCTTATTTGTATCATCCCATGCTAGTTCTCCACCATTTTCACATTTTGATAAATTTGCATTAAACACATAACCTTCTGTAGGCCAACTACTTGCCGTAGTCATCTCATAATTTCCAGAACCAGCTTCTGTTTCAAGCATCATAGAAAGTGTATTTTCTTGTTTTATTACTTTAGTTTTTTCTTCTTCTAATACATCACTTTTATTATAATTATGATTTATAATTATAGCTCCCACTAACAAAATGAGTATAGAACTGATTAATATTTTCTTTTTCATAAGACCTCCATACATATCAATATCACACGCAACAATTTTACTTTATATACTATATTTTAACCAAAAAAAAAAAAAAAAAAAAGCCACTATAATTAACTTAAGACATAATTTTAACCAAATATGTCTTTTTTTAATTATAATAAAAATAAAAAGAATGAATAGTGAGATAAAAATGACGTATTTAATGTATAGTATAATTAAGTTGAAAGAAAGTATTGAAAATAAAACATTTAATTTTAGGTGTAGAAAAAGGAAAAAAAATTTTATAAGAAATAGAAAATTAACACCTAAAGATTTAGTATATTACACTCTCAATAATAGAGGTAAAACGGTAAAGATGGAATTATTTTTTAGACAAGAATATAACATAGATGAAGTAAGTACAGCAGCGTTGTTAAAGCAAAGAGAAAAATTAAATAAAGAATCAATGCAAAGATTTTATGGAGAGGTAAAAACTTACAAAGGATACATAATTGCAGCAATTGATGGTTCTGATTGTGAAGTGCCAAATACTCCAGAAACCAGAATAATATATAAACCAGTAACATCTGAAAATGATCAAAGAGTTGCAAGAATAAAATTATCTAACTGTTATGATGTACTAAATAAATATGTACTTGATACGAGAGTGGAAAGATATAAAGAAGGAGAATTTTTTCTAGTAATGAACATATAGAATATGTGAACTATATTAATAGTTTATTTCCGATGATTTATGTTATAGATAGATGATATTTTTCATTAGGCTAAATGTATCGTTTAAAAAAAGTGGGAAAAAATTTATTATTAGATTAAACATAAGCTTTTTAAAAAATGAACAAAAAGCAATGAAATCCAACGACGAAATAGTTGAAGTGTAGTATCAAACAGAAAGAATTAAAAGCTATAAAGATAAAGACGAAGAATTTTATAATTATTATATGGAAGGAAATAGAATGTCTTTAATTATTCATTTAATTTACTTTTTACAACCAAGCAATTTATTTTAATCAAATTTTATCATCCTTCTCAAGTAATTTCAAAATTTTCTTTTGATTTACTTGAATATCTTTAATTTGTTCATGTAATACTTCCAAAATAAGTTCACTTTTCAAATCTGTTTTATAATCATTTAAACTTCTTAAACTATCTTTTTTTGCCGCTCTATTTTGACTCATCATTATAATTGGTGCTTGAAGTGCTGCAATACAAGATAAAATTAAATTAAGTAAAATAAATGGATAAGGATCTACATTAACAATCATTAAATAATTTATAAACATCCAAATTACAAGAAATATACAAAAAACCACAATAAATCCCCATGAACCTGCAATTTCTGTAACTTTATCAGCTAGTTTATCACCAAAAGTTCTATTAGCATCCTCTTCTTTATCTGAATCAATAGCTGTTGGATTATCCAAAAGCATTTCAATTAATTCATCAGCATCAGTACCTTCAAAATCTTTATTTATTAAAAGTTTAACAATTTTTTCTTTTATTTTACTTGTTTCCATCTTCTAACTCCCATCTATAATGTCCTACTATTTTCTCTCTAAATAAACCATCATCTTCATAATTATAAAAAGCATGTTGATGTATTATATAATTTTCTCCCTTTTTATTTACTTTATCGCTTACAATAGCAATATGATTTTTATAAACAACAATATCTCCTGGATTAAAATCTTCATCATTTTTTAAAACTTTAACATTTCTTTTCAAAAAAACTTTTATATTTCTAACTCTTCTAAAATCTATATTTGGATCACCAACATCACTATCATAATTATCTTTATTATTTTTTATATCTTCATCTATCAAAGATTTAAAATCATATCCAGCGTTATCTAAAGCATACCAAATAACATCTGTACAAACCCTATATTCATCTGTCGGATAACCGCCTTCATAATATTTACTCTTATACTTAGGCTCATCTTTAATAAATTTTTTAGCCCCATCCAAAATATCTGTATAATCGTCTATTCCATCACTGTCTTTATCAATATCACTTTTAATTATTTCCCCTGTTGTACTTTTTTTAAAAACTTTTTCATAAACTCCAGTTTTATAAAATGATATAATAGCTAAAATAATAATCAAAAAAAGTACTAAATAATTACCAAATCTTAAAAAAAGTTTCATTTACTACCTCCTCTATCATTATAACACAACTATTTTTAATGCAAAAGAAAAACTTCTAAAAAGAAGTTACAGAAGTTTTATATATAATAAATTATTTTGGCCATAAAGCGTTATTTGCATTTTGGTCAGCGCCACAAGCCCAAGTTGTACCACTGGTATAATCCTCAATATCGCCAGAAACAATATCTTTATTATTACCACTTTCAACACCCTTGCCATTTACCATCAAAGTACCATTTGTCATAGAAATTACATATAGGTACACAGTACTATTACCTGGTTGTTTCTTAACTAAAACTCTCCCAGAATATTTACCCGCATCGGCATCAAAATCTCCGTTTGAAATCAAATCTCCTACTGTTATACACACTACATTTTCTCCTACTGGATAAGTTGGCTTATTAGCACTAGGATTTAAAGCATTATTCAATAAAGCTGTTGCTGCTGCTTGAATAGCTGTATTAGCTTCAATAGCAAAAACTTGTTTTCGAGCATCATTCATTCTTGGTATGACAGCCATTGCTCCCATCAAAAGCACAATAGCAAGTACGACAATAACTGCTAATAATTCAATTAATGTAAACCCGCGTTCATTTTTAATATTTTCCATTCTAGAACTCCTCTCTACTATTAAATGATACTATAAATGAACTAAATAGTCAATATCACTTTCAAATTTTTACATTAAAATTATAGTCAATTTATTTATTTTAATACATTCAAAACTGAACTTACAAGTTCCATATTATCCATTAAACTTTCTAACTTATCCGTAGTTCGTTCTTTATATTTAATTTTCATATCAGAAACAAATTTTTTATAGTCCACTACTCCTCGATTAAGTTCTTTAAAGTAATAAGAATTTAACTTTAACAAATCAAATGTTTTAGGATTTTCTCTAAAAGCAATTTGTAAAAACTTTTCCATTTAATCCTCAAAAAATTTATTTAATGGCCTGGGAGCTACTGGTCCTTTTGCCAAATTATCTGTCATATTAGGCACACTATTTTTTTTAGTTAAATCAGTCATAAAATCAATAGCTTTTTGGGCTGTATTAATATGACTTTTAATAGAATCTACATCTACATTCTTAACCATATTTGTTAATTTAGAAATACTATCTTCAACAGGTCCTCTTTCATCTAATATATATTTATTCCATACCTTTTCATCAGTACCATACAAATCATATAATTCATAAAACTTTTGCCATGTCATTTCACCATTTTGCACAAACTTAATTAATTCTGGTTTAGTTCTAACAAAATTTTTAAATTCTTCTTGTTTCAATTTAATCACCTATATAAGTTTATGATAAATACACTATTTATATATTAATAAATTTCATAAAATATATAGGAAGTGATTTATGATTATAATAGACAAATATAAAGTAGTTGTAAACAGCCTTCAAGAACTTAAAAATGTTTTAGAAGAATATAATGATTTACAACTACATATTTTTAATGAATGACATTGATATAACAAAAAATATTTCCATTGAAGATTACAAAAATAAAATTACTAGCGATGGTACATATCAAAATATTAAGTCCATACTAACTATTGGAAATAATATTATAACCGTTGGGGCCAAAATTCAAAAAGTAATATTTAAAAATATAACTATTAAATGCAGCAATCAAAATGGTCTTATTACAGCTCCGACTGATGAATATTATGAAAACAGCTTAGTTACATTTGACAACATAATTTTTAATGGGACAAGCATGACAACTTTAGAATACAATGAATTCAAAATATTAGATTCAATCATAACTACTAAAAATACTGATAATGCTATTCCATCATAGCAGCTAAAGCCAATCACATTTATATCGGAGGCAACTTTACAATAGATAACTCAGATAATCAATCTTTTTATTTAAGGCAGCTCTAGAAGCACCACTACTACACATATTACCCAATAGTGAAGTTATAATAACTAGTGAAAACGGAGAATCAACGAATGGTACCACAAACTGAATTTTAAAATATATTCCTTAACCAACATACCATTTGAATTAAATTTTAGAGACTTAATCGATAGAATGATCAAATTAACGTAACCACGGCAGAATCATTAGACACACCACCAGACTACAACTTTTATAAAAGTAGTGATATTGCAACTATAAAAGGAACTATTTTTGGTAGTAATACTATAATAACCAGCCATAATTTAGATGGCACATCAAATTTTACCTTTCCTAGTATACAAAAAAAATGCCTATTATATAAATAAACATTTTTAAATTTTAAATTCATCTATAAACGAAGCAAAAGATAATTGTTCTTCCTTTTTAGAAGGCTTTATTTCTTCTTTAACTTCATCTTTAATTTCACTTTGATTAACTTTAGTTAAATCAATTAATTCTTTTTTTAGGGTAAATAAATCATAATTATATTTAACTTGACTTCCAGTTGATGCCAAATCCATAATAGGTATTTCACTATTTTTAAGTTCATGGAAATCAGTATCTACTTTATAAAGATTAATATCTTTAGTTCCCGTTAAATAAGCAAAATTTATCTTGTAATCTTTTGTTTTAGCTTTTTTAAATAACATATTACCCTTTTTAGCTCTAGATATACTGGAAATATCAGATAACTTTAATCTCTTTATTGTTTTAAAGTTTGTATATATATTTAAATATTCTTCCCTTTTTATTGGACTGGCATATACACAATAATCATCTTTTAGATTAATGCCTTTAACACCACTTGCTTTAGTACCCACAACAGGTATTTCATTTGTATTAAACCTAAGTGATAATCCATTATTAGTTACAAATAATACTTCATCTTTAGAAATATCAGCATTAACTAGTTCATCATTATCTTTTAATTTAATAGCTGTCATTGGTTTTGAATAACGAGTTACTTCAAAATCTCTAAGGACTACCTGTTTAACTAAACCATTCTTAGTAAATAATGTAACATTTTTATCTAAATCTTTCATAATTAAACTTGCAACTATTTTCTCATTTTCACGAATCATAATAGTATTGCTTATATGTTTACCTAAGTCTTTCCATTTAGTTTCAGGCAAAATATGTACAGGTACAAATAAATAATTACCAAGATTTGTAAATAAAAGCAAATTACTTCTTGTTGATGTTAAGTACTTCGCCGTTACATAATCACCCGGTTTTAAAGTTGTTTCTTCATCACTTGATTTAAAGCTTTTAGTACTTACTCTTTTTACATAACCATCATTTGTTACAACTACGACAACATTTTCATCAGGTATCATTTCTTTAGCATCAACTTTAATATCAACTATTTCATCCCTAATTTCAGTTTTCCTTGGTGTAGCATAATTTTTCTTTACTTCCCTTAGTTCGGATTTCATAACACTCTTAAGTTCATTTTCACTTTCTAATATTTTATTGCATTCTTCAATTAAACCTTTTAACTTTTCACATTCTTCTTCTAAAACTACAATATCTGTATTAGTTAATCTATAAAGTTGTAATGTTACAATAGCTTCAGCTTGTTCTTCCGTAAATTTATATTTATTAACTAAATTAATTTTAGCATCACTTTTATTTTTACTAGCACGTATTAAGGCAATTACTTCATCAAGGATTGATATTGCTTTTATAAGTCCTGTTGCTATATTATAATTTTTAGTGTAATAAGCTAAATCAAACTCTGTTCTTTTAGTTATAACATCTTTTTGATGAGCAATATATGCATCAAGTATTTCTAAAATGCCTAAAGTTTTTGGTGTTCTATTAACTATTGCTACACTATTGTAATTATAAGATATTTGTAAATCAGTATTTTTAAGTAAATACTTCATAATTACATCTTTATTAGCACTCGCCTTTAAATCAATTGCTATTCTTATACCTGTTCTATCAGTTTCATCTCTAACTTCTGATATACCTTCTATTTTTTTATCTATTCTTAAACCTTCTATTTTAGCAACACATGCTTGTTTATTTACTTCAAAAGGTATTTCCGTAATAATTATTTGTTCTTTACCTTTTTCTTTTACAAATTCATATTTTGCTTGAACTATTACTTTACCACGACCAGTTTTAAATGCATCTATTATTCCTTGCCTGCCAAAAGCTATACCACCAGTTGGAAAATCTGGACCTTTAACTATTTCTAAAATAGTATCTAAATAACAATTTGGTGAATCAATTCTTTTAATTGTGGCATCTATTATTTCTCCGAGATTATGCGGAGGAATATTTGTTGCATATCCAGCTGAAATACCATTTGTTCCGTTTACAAGCAAATTAGGAAATTTAGCAGGTAAAACAGTTGGTTCTAAAAATCTATCATCAAAGTTTGGTGCCCAAGCAACGGTATTTTTATCTAAATCTTTTAAAAGCTCATTACTTATTTTAGCAAGTCTTGCTTCAGTATAACGGTATGCTGCAGGGCCATCTCCATCCATAGAACCATTATTACCATGAATATCAACAAGTATATGATTTTGTTTCCACCATTGTGACATACGAACCATAGCATCATAAACAGATGAGTCGCCATGTGGGTGGAATTTACCTAAAACATCCCCAACTGTGGCAGCACATTTTATATAACCTTTTTCAGAGGTATTACCAGCTTTATACATTGCATATAAAATTCTTCTTTGTACTGGTTTTAGTCCATCTCTTACATCAGGTATAGCTCTATCTTGAATAATTTCTTTGGCATAAGCAGCAAATCTTAAAGACATTATTTCTTCTAAGCTATAATCTTCAATTTTTTTAACTATATCCATTTAAACCTCCTTATTCTGCCCTATAATTATCTTCTAGAGTAAATTCAACATTTTCATTAATCCATTCTTTACGAGGTTCTACTTTATCCCCCATTAAAACTTGAACTCGTCTTTCTGCAAGTGCAGCATCAGTTATTTTAACTCTAATCAAACTTCTTGTTTCAGGGTCCATTGTTGTTTCCCAAAGTTGATCTGGATTCATTTCCCCTAACCCTTTATATCTTTGAATACTATATTTTCCCGTATTATTAAGTTTTATTTCATTAAGTTCATCATCAGTATAAGCATAAAACTTTTTCTTTCCATAATCAAGCTTATAAAGTGGTGGCATAGCAATAAATAATTTTCCTTGTTCAATTAAACCACGCATATATCTATAAAAGAATGTAAGTAAAAGAATTTGAATGTGAGCACCATCAACATCGGCATCGGTCATGATTATTACTTTATCATAATTAGATTCTGCCGCATCAAAGTCTTGACCAATACCTGCCCCAATTGTATGAATTAATGTATTTATCTCTTCATTTTTAATTAAATCATTTAAAGATGCTTTTTCACTATTTATTACTTTACCACGAAGTGGAAGTATTGCTTGGAATTTTCTATCTCTTCCGCCCTTAGCCGAACCACCAGCACTATCTCCTTCGACGATAAATAATTCATTTATCTTTGGATTTTTGCTTTGTGCTGGAGCAAGCTTCATTGATAAATTCTTTTCAATTTTATTTTTATTTTTACCATTTCTAGCATCTTCTCTAGCTTTTCTTGCTGCTTCACGAGCTACTTTACTCTTCATAGCTTTTTCTAGAATTGTTGATGCAACTTCTTTATTTTCTTCAAGAAAAAACTTTAAAGACTCATAAGTAATACTTTCTGTTACACTTCTTGCTTCTGGCGTTCCAAGTTTACCTTTAGTTTGACCCTCAAATTGCAGTAATTCTTCAGGAACTTTCAAACTAATAACTGCGGATAATCCTTCACGAACGTCACTTCCATCTAAAGAACTATCTTTAGCTTTAAAAATATTATTATTTTTAGCATAATCATTAAAAGCTTTGGTAATACCAGTTTTAAAGCCAACTTCATGAGTTCCTCCATCACTTGTTTTAACATTATTTACAAATGATAAGATATTTTCATTATAAGTATCAGTATATTGCATTGCAATATCTACTTCAATTTTATTTTTTGTATTGCCAAAATTAATTACTTTATGTAAAGTATTTTTGCCTTCATTCATATACTCAATGAAACTAGTTAAACCATTATCATAATGAAATTTAGCTTGATGTCCATCTTCTTCATCAATAACTTCAATAGTAAGACCACTTAGTAAAAAAGCTGACTCTTGCATTCTTTCACAAATTGTTGTATATGAAAAATTACAATTTTTAAATATTTCTGAATCTGGCAAAAACCTAACGATTGTACCTGTTTTAGAACTTTTACCCACTGTATGAAGTGGGGTTTTAACATGTCCGCCATTTTCAAATTCAATTGATGAAATAAGTCCGTCACGATAAATGACTACTTGCATCTCTTTAGACAAGGCATTAACAACACTAGCACCAACACCATGAAGCCCTCCAGAAACTTTATAACCAGCTTCACTAAACTTACCACCAGCATGAAGTATTGTATAAATAACTTCTGGTGTACTTTTACCTGATGCATGCATTCCAATTGGTACTCCACGTCCATTATCTGCAACTGTTATACTTTTATCTTTATTGATAATTACTTTAATATAATTACCATATCCATTTATAACTTCATCTATGGCATTATCTACAATTTCCCATACTAAATGATGCATACCTCTTTTATCTGTTGAACCAATATACATCCCAGGTCTTTTTCTAACTGCTTCTAAGCCTTCTAATATTTTTATCGATGATTCATTATATTCTGCCATACTCTCTATCACTCCTTGAACATTATAACAACAAATGCTAAAAAAAATCAACTTAAATTAAGTATTTTTGCCTATTTTAAAGCAAATTATTATTTATTTAAAAAAGCTATTACAAAATATTAATGTAACAACTTATAAATCTAAACTATTTTCATTTAATAAAATTCCACCACCATTACTTACGCATAACATCGATTGAACATAATTTTTTATAATGGCAAGCTATAACAAACTATCATTGTTTTTTTCTTCATTAATCAATCTTTTAGTTAAATTCCTATTTAGAATACTCATTAAATAATATCTATTTGTATGTAAATTTGTTAAAAAATCATAAATATCCCTTTCTTCATTTAAAATATATACTCTATCTTTAACGAAAACATTTTCATCTATTTTAACATAAAGTTTATCAATATCATCAGAAAGAATTTCTCTTTTATATTTATCTATTCCCACATATTTAATAGATTTAGTTATACCATCTTTATGACCAATTGGTATAACCCCAACAAACATATCTTCTTTAGTAACAAAACAACGTCCTACTAAAGTCCCTTTAGTTACCTTTCTAACTTCCATCACTTCACTAGTAATATTAAATATTAATTCTAAATCTATATTAGGAAATTCTAAAGTTCCATATTTTTTCTCTATTTTTTTAATTCTTCCTTTGGTAAATATATCATCCTCAACATTTTCTTCAATACCTAAAACAGACAAATCAAATCTAATTCCATTAATATATTTAAGCTTAGTATGATACATAATAGGTTCATTAAGATGAATAATTAAGTCACTATCTACATAAGACTTAATTATTTTATAAAAATTATTTACTTGTTCATAATAGTAAGTATCTTCAATCCCAAAAGAAGTTAAATCAGTATATAATCCCAATAATTTAATATGTTTACTCTCCTTTATTTTATTAATTATATATTTTAAATCTGTTTGATTATTTACTCCTTGTAAATTTGAACCATTATCTATAAGAACTTCAACATACAAATCATCTTTTAACTCAAGATCACATAATAAATCTATATATTCTCTATTATATATAGTTACAGTTAAATTATTATTAATACAATCATAAATTTCATCTAAAGTAACATAATAGTTAACTAATATACCTACATTTTTATTAAGTTTACGTATAGCTAAGGCTTCTTTAATAGAACCAACTAAACAATAATTGATTCCATAGTGCACCATAGTATTAACTATATCAAATCCCATTCCATGAGCATTATCTTTTAAATCAACCATTTTATACTTATAATCATCATAGCTTTTAACTAATTTATTGATATTATTCTTTAATTTTTTTAAGTCAATTTCTAATATTGTTTCATACTTCATAATCTTTACCTCGTAAATAATTATAAAGTATAGACTTAAGTTTTGCAATATGATAAAATTATTTTACCAAAGAGACTAAAAATTTATGAAACCCGATAAATATCAACTTGAAGCTATAAAATGTCATCAAAATCTATTATTAATTGCTGGTGCAGGTGCGGGAAAAACTTACACTATTACGGAAAAAATCAAATATTTAATCGAAGATAAAGAATTAAAAGAAAATGAAATTTTAGTAATTTCTTTTACAAATAAAAGTGTAAATGATCTTCATAAAAGAATAAATTATAATTTAAATATTATGACTTTCCATAAACTGGCAATGAACATTTTAGATGAATATCATATAAATTATAAATTAGTTAGTGACTCATATTTAGATTTTGTAACTGACGAATTTTTCAATAGTTTACAAAATAATGAATACATTAATGAAATACTTAAATACTTTAGAAAATATAGTTATAAAGATTTCTTAAATAGCTATGATTATAAGGAATTAAAAAAATTAATTATTAATTTAATTAAATTATTTAAAACTAATAATAAAACAAAAGAAGATTTTAAAAAGTTATTTAAAACTGATTCCTTTCTAAGTAAATACACATATATTATCAAGTGTTTGTATGAAAATGATTTAACATCTAGTAATTCTTTTGATTTTGATGATTTAATAATTAAAGCCACTGAAGTTTTAAATAAACCCACTAAATACAAATACATTATTGTAGATGAATTTCAAGATACATCAAATATTAGGTTTAACTTAATAAATAAAATAAGGAATATAAGTGGCGCTACCCTCTTTTGTGTCGGAGATGATTATCAGTCTATATATCATTTTTCAGGTTGTAATCTAAATATTTTTTTAAATTTTACTAAATTAATACCTAATTCAGTTATTTTAAAACTAAAATATACATATCGTAATAGCGAGGAGTTAATAAATATAAGTTCTAAATTTGTAATGAAAAATAAAAGCCAAATAGAAAAAGAATTACTTAGTAATAAGCATATTAATAAACCAATAAAATTTATTTATTATTTAAATTCTAAAAAAACATTTAATAAAATTTATAATAAAGTAAGAACACAAGGAACACTTTTAGTTCTAGGAAGAAATAATTTTGATATAAATAAATTTAGTAGCAAAAACATACCAGAGTATATGAGTGTGCATTCATCAAAAGGATTAGAAAGTGACAATGTTATTTTAATTAACATGACAGATGATATATATGGTTTTCCAAATAAAATAACAAACTCAAACTTGCTTGAAGAACTACATCCATCTGATAAATCATATCTTTATGCCGAAGAAAGAAGATTATTTTATGTAGCTTTAACTAGAACAAAAAATAAAGTATTTATATTAGTTCCTTTCTTAAAAAAATCTATCTTTATCAAAGAACTTAAGAATTTGACAAAATTTATATAAAATAAAATAATAACCCATGCACTTTATAATATTTTGTAATGTGTTTCACTATAAGGAAGAAAAAACATTTGAAAGTTATAAAAAATTAACTAGAAGAAAAAATTGTAAATAATAACAATTTAAAAAATATATATTGCGGTATCATCTAAATTTACTATTAAAAATTATTTATCAACAGTCTGAAAGTATGAATTTAATGCTTTTTTTCATTAACAAAGTAGTTGATTTAAATAAGATTTAAGCACGATGTATTGTTTTTCAATTAAAAAAAGATATTATATATAATAATTGAGGTGAAATAAATGGAAAATTATGTACCACCATTTGAATTAACGAATGATATGTTAGAAAAAATATCAACTATTATGGAAAAAAATAGGTAAGCTTGATAATTATAACGCATTTGATAAAAATCCTTATTTAAGGAAACAAACTAGAATTAATTCAATATATAGTTCTTTAGCTATCGAAAATAACAAGCTTAGTTTAAATCAAGTAAAAGATGTTATTTATGGGAAAGTTGTAATTGGAAAGCAAAAAGACATACAAGAAGTAAAAAATGCTTACCAAGCATATGAAATGTTAACTAAAATTAATCCGTATTCCATTGAAGACTAAAAAAAAGTACATGATATAATGACATTTTTAACTATAGAGCAATCTGACGAACTTAGAACTAGACCAGAAGGAGTATTTGATGGTGACAATTGCATTTTCATTTGTCCTCCAAAAGATATGAATAATTTATTTGAATGGTTAAACAAGAGCAAAGATACTATTCATCCATTAATATTATCAAGCATTTTTCATTATGAATTTGTATTTATACATCCCTTTTCAGATGGTAATGGACGTATGGCAAGACTATGGCAAAATGCCATTTTATATAATTGGAAAGGTATATTTAAATACATTCCAATTGAGTCAAAAATTCATAAATATCAAAATAAATATTATAAAGCAATTGCAGATTGTAATAATGAAGGAAACTCAAATCAGTTTATTAGTTTCATGTTAAAAATGATCGATCATACTTTAGAAGAATTAATTACTACTTCACCACTTCCACTTACAAATGAAGAAATTAACATCAAAAAATTATTAGATGTGATGGAAGTTAATATTCCATTATCTGCTAAAAAAAAAATGGAAAAATTAAATATTAAATCAAAAGAAACTTTAAGAAACGTATATTTAGATCCCGCGATTAAACAAGAACTAATAAAGTTAACTATTCCTGATAAATCAACAAGCAAAAATCAAAAATATTACAAAATATAAAACGAGCCTACATGGAGGCTCGTTTTGAGTTTAAAATTAATCTTTATTTTTAGGATTTTCTTTTTTTTCTGGTTTAGGTAAACATTCTTTACGAGATAAATTTAATCTTCCACGATTATCATATCCTAGTGATTTAACCATAATTTCATCACCAACAGATACAACATCTTTTGGTTTTTCTACTCTTTCCCAAGCAAGTTGAGATACATGTACTAAACCTTCGCATCCTGGCCAAAGTTCTACGAAACAACCAAAGTCTTCAACTTTTGTAACTTTACCAGTATATACTTTCCCTTCTTCAACTTCACGAATAACGTCAAGTATCATTTGTTTAGTTTTAGCAATTATATCTTTATCAGTATGGTAAATTATTACTCTTCCATCATCTTCAAGATCGACTTTAACAGCATCTTTATCATTAACTGTTGCAACATTCGAAGCTTCAAGAATAATTTTCGTAATCATTTCTCCACCTTTACCAATGATATCTCTAATTTTTTCTGGATCAACATTAAATGTTTCTATCTTAGGTGCATACTTGCTTACTTCTTTGCGTGGTTCAGGAATTGCAGTTTCCATTACATCTAAAATTTCCATACGAGCTTTTTTAGCTTGAGCTAGAGCTTCACCAAGAATTTCTTTTGTTACACCTTTAATTTTAATATCCATTTGAAGGGCTGTAATACCTTTGCGAGTACCAGCAACTTTAAAGTCCATATCTCCCATATGATCTTCAAGGCCTTGAATATCAGTAAGAATTGTGTATTTGCTTCCATCTGGACTAGTAATAAGGCCCATAGCAATACCTGCAACCGGAGCTTTAATTGGAACACCTGCAGCCATTAAACTTAGGCACCCAGAACATATTGTTGCTTGACTAGATGAACCATTACTTTCTAAAACTTCACTAACAACACGAATTGTGTATGGGAATTCTTCTTCAGATGGAATAACTTGAGCAAGTGCCCTTTCACCTAAAGCCCCATGGCCAATTTCTCTTCTTCCTGGAGATCCATATCTTCCAACTTCACCTACTGAGAATTGTGGGAAGTTATAATGAAGCATAAATCTTTTTGTATCTTCAATTCCAAGTCCATCAAGTATTTGATGTTCACCCAATGCACCTAGTGTAGTTGTTGCAAGTACTTGAGTTTCTCCTCTTGAGAAAAGTGCTGAACCATGAGTTCTTGCAAGTAAATCAACACCAGCATAAAGTGGTCTAATTTCATCCATCTTTCTGCCATCTGGTCTAATATGTTCATCAGTAATAAGGCGACGAACTTCTCCACCTTCGATTAAATGAAGTACTTTAGCAACGTTTGCCATTTTATTATTTTTATCTTCATCTTCAGCATAAATTTCTTCAAAGTGAGCCATTGTATTTTCTTTAACTTCATCTATTTTAGCATATTTTTCTAACTTATCTTTAATTTGAATAGCTGCTAGCATATCACTAGTTGCAAACTTTCTAACTGCACTTTCAATTTCGCTATCAATTTCAGCTTTAGGAAGTTCTACCTTTGGAACACCTATTTCATCAATAATACTTTGTTCAAATTCACATAACTTTTTAATATTTTCATGAGCAAACATTAAAGCATCAAGCATTAATTCTTCACTAACTTCTTTAGAACCAGCTTCAACCATACAAATTGCATCTTTAGTACCAGCAACTGTTAAATGTAGAGCACTTACTTCATTTTGCTCAGCTGTTGGATTAATAACAAATTTACCATCAATTAAACCAACAATAACACCAGCAACAGGTCCATCAAATGGAATATTTGATATACCTAGACATAAAGATGAGCCAAAAAGTGCAGTCATTTCTGGTGAATTATCTTGATCAACAGATAAAACTGTATTAATAACTTGTATTTCATTTCTCAAATTTTCATCAAACATTGGTCTAATTGGTCTATCAATAAGTCTTGCCGCAAGTGTTGCAGCATCACTAGGTCTTCCTTCTCTTTTAATAAATCCACCAGGAATTTTACCTACTGAATATAATCTTTCTTGATATAAAACTTGAAGTGGAAAGAAATCTTGTGAAACTGGTGTTTTTCCCATTACACAAACAGATAATACTGCTGTATCTCCATATCTAACTAAAACTGCTCCATTTGTTTGTTTAGCTAGTTCTCCAGCTTCTACTACAAGTTCTCTTCCATCAAAATCTAATTTAAAAACTTTCTTCATATACATCCTTTCTAAAAATAAAAAGACACTAAAAACAAGTGCCTTTCAATTATTTTCTTAAATTTAATTTTTTAATTACTTCTCTATAACTTACTACATCATTCTTCTTTAAGTAGTCAAGTAATTTTTTACGACGACCAACTTTCATAAGTAGACCTCTTTTTGAATGATAATCATGCTTATGTTCTTTTAAATGTTCAGTTAAGTTATTAATTTCATTTGTAAGAATTGCTATTTGTACCTCTGCAGAACCACAATCGTTTTCAGATTTAGCAAATTCTTTAATGATTTTTGCTTTTTCTTCTTTCATTAAAGCCATAATATTTTTCCTCCCACTTTCTTAATTGGTTTAATCATAGTATTGATTTGGAGATATCAAAACCAAGAATAAACTTCATATATTTATTATAATTTAAAACTCACTCTTTTGCAAGCACTATTTTAAAGATGCAAGTAATTCATCTTTTTTCATTGTAGAAAAGCCTTTTACTCCCTTTTCTTTAGCAAGTGCTTTTAATTCTGTTAAAGTTTTTGAACTTAAATCAACAGATGTTTCTTTTTTAGTTTCTTTCTTTTCAGATTTTACTTCTTTAGTTTCTACTTTAACTTCTTTTTTTGAAGCTTTAACTTCACCATTTAAGGCTTTTTTAGCAGTTTCAACTAATGCTGTAAATGATTTAGGATCATCAATAGCCATTTCTGATAACATTTTTCTATTGATTTCAATACCAGCTTTTGCAAGTCCATTTATAAATTTAGAATAACTAATTTCATTTTCACGACATGCAGCATTGATTCTTGTAATCCATAATTTTCTGAAATTTCTCTTATTTTGTCTTCTGTCTCTGAATGCATAAGCTCCACTATGGAATACTTGTTCTTGAGCAGTTTTGTAAAGTCTATGTTTACTTCCAAAATAACCTTTTGCTTCTTTTAAAACTTTTCTTCTTCTATTCTTAGAAACGTTTCCACCTTTAACTCTTGCCATTACTTATTCACCTCCATGATTAGATAACAGATTTTAATCTGCTACTATCTCCTTTTGCTAATGTTCCTTTATTTCTTCTTTGTCTTACTGCTTTTGCTGTATCTTTTCCAGTCTTATGGTTACTTCCTGATTTCATATAAGTTAAAGTACCATTTTTCTTTTTGTTAAACACTTTAGAACTAGACTTATGTGTTTTTTGTTTACTTTTTGCCATACTAATTTCCTTCTTTCTTTTTTGGTGCTAAAATCATTGCAATTTGTCTTCCTTCTTGTTTTGGTTCAGTTTCAATTACAGAAACATCACTTAAGGCATCTGCAAATTTTAGAAGTACATCTCTACCAAGTTCTGGTCTTGCCATTTGACGACCTTTAAAACGGATAAACGCTCTAATTTTATGTCCTTTTTCAAGATATTCTTTAGCATTCTTTCTCCTTGTTTCAAAGTCTCCAACATCGATAGTTACTGACAAACGATATTCTTTCATCTCTTTATTTGCTTCTCTTGCTTTCTTTTGACTTTCTTTTAGCTTTTTTTGTTTTTCATAACGATATTTGTTATAATCCATTATTTTAGCAACAGCTGGAACGCCATTACCATTCATTAAAACTAAATCAAGTCCAGCATACCCAGCAAGTGTAAGAGCATCTTTACGTTTTTTTAGTCCCATCTTTTCGCCATTTGGCCCAATTACCATCAATTCTTCTGCACGAATATTTTCATTGATTGGTAGTTCATTACTATCTATCTTTGCTATAATAAGCACCTCCAATGTCATTAAAAAATGGATAACAACTTAGTATCCATTCCAAAAAAGTTTATCAATTCAACTTAAACACTTTCATGGCATTTACCTATCGCTATTCGCAATCAGGTGGATACTAAATCTCTTTCCTTTTCCAAGTAACACCAATATCTTACACCATTATTATATGTTTGTCAAATGTTTTTTATTACTTTTAATACATTTTATAAAAGCATCGCCATATTCATCTGTATCTAAATCTTTAGTATATAACACATATCTTGTTCCAACACTTCATAGTTACCTGATTTTACTTCAACAGGATTAATTTTCTTATCTTGTACAACAAAAAATCTACTTCCACTGTTTTTAATAATTTTGATTTAAATAATTTACTATATCCTTCGTTATTTTACTAGCTCCGAAATAAAAAGTATCTGTCTTACCATTTTTATGAGAAACATTCGGGGTTAAAACCACAATACTAAACTTTGGATCTTCGGAAGGATAAAAACCAACAAAAGATGAAGAAATTGTAGCAGCATCAACTTTACCATCATCATTAGTATCTAAAAAAGATTCACTAGTACCAGTTTTTCCTGCAAAATCCAATCCCTGAGGCACATAAAACTTACCAGTTCCCTCACTTAGAACAAGCCTTAAGCCCTCCCTTATTCTATTTAAACTTTCTTCATTTAAATCAACATCATTTAAAATATTTATTTTATTCTCTAATATAATGTTATCTTTATTTCTAACTTCTTTCATCAAACTTAAAGCCATTCTTTTACCACTTGCTACACTATTTATGTATTGAATAAGTTCTACTGGTGTATAAGTATCATATTGACCAATTGCCAAATTAAGTAGCAAATCATCTGCCACTATAGAACCAATTATTCCCGTTTGTTCATCAGGCAAATCAATTTCTGTTTTAACACCAAGACCAAAACTAGCAAGCATATCTCTATAAATTTTAAAATGTTCCTTGGTAGCATTAAGCTTCATATTCGGTGTATATTTATTACCAGTTAAATTAATTGCAATCATATACTGATAATAATTTGATGAATTAGCAAGTGCTGTTAAATCATTAATTTTACCCAACTTTTTAAAACTACACTTCTGAGGTATAAATTCAAGTTTTACACAAGCATCATTAACATATGCCCCTGGAGTAATTAAATTATATTTATAACCAACTCCTATAGTGGCTCCCTTCACACTACTACCAACCGTATATGACTTATTAATTGTATTTAAACTTACATCACTAAATGAATTATCATCGTTCAATCTTTGACCAGCAATAGCTAAAATGGCACCAGATAAAGGATTACTTATAATAGCATAACTATCTTTAAAATATTCAGTATTACCATACTTTTTTCCTAAAGTTATTTTATCTTTCAATATTTCTTCTACCTTCATTTGCAAATCAATATCAATTGATAATATTAAATCTTTCCCTTTTTTCTCATCTTCAATCTTTACTAATTTATAATCACTTTCTACTTTATATTTAGCCTTTTCTCCTTTTAAATAATTTTCATATTTTTTTTCCAAATAGCTTAAACCAACAGTATCTGTAAGCTCATAACCTTCATTTAGATAATAATCTTTATTTTCTTTAGTTATTGGTCCCACTTTACCAAATATATTTTTAAGTGTATCTCCATAAGGGTATGTTCTTTCCCAAGTAATTTCACCCGTAACACCTGGAATATTACTTTCAATTACTTTGGCAAACTCTTCTTCACTTACATTTTTAACAATTTCTTTTTTACTATAAACATATCCGTTATTCATTAAACTATATATATGAGCTATTCTTTTTGTATCAACATCATAATTAATCATTTCCTCAGTTATTCTTTCTAATTTTAATCTTTTTATATCTTCATTACTTATTTTTCTCTCTTCATATAACCTATACTCATCACTTGTTATTAAATTCTTACCACTATTATTTGTAATTAAATAATATTCTTTAAGTTCTAAATTACTAGCTTCTTTAGTATCAATTATTTTTTCTAAAGATTTTGCGATTTCTAATTCTTCACTTACTTTTATTCCTTTTATTTTATTATAATAAATAGATTTAACGCCAATATTATCTACTAAAACTTTACCATTAGTATCAAGTATTCTTCCTCTTGGACTACTAACCCCATTTACATAAATATTTGTTTTCTCTTTAAGTTTTTTTTCATAATAAGAACTGTTAGATAAAATTAAACCTAACTTAAACCCAAATATAACAAAAATCATTATTATAGAACTTAAAAATATATATCTTTTCATACAATTTAGTATTCCTTTTTTTATATTTTTCATACAATATATTAAGGTGATTAAATATGTTTAATATTATCGGTGCTTACATAAATAAATTAACGAAAGAAGATATAAATAAATTTGCAATTTCTAAAGGAGCTAATCTTTCAAGTGATGAATTAGATTTTACTTATTCCTTTGTCAAAAAAAACTGGAAAGATGTCTTAAAAAATCCAGCTATATTTGATATAGAAAGGTATTCTAAATACTATCAAAAAGACAATTTTATAAAAATAAAACAAACATTTAACGAATATTTTCAAAAATTTGGTTCTTATCTAAAATAAAATGTTTCCTAAAAGTAGCATTTTTTTATTTAAAGAAATATATAATTTACCAAGAGGTGTTTTATGTTTTTAAACTTACTAAATATTATTAAAGGAATGTTGTTTTTCACAGGTTCTTACTCCAATAATGTATTTCCAGAACCACTTTCTAGTACTGAAGAAGAAATTTGTATAAATAAAATGTTAAACGGAGATAAAGAAGCTCGCAACAAATTAATTGAACATAACCTTAGACTTGTTGCTCATATTGTAAAAAAATATGATACAAAAGAAAGTTTAACAGACGACTTAATCAGCATTGGTACCATAGGTCTAATCAAAGGAATTGATACCTATAGTGGAGATAAAAAAACAAAAATAACAACATATGCTGCTAGATGTATTCAAAATGAAATTTTAATGTATTTCAGAAGTCAAAAAAAATTTGGCCCAACAGTGTCCCTTAATGACGCCATTGGACATGATAAAGAAGGAAATGAAATTAATTTAATTGATGTTATTAAAGACAAAAACGTTGATCTTTTTGAATCTTTAGATTTAAAAAACAATATTAATCTTTTAAAAAAATATTTAAAACTTTTAAATAAAAGAGAAAAAGAAATTATTATTAAAAGATATGGCCTTAATAACACTAAAGATATGACTCAAAAAGAAATAGCAGATGAACTAAAAATATCCAGAAGTTACGTATCTCGAATAGAAAAAAGAGCACTTACAAAAATGCTCACTGAATTTATTAAGAATAAAAATATTGATTAATTATCTGCCTCTTTTACTAACTAATTCGTAAAAACAAACAAATTTAACTTCTTCATTTTCCCGACATACTTCTTTAATAAAGCTAATAGGATATCCCCTATCTTCTAAAGCCAATCTTAATATGTAATAATAAGATCTATTTTTAAATTCTCTAATTTTTTTTACTTCTTCTCCCCGATATGATGTTTTTTCAATCAAGAAGTAATCTCCCCCAGATTTAACAATTTCTGCATCCACTATATCAATTATTTTCTCTAAATATTTTTTGATAATATTTTGTGCTTCATTTGCTGTTAAAATCATCTTTTCCATTAAAAAACCTCCCTTTAGAAAAAAATTAAGTATCACTACTTAATCTAAAATGATTCAATATTTAATTTAATCTTATGCATTTTATGAACATAAGCATAGGCATAAACTAAAGTTCTAAGTGCATGTGCATTTTTACCAGCCTTACCTATAACATATTTCATTTGATCATCAGGTACCATTACTTCAATAATAGTAAAATCATCTTCATTTAATTCTTGAGCTCTTACCATTTCTGGATCTTCAACAAGACTTTTAACTAAAAATTCTGTATATTCTACTATATCCATAATTATTTACCTTTTTTGCTTGATGCAAATTCTTTTAAAATGCCTTCATTTTTAAAAATTGACTTAACTGTATCAGTTGGTTGTGCTCCACTATTTAGCCATTTAATAGCAACTTCCTTATCAATTTTAATTTCAGCTGGATTTGCTATTGGATTGTAAGTACCAACAGTTTCAATAAACCTTCCATCTCTTGGAAATCTAGAATCTGCAGCTACAATACGATAAAATGGTTTTTGTTTAGAACCCATTCTTTTAAGTCTTAATTTAACTGCCATAATAATCCTCCTCACTAAATTAACTACTACAATAGTATCACATAAAATTATATGTGTCAACTTTTTTTTGTTGACACAAAATCTTTACAAATTTACCAATTTATAGTATACTTTATGAAGTGGTGATGTATTTTGAAAAAGAAAAAAACTAAAAAAACAACTTTTAAAGCAAGAATAACTAATATATTTAATAAAATCAATATATTTATCAAAAAGTATTGCTATATACTCTTACTAGCTTTACCATTTATATTAATAGATATATTTACTCGTTATAAAGTAGAATTTTATGGACTTTTAAAACCCGTTCCAAACATATTTACAATTTTATGGATAAGTTTGATACTAAGTATATGTCATTTTTCCAAAAGAAAATTAGGAAAAACAATTTATATATTATTTTCTATTTTAAGTTTAGCTTTATATTTAGTAAATAACATATACTATTCAATGACCGGAGTATTCTTTGATTTTAGTATGGTAATGCTGGCTAGCGAAGGATCTTCATATTTACTAGATGCCATCAAAAATTGTGACTTATCAGTTTACTTATTTTTAATTCCCATATTCATTACTTTTATATTAGCTATAAAAGTATATCCTAAAGATGAGCACAAAAGTTACAAAGCAATGATTATTTCCATATTTATTTTTATTCTTCTTCACACACTTACACCTACACTATTAGGAAAAGCCAATGAAGAATTAACCTGGAGTACATGGCGTAATCCACGAAACATTTATAACAGTTTCAATGACAATAACAAAGCAATAAAAGTAACAGGATTATACGAATATACAGTTAGAAATTTTTACATAACATTTTTGAAAAAAAGTGAAACAGCAAATGAAAAGGATTTACAATTTTTAAAAGAAGAATACGCTAAAGAAAATCAAGCAACTAGTAATAAATACACAGGAAAATATAAAGACAACAACTTAATTATCGTCCAACTTGAAGGCTTAGATTCATGGCTTTTAAACAAAAATGACACCCCTACTTTATATAATATGATGAGAAATAGTATTAATTTTACTAATCACTACTCATATTATAATGGTGGTGGTTCTACATTTAACTCAGAATTTGCAGTAAATACAGGTTTTATCACTCCACTTTCATATACTCAAAATGCATATACATTTAACAAAAATTCATTTCCTTATAGTTTAGCTCATTTATTCAAAAAAGAAGGCTATTCAGTTAATGCTTTCCATATGAATACTAAAGAATACTACTCACGAGGAACAAATTACAAAAACTGGGGATATGATAATTATTATGGACTAGTAGATCAAAATACTTACAAAGATAATTCTTATTACCTAGATAGAGAACTTCTCTTAAACGAGGAATTTAAAGAAAAAATGTTTGGCAGTGAAAAATTTGTAGATTACATTATAACTTATACTAGTCACATGCCATTTAGTCCTGAAAAAGGCAATTGTAAAATGCTTCTTGATTTGGATAGTAATGAAAATGAAAATGTAAGTTATGATTTAACAGAAGAAGACTGTGCAAGAAGACAAGTAAAAGAAACAGATTATATGATGGAATTACTTTTAGAAGAATTAAAAACTAGAGAATTACTTGATAAAACAACAATCGTAGTTTTAACAGATCATTATCTTTATACTTTATCTGATAAATCAATATTAGATAAATACAAAAATACAAGTAACAACTTAATAAATCATACTCCATTCTTTATTTATAATAATAACAAAGACCGTCGTACAATTAAAACCGTAACATCACAATTAAACGTATTACCTACGATATTAAATTTATTTGGAATAGAATATAATTCAAATTATTATATTGGAACAGACGCTTTAGACAACAACTATCAAAAATTAGTATTCTTTAACGATTACTCTTGGTATGATGGAAATGTTTACGTAGATGGTGGTGTAGTTACTAATAATAAATATATTAATCAAAATACTTTAGAAGAAAAGAATTATTATGTAAATTATTTAATAAAGAAAAATGATTTAACACTTAAATACAATTATTTTAAAGATATAGAAAAGAGTTCAAAATGATATGAACTCTTTTTTAAACATTTACTTTTTTCAATTGTAGTTTTAAACAATTTGTAAGTTTTGTTTGCAAATAAGGTTTTGCATATTTTTCTTCAAAAATTAAAATGCTAGTTTTGTATCTATCATAAGCCTCAATGTATTTTATGATAAATGTAATCATATAACATTTCTGTTTCTGATTCCTTATCAATTTCTTCAACAATTGTCGTAAGATAACAGCTACCACCCAATGAACTCGTATCGCTTTTATCAGGTCCATGCGTTGTAGCACTCCAATTCCCCTTATCATAGTTTAAATTGACATGTGCGGCATCATAAGGCTTGTCAACCCAACCTCCATAAAAACTAATATAATCATTTCTTTTTTATCAATATAAATTTTTTTATTAACATAGTTTCCATATTTATTTCTATTTTCCATTATTTTCAAGCCTTTCTTCAAAAATTTTCAGTGATTTAATTGCATCAATCCAAAGTAAGCACCACTCTGCATAATAAGATTTTAATTTCTTCGTTTCTACATCTAAATCTAACAAATCAAATTTTATATCATCTATTTCTTGAATACTAATTGAAAATAAATTTCCATTATTAACAAATTTTTTCAAAATTAAATTTATCTTTTTTAAAGTTAATTCAAAACTTTCTTTTTTTGCTTTATAAACATCTAGCAAGCAAGATGCTTGAACGTAATATACCAAACTTTTAAATGCATATTCAATATTTTCTTTTGTGGGATTTCAACATTAAAATCATTATCCACATAACAACATCCCTTTCAACTTAATTTTACTATTCTTACAGCACACAAAAAGCCACTATTGGACTATTTATTTAAATCATCAATAGTGACTTTACTTTCATGTGGTATTGGTTTCCATTCAACTTTCATAAAGAGTGCTACATATGTTGCATATCTACCTATGATATCAAATATTGGCCATGTAAATGTATAAAGTATTTTTTTCCATATAGACATTTTTTTAATATTTTTATGTTCAACAATAAATAAATAAATTGCTACCCACATGTTTTCAAAATACATACCTATTCTAAATAGTATTCTAAGCCATATGGATGTAAGCATACCAATAAATAAAGCATTAACTCCAGGTGATGCAAAAACTCTTACTTCAAAGAAATGTCGGAGTAACATGGCAAGATACGTGCCTCCCCCAAAGAAATCAACTCCATCAATACCTACATTATAACAATAACATCCATACATAACTACAATAACAATTAACCATCTAGCAATATTAAAAACTGAAAATGGTGTAAGTTGCATTAATGTATCAAATGATGCAAATCTATGTCTAATATTTTCTATAATATTAAGTATAAACTCTTTAAATGTTTTTGATTTCTTCTTTTTATTTACGGAAGTTTCACCCCATCTTGTTCTAACAAACCATTTGCCTAAGAAGATATTAATAAATAAATATGGACCAGACTCAACAAAAGCTTGTAAGTGACCTTTAGCCCATCTTGTTCTTTGTCTTAAAGCAACTTTTAAACTAGTCGGTTGTTCATCATAAAACATAGCTTCATTTTGGTAAGTAATTTGATATCCTTGGGCAACAGCATCAGCGGTTAAAGCTCTATCTTCAGTAAGTGATGTATAATGCCAACCATTTTTAACTATTTCATTTGTAAATAAAAATCCCGTACCTTGAATATTTGTTGCAAGTCTAAGGACACTTCTTGCTCTATGATTATATCTAATTGACCTAATCCAGTGAAGTGCATATGTGGATGCGATCCAGTTTTCATCAAAGTTTTTAGTATTTCTATAAGAGGTTATAATTTTTTCTCCAGAGTCAAAAGCATCATTCATTTTAGTTATATAATCCTTTTTTAATAAGTTATCGGCATCAAAGATGAAATAACCTTCAAAACTCATTCTACCATAATCTTCTTCAATTCTATCGAGTAAGAACTCTAGAGCAAAACCTTTAGTTCTGTGTTTATCATCAAACCTTTCATAACATATTGCCCCATGCTTTCTTGCAATTTCTGCAGTATTGTCTGTACAATTATCTGCTACTACGAAGGTTGTAATTAAATCTTTTGGATAATCTTGTTTATTTATACTATCTAATAAATTTCCTATAACATATTTTTCATTTCTGGCAGCTATTAAAATAGCATATTTGTGTTTATTTTTCGCTGGCTTAAATTTTCTAGTAAAGAAAAAACCTATAATCCAATATAAAGTTTTATAAGCTAGCATTGCTGATAAGACACTACTTATAGCATAATATACTGTCTTCCAACTTAGGTAATTATCACCAATAAAACTAATTATATTTAATGTACTCATATTTACTTCCTCAATTCAACTTAACTTAATTGTATCAGATATACAATTAAAAGTAAATTAAAAGAAGAATATTATTTCAATTCTTCTCTTAGTTTTTCAATTTCATTAAGTGATAGTTTAGTGATTTCTCAAATATCTTTAATGTCATACTTTTTTTGAAACATAGTTTTAGCAACATCAATAGCTTTTTGTTCAACACCGCGTTCTACTCCAACTTCAAATACTTCATGTTTTTCATCACTATCAAATATAACATCCCTATTATATCTAAGTAGATTATCAAAGTCATCTGAACTACTTTTTACCTCACGTATTATTTTAGCCATCACATCATATACTTTTTTTATTAATCTTTCATCATCACTGATTAAAAGATATAACAATTCTTCTAAAGACTTCTCTTCTTTCTTGATTATAGTATAATCAATATCAAGAATTTTAGCAAAATTTATGTCGTAAATTTCAAAAAATGGATTTTATTTTATATTTATAGCATAATTATCATTATCAAGTGATACTACTAAAGTATCTCCAACTTTTAAGTTGCCATCAATTACTTTGTGAGCAATTAAGTTTTCAATATTTTTAGTAATGTATCTCTTTATTGGTCTAGCACCATATCTAGGATCATAAGCCTCATTAATGATTTTTTCTTTAACTTCATTTGTAATTTCAACATGAATATAACTTGCTTTAAGTCTATCATTAACTTCCTTCATAATCTTATCAACAATCTCACCAATAACATCTTTTTTAAGAGAGTTAAAGATAATTATTTCATCAATTCTGTTTATAAGTTCTGGTCTAAATGTATTTTTTAATTCATTCATAACAAGTTCATTAGCATTTTTTTCATCATCAAGGACATATTCACTACCTAAGTTACTTGTCATAATTATGATAGTATTTTTAAAGTCTACTACTCGGCCTTGACTATCTGTAAGTCTTCCATCATCTAGTATTTGAAGTAAAATATTAAAAACATCTTTATGAGCTTTTTCTATTTCATCAAATAAAACAATACTATATGGATTTCTTCTTACAGCTTCCGTAAGTTCTCCGCCTTCATCGTATCCAACATATCCTGGAGGAGCCCCAACTAAACGAGAAACATTAAAAGATTCCATGTACTCAGAACAGTCAATTCTAATCATGTGTCTTTCATCATCAAATAATTCATAAGCTAGTGATTTTGCTACTTCAGTTTTGCCAACCCCAGTTGGTCCTAAGAATATAAAGGAACCAATTGGTCTATTAGGATCTTTAATACCACTTCTTGCTCTGATAATTGCATCACTAACAAGTTTTAAAGCATTATCTTGACCTATAACGCGCATTCTTAATCTATCAAATAAATGCAGTAATTTATCTTTTTCACTTGAAACTAATTTAGATACAGGAATATGTGTCCACCTTGAAATAATTTCCGCAATGCTTTCTTCATCAACAACATCTGATAAAATGTTATTTTGATTTTGTTCTTGAAGTTTTTTAAGCTCTTGTTCAAGTTCTGGTATTTTGCCATGCCTTAGCATTGCACTTTTTTCAAGATCATAATTATTTTCAGCTTGGGCTAGATCAAAACGAGCACGTTCAAGTTCTTCCTTTTTCTTATTTATTTCATTCTTTGCTTCCTTTTCTTCATCCCATTTTTGATGTAAATCAGCTTCTTTTGTCTTTAAATCTACTAGTTTTTCATCAATTTCACTTCTTCTATTTTTACTTATTTCATCTTTTTCTTTCTTTAAAGCTTGTTTTTCAATTTCTAAGCTCATTATTTTTCTTGTAAGTTCATCAAGTTCAACTGGCATAGATTCAAGTTGCATCTTTATTGTGGCACATGCTTCATCTACTAAATCAATAGCTTTATCTGGTAAAAATCTATCAGTAATATATCTATCTGATAAAGTTGCTGCAGATACTAAAGCACTATCTTTAATAGTTACTCCATGGAATATTTCAAATCTTTCTTTTAAGCCACGAAGAATAGTTATTGTATCTTGAGTAGTTGGTTCACTTACCAAAACTTTTTGGAATCTTCTCTCTAAGGCCCCATCTTTTTCAATATACTTACGATATTCATTTAAAGTTGTAGCACCTATAACATGAATTTCTCCACGAGCAAGCATTGGTTTAAGCATATTAGAAACATCCATTGCACCATCTCCACCAGAACCAACTATCATGTGAATTTCATCAATAAACATTATAATATTGCCATCAGAGTTTTTAATTTCTTTTAAGACAGCTTTTAATCTTTCTTCAAATTCACCACGATATTTTGCACCAGCAACAAGTGAACCTAAATCTAGTTCCCAAACAGTTTTATTTTTCAAACTACTTGGAACATCACCTTTTATAATTCTTTGAGCAAGTCCTTCAACTATAGCAGTTTTACCTACCCCAGGTTCACCAATTAAAACTGGATTATTCTTACTTTTACGTGATAATATTCTAATAATATTTCTGATTTCTTCATCTCTACCTATAACAGGATCAACTTTATTATCTAAAACATTCTTAGTTATGTCACGTCCATATTTATTTAAAACATCTTTTAATTCATCGTTATTTTCAAAGTTCATATAAATCACCCTTTCTTAACTTGATTGTCTATATTATAACTCATAAATTAGCACTTGTCAATATCAAGTGCTAATTATATAAAAAATAAAAACTGCTTAGAACAATACATCTAAACAGCTTATCTTTTCAAATTAAATTAACAACATCTAGGTCCATAAACATTTTCGCAAACGTTTTCTTCACAACAAGTATATTCTGGTGTAAATGTATGTTTATAAACATGATGATTTATAATTCTTGTATTACAAGGCATAATATGAGGAACTTCGTGACAAATATATCTATGGCAAACTCTTTCTTGAGGGCATTCATAAACAGGATTTTGCATACATCCAGGCATAGCCATCATACCTGAATCACACGAAGTAGCAGCACCACCAGCAAATGAAGCATCTCCCCCTATTTTTGTTTTATCATAACTTTTCTTCATTTCTGTTTCTTCTTTAAAACTTTCATTAAAATAATTCATAAATAACATTCCTTTCTAATGTATCTTATGAATATTTACTTTAATTGTCTAGTCAAATACACAGATGTTACTCGAATATTTCAATGATATTTAAAATGCCTGCAAATAATCAAAGTACATATGAAATGAGTATCATTTTTTATTATATTTAAAATAATCAACAATCACATATACAATTTATATTAGATACAATATATTTTATAACATTTTTTCAAGTGTTCAAAATATGCTATAAAATGCTTAACATTATACGAAAACTTTAAAAAAATATGTAAAATATAAAAGTTGTACAATTTTATTTTTTGTGTTATGATTATATCATGTCCTCGTAGTTTAGTTGGATAAAACAAGCCCCTCCTAAGGGTTAGAGCATGAGTTCGACTCTCATCGAGGACACCAAATAAAAATTAAGCTCGTATTTACGGGCTTTTTATATTAGTAAATATAATAATTTTATAAAATATATAAATTATGAATTGTAATTGTATAAAGTTTCCTTCTTTTTAATGAACATTTTTTATTGATGCCTACCAAACAGGGTTCACATCGCATCTCTTATCTGGTTTTTTCTTCATACAACAAAAAACAACAAGTTATTCACTCATTGCTATAATAGTACCACTTTCCGAGGTACTTTCCATTTTACTAAACCTTAAATTGATTAAAAGTATCATTGCCACTAACACTAAATAGAAGAATAATACTCCACTATACTTTTTCAATACATCTAACATATACATTACCTCTTCTTTCTAATATAATTTTAATACATATATTTGTTCGTGTCAATATCAAATAAACAATTGTTTGACTTTTTTTAAAATATATTGTAAAATATACTCAAGAAAGGAAGATTTACTATGGATGAAAAAATAGAGCTCACAAAAAGACAAGAAGAAATCCTAAATTTTATAAAAAAATACATTGCTGAACATGGTTATCCACCAGCAGTAAGAGAAATATGTGCTGGCGTAGGATTAAGTAGTCCTGCTACAGTTTTTGTACATATTAAAAACTTAGAAAATTTAGGTATTATTAAACAAACAAGTAATAAATTTAGAACTATTGAACTTCTAGTAGACAATGAATACATAGAAAAAAAAGAAGATGTTGTAAAAGTTCCTTTACTTGGAAAGATAACCGCTGGTAGCCCTATTACAGCAATCGAACAACCTGATGAGTTTTTTGATTTACCTGCAGCACTTATTCCAAAATCTGGAGAAGTATTTACTCTTCATGTAAGCGGAGAATCAATGATTAATCGTGGTATCTTTGATAATGATTATGTAATAGTAAAAAGACAACAAAACGCCAAAAACGGTGATATTGTTGTTGCAATGACTGATGAAAATGAAGTAACTCTCAAAACATTTTATAAGGAAAAAGATCATATAAGACTTCAACCAGAAAATGACACTATGGCTCCCCTTATTTTTGATAATATTACCATCTTAGGAATAGCCATTGGTTTATATAGAAAAATTTAAATTAATTACCAATTTAAAAAGACGAAAATAAAACTTCGTCTTTTTAATTATTTTACAAAAAATACTATATAACATAAAAATGCTAAATAAAGAATTAAAACAATCCATCCATTAATCATATCTTTCTTATGAGATTTGTTTTTAATACCAATTGCCATCGTAGCAAGATAGCCACCAACTAAACCACCAATATGAGCTCCATTATCAATACCAGAAATCATGAAACCAATAAGTAAATTAAATACAATAACAGGTATAATTTGAGTTTTTATAGCATCATTTAAATAAAGTCTATAATGATATCCAAAGTAAAGTAAAGCTCCCATTAATCCAAAGATAGCACCACTTGCCCCAGCAGATACAATATTTGCTTCTGTAAATACTAAAGACATCAAGCTTGCACTAACACTACTAATTAAGTATATAAATACAAATTTCCATTTGCCAATTAATGCTTCTACACTTGGCCCAATTACTCTCAAAGAATACATATTTACCAATAAATGAATAAAGCCTACATGCAAAAATGCACAAGTAATAAGTCTCCATATTTGTCCATGTTTAACAAGTACAATATTATTTGCTCCAAAACTTGTTAAAATACCCACATCAAAATTAATAAAATTATTACCATATATAGCAACTACAAAATACATAGCCATACAAATCAACATTATTATATTAGTAAAAACAATTGCCTTTGGTGCAAAAACCTCATTAAATTTTTTATTTTCTTTTTCTGTTTTTTCATTTATATCATTTGTAACATTTATAATTAAATCTAAGCCATCACTAGTTTCCAAAAGTTCATCTTTAATCATTGGAAAAGCCTTACTTATATCTGCATTTTTTTTAACATCATTCAAAGTTTCAATGCTAACAGTTTCAATATTTTTAAAATTTACTTTATCAATTTTTTTACTAATATCTAAACAAATATTCAAAGCATTGACTTTAAAAGAAAGTGTCTTTTTCTTTATTTGTTTCATAACATGTTTCATTTTAAACATATCAAATTTATATTGCTCTTCATTTATTATTGAATTACAAGAAATTCTAATTATTCTATATGGTCCATCCAAATTTTCTAACCAAATTTCATCTTTTACTCCCTGTACTTGTATCGGAGCATAATTTTCTTTGGTTACAAAATAATGAACTAAACTCATCATTATTTGATCACTTTTTCGTATCACCAAATTAGACATTCACATTCATCTCCCTTGTCATAATATTTTACAATAAATCATATCTTTAGTAAAGAGGTGACCTATTTATGTTTATCTTTCTTTACATTTTAAGTTTAATATTAATAGTTTGTATTCTTCTTAAAATAAACAGTTTCCATTTATTCAATGAAGCTTTAATCTTTTCAAGTAGCACCAACTACTTGTTAATTTTTTCTACTCTTTTATTTGAATTTTATTTTGAAAACTATATATTTAGTTTTATAAGTTCAATTTTATTAATTTCATTTAATATTCTACTTTTTTTTGATATTAAAAAAGTTTTAGGATATTTCCCTATTATATCAATTCCCTACTTCTTGATTAACATCATTAATACTTCTTTTATTTTTCTAAATCTTTAATAAAATTTTCAAACTCTAAAGGCAATTGGACTTCAAACTCTAAAACCTTTCCCGTAATAGGATGCTTAAATTTTAAATATGCAGAGTGAAGGAATTGCCCAAAATATGTACATTTTCTATTAGAATAAACTGGATCATTATGAACTGGATAACCAATATAAGATAAATGCACCCTTATTTGATGTGTTCTACCTGTTTCCAACACCAATTTTACTAAAGTATAATCCTTATATTTCTTTAAAACCTCAATATTTGTAATAGCTTTTTTTCCATCGCTTCTTACCTCCATTTTATCAAAATATTGTTTACTTCTTCCAATCGGAGCATCAATTACAGCCTTTTCTTGAGGAAAAACTCCATCTAAAAGAGCAATATATTCTCTATGAATTCTTTTATTTTTAAAATCATCTGCTAAAATTGCATGAGCTTCATCATCTTTAGCAACTATCATTAAGCCACTGGTATCTTTATCAAGTCTATGAACTACACCAGGCCTAAATTCTTCTCCTTTACTTAAAGTTTTATTATAATAAAGAAGACCATTTACTAAAGTATTATTAAAATTTCCAGCCCCAGGATGCACTACTAAACCACTAGGTTTATTAATAACCATTAAATATTCATCTTCATAAACAATATCAATATCCATTTTAGTTGGTTCTAAATTCATTTCTTTAACAAAACCATCTTTTATCAATATATTATCATTTTCCTTTAATTTAAACGATGGTTTAATACTTTTATTATTTACTAAAATATATTTATCTTCAATCATTTTAGTAATAGTTTCTCTACTATAATCTGCTACACTTGCTAAATATTTATCTATTCTAATATTGCTTTCATTTGCCTTTATTTCCATACTTATCTTCTCCCCTATAAATTGCATAAATAATAAGGATAAATCCTACTACTATCGCGGTATCTGCCAAATTAAATACTGGAAATTCATATCCTCCAATATAAAATTTTAAATAATCAATAACATAACCAAATCGTACTCTATCACATAAATTTCCCAAAAGACCACCATAAACCAACCCAAACGCTACACAATTTTTTTTATTTTCTTTAAAATTTTTTTGGTACATAATTAAAAATACTAATGAAATTAAAGAAACACCAATCAAAATAAACCTTGCTCCTTCAAAAGTACTCCATGCAGCACCATCATTATAAACTTTAGTTAAATAAAAAAATCCCGGGATAATACTTTTTAAAATTCCATAATAAAACGACTTATCAACAATATATTTAATAAGTATATCAAATAAAAAAACAATAATAGCAATTATCAAACTTTTTTTCTTCATGCCATTATTGTATCACAATTTTCATTTATTTACTAGTATACAATCTGTACCTATTTTAGTTATATCTGAAAACGAAAAAGTAATTTCACCTGTTTTTAAAACTTTTCTAAATAGCTTTTTATTTTCTGCTACTAAATTTATTACCTTACCTGTACTATCAACTTCTGCATCCACGATTCTTCCTAGATTTATACCAGTTTTAACACTTATTATATCTTTATTTTGAAGTTCACTTAAATACACTTTTGTTCACCACTAAATTATATGCATTATTTTATAAGTTTACGCACATTTTGAATTGCACTTTTTTCAAGTCGTGAAACTTGAGCCTGACTAATCCCCATTTCATCTGCAATTTCCATCTGAGTTTTACCAATCATAAATCTTTGTAAAAGAATATTCTTTTCTCTTTCTTTTATTTTTAAAAGTGCCCTTCTTAAAGAAATTATCATATCTTTATCACTATTTTTATCTTTAGTATCCGCTAACTGATCAAATAAATAAATTGTATCCCCACCATCATTATATATAGGTTCAAATATTGAAGCCGGATCTTTCATCGCATCCAAAGCATAACTAATTAAATATTCATCAATTCCAAGTTCTTTAGCTATCACTGAAGCTGGAGGCATAGTTCCATAATCACTCATATATTTTTCTTTAAACTTAATAATTTGATAAGCTAAATCTTTAGTGCTTCTGCTTACCCTAACAGCTGTATTATCTCTTAAATATCTTTTAATTTCTCCTATAATCAAGGGTACTGCATAAGTTGATAATTTAAGCCCATATGATAAATCAAAATTATCAATAGCTTTAATTAAGCCAATAACCCCGACTTGAAACAAATCATCCAAATTAACATTTCCTTTATTAAAAGATCTAAGTATACTTAAAACTAATTTTAAGTTTCCATTAATAAGCTTATCTTTAGCATCTAAATTTCCATTTTGATACTCTACAAAAAGCTTTGTCATCTCTTCGTTACTTAAAACTTCTATTTCACTTGTATTAATACCCGTTATATCTACTTTATATTTTGCCATATTTAAGTCCTTTCTTCTTATATATGGCAAATATATTTAAAATTTATACAATTATTTTATAAAGTAATCAAGTATTTCTAACATTTCTTCTGCAATACCTTCAGCATCACCACAAGCTTTAATATTATCTTTTATAACACATTTAGCGATATCCAAAGGAATATATCTCAAACTAAAATTACCATCGATTTCTTCATCAGTATAATTAGTATTAGTTAAAATGGGAATTCGATCATCATGAATAACATAATAGTAAATAAGAAGCTTTGTATTAATTCCATTGTAAGGGTAATCTTTAAAATATTTTTTTAAAACTGCCAAAACTTCCAAGTTACTTGTGTCAAAAACAAGACCAGTTTCTTCTAAAAGTTCTCTTTTTAAAGCCAAAAGCAACTCTTCATTATTTTCAACATGTCCACCAGGAAATTGATATTCACAATAAGAATGCCCAAGCAATATTTTATTATCACTTGTTATAATAAGAGCTTTAACTCTCGTAACAATATTATTTATATCTTCATCTTTCAAATTATTTATATTTTTTATTATTTCTAACATTAAACATCACCATCTTTATTCTACCAAATATACTAATTTTTTACAAATTTTTATTGTAATAAACAATGATTTTTGATAATATATTAATAGAAAGGAGCTTGGAAATATGCGAAATTATAATTATTTAGTTGGAGAAACAACAAACACTGCAAATCAAATAGCTGGTACAGCAATATGGACAGTTATAGCTTTTGTAATAGCTATTGCAGCAGGTATAATGATTTATTTTATGTTTGTCAGAGATAATAAACCTGTAAGTGAAAAACTTCAAAAATTAAAGGACTTATTAGATTTTAAAATTATGCTTATTGAGCCTATTTTAAAAATTATCTATATAATTGCTACAGTTTTTGTTATTTTATTCTCATTTGGTTTAATATCACTAAATTTTGTATCATTCTTAATGGTACTTGTACTAGGACCAATCATTATAAGAATTATTTATGAACTTATGATGATAAACATTATGATCTGGAAAAACACCAAAGAAATTAACAAAAGTCTTACATCTAAAAATAATGAATTAGTAAAAAGTCCTAAAACAAATTCTAAAACAACTAAAGAAGAAAAATAAAAAAATGAACCTCATTTCAATAAAAGAAACGAGGTTTTAATTTGCTTAGATTAAAATGGCATATTACCGCTAGACATTTTTTTCATCATGTCTTTCATCATTTCAAATTGTTTTAAAAGTCTATTTACTTCTTCCACACTTCTACCACTACCCTTTGCAATTCTTTGCTTCCGAGATGCTTTTAATATTTCCGGTTTTCTTCTTTCTTCTGGTGTCATTGACTGAAGTATTGCTTCCACATGTGCTAAGTCTTTTGGATCAATTGAAATATTATTAAGTCCCATTTTTCGAGCTTGAGGTAGCATTTTTAAAATATTTTCAAGAGGTCCGAGCTTTTTTATTTGTTTCAAATTACTTAAAAAATCATTTAAATCATAAGTACCTTTTTTCATTTTTTTAGCTTGCTTCATAGCTTCATCTTCATCAATTACATCTTCAACTTTGCTAACTATTTCAAGAATATCTCCCATATCAAGGATACGTTCGGCCATTCTTTCAGGATAAAATTCACTTAATCCATCCATCTTTTCGCTAGTACCTACGAATTTAATAGGAATATGAGTTAAGTGTCTTACAGATAAAGCAACACCGCCCTTAGTATTACCATCAAGTTTAGTTAAAATACAACCAGTTAAATTGAGAGCTTCATTAAATCCAGTAATAACATTAATTGCATCTTGCCCCATCGAACCATCTATAACAAGTATTTTTTCATGAGGATGCGCAAGTTGATCAACATCTTTTAATTCTTGCATTAATTCTTCATCTATTTGAAGTCTACCTGCTGTATCCACAATAATATAATCATTCTTATTATTATTAGCATACTCTAAGGCATCACTAACTATTTTAGTAACGGAAGCCTCTTCACTAAAAACTTCAACACTTAATTCTTTACCAATAGTTTTAAGTTGTTCTATAGCTGCTGGTCTATAAATATCTGCAGCCACTAGTAATGGTTTCTTACTAAATTTTTTTCTTAAATAATTAGCAAGTTTACCAGCAGTTGTAGTTTTCCCACTACCTTGAAGTCCAACAAGCATTAAAATAGTTGGTTTTTTTTGAGTTTCTAAAGGAACATAATCACCACCCAATAAAGAAACCAGTTCATCTTTAACAATTTTTAAGAAAACTTCATCTGGTTTTAAACTTTTTCCCACTTCAGCATCTAAAGCCTTTTGCTTAACATCGTTCACAAATTCTTTAACAACTTGGTAATTAACATCAGCTTCTAAAAGAGCAATTCTAATTTCTCTAGTAGCATCACTTATATTTTCTTCAGTAATTTTTCCCATACCTTTAATATTTTTTAAAGCATTACTAATTCTATCTCCCATGTATTCAAACATATTATCACTTCCTTAGACATACAAAAATATTACTATAAATTTTATCTAAAATCAACTAATTTCACATTTTTCGAACAAATATTATTCTAAAACTTCATATTTTTTTAAACAATAAGATTTTACAACTTATCTTTTACATGATATACTTAATACAAGGTGATGATATGGCAAAAAAGAAAAAAATAAAAAAAGGTCCAATAAGATTCTTACTACTAATCGTATTACTTGGATTAATTTTTGGAACTACTTCTTATCTAAATAAAGAAAATAAAAATAAAACTCAAAAAGTATCAAGTGAAATTAATAAACTTATGACTAAAAATAATATAGGTAAAAATGATTATTCTAAAACTTTAGAATATGTTCTTTTAAACAACATATATGATGAAAAATATCTAAAAGAATATAAAGATATTGAGTTTAATAAACAAAGCAATTTTGAAGAAATACTTACATCATTTCTACCAAAAGGATACACAGGAAAAGAAATAAATTACATATTAACTTTAAGTAACAAAAATATTGAAATACTAAAAAAAGAAGATCATATAGATATATCACACTACTACAAAATCAAAAACTTTGATGTTAGTAAAATAAAACGATATAACTCATATAAAGAAAAAGAAAATGTAAGTTATGAAGACGTTGTAACAAGGGTTAACTTAAAATTAGATTTACCAGTTTATACTGATACTACAGAAGTTAAAGATGCTGATAATTTATTAGTATTAGTAAATAAATATAATCATTTACCTAAAAATTATAAACCTAGTGATTTGACATATGTTGATGGAGCCTATGGAAACAAAGTTCCTATGCGTGAAGTTATCAAAGATTCATTCATAAAACTACAAAATGCCGCAAAAAATGAAATAAATATCAATTTAATGCCTACTACAGCCTTTCGTGGCGAAGATTTCCAAACCACATTATATAATAATTATGTCGCAAAAGAAGGTGTAACAAAAGCAGACACATATTCAGCAAGACCAAGTTATTCAGAGCATCAAACTGGCCTTTCCATAGATTTAAAAAATACAGCTCTAGCAAATATAAGACTTACTGATGAAAATTATACATGGCTAGCAAATAATGCCCATAAATATGGTTTTATAATCAGATTTCCTGAAAATAAAGAAAACATAACTCTATACCAATTTGAAAATTGGCACATTCGTTATGTTGGTTTAGAAGCAGCAAAAATAATTTATGATAACAAGTTAACTCTTGAAGAATATATTGATTTATACGAAACTGAATATTAACATTCATCTTTTTATTGACTACCCACTTCCTCCTTATATCTCAAATAAGCAGTATCCCAAAGTTTATAATTTTTATCACCACGATGATCAGTTAAAAGATTTGTTTCTTTTAAAATTTCTCCTAAAATTTCTGAAGCCTTCAATGCACCATAATAATTTAAATGTCCTCCATGATCTTTCGTATCAGTTTCCCAATTTATTTTTAAATCATGTTTATTTAAATTAATAAATCTAAAACCAAGTTTTTTACTAAGTTCATTAAATTTTTTATCTCTTTGGTAATTCCACGAATTTTGTGATGGAAACCCTACAATTATTAATTCTGAATTATATTTTTTAGCCAAATTAACAAATTTTTTTAAATATTCTAAATTATCATCAATCATCTTATATTCTTTTTCATTTTCAGCCATATAATTTAAATATTTACCAGGCATAACAGTTTTATTCAACTTATATCCTTTCTGAATACTCATAATACCATAATTAGAAAACAAAACATTTTTCCAATTATTATGATAGTTTAAAAGAGGCATAATATTTTTTATCATTCTTTCATACTTAATATACCATTTTCTTTTACGCGTATTTCTAAAAAACATATTACCACCGAGAACTACAACTTTTGGTTTTTGACTTTCAAGAGCAACTTTAAAGTAATCATATGCATCAGGAAGAATAAAAGCCGCTTCTGCACAATCAAATACAGTAAAGCCATATTTACCATATATCTCCATTGGTATTACTGAAGAATAAACAAGACTATCACCAACAACTATGGCATCAACAGAATTTTTAGTCTCTCCAAGTATTTCATACTCACTAGTTTTAATTAAACCAAACTCTTTTATATTTTCTTTTGGTAAAAGTAAATATGAAAAACCATAGTATAGAAAAATAAATATTACAATAAAACAAATACTTTTAAATAAATTTTTCATAAAACCTCCAATCAAAAATCAGCATAAATTGGATCAACAGGTGCGTAACCAGGACCAAAAGCTCCAAATATAATTATTGAAAAAATCAATAAATAATAAATTAACCATCTAAAGACAATGTTTTTATTTGCTATTTTTTCCCTAATAGAAATACCATTTTCCCTACATATACTAACAGTAGCAATAATAATTAAAGAAATAACAAGAATAAATAAATCTGGTATATCAAGACCTAAACTTGGTATTTCCCATGAACTAATTTTAAAACTTGTAAAGATTTTTCCTAACATTGTAAAAGCACTACCAACTGTTTCTGCTCTAAAAATTAATTCACCAAGTATAACTAAAAAAACTGTTTTTATAATTTGCATACTTTTAAGTAATTTACTATTTACAATCTTTAATTTAACATACAATTTATTAAATGATGTTCTTGTAATATTACCTATAGAAATCATAACAAAATGATATAAACCAAATAAAATATATGTCCAACCAGCACCATGCCATAAACCATTTAATAGCCAAACCACCAAAAGTGCAATTGTACCACTTAATAAAGGACCATAATGATTGCCAAGTACTTTTCTTAGCTTAATAGTCGTTTTCTTCATTGGCTTTGAAAGTGATATTGGATAATATATATAATCCTTAAACCAAGTACCTAAACTAATATGCCATCTTGTCCAAAATTCAGAAATATTTTTACTAAAGAATGGTTGTTTAAAGTTTTCTGGAACATTTACATTAAAAAAAATATTACCAATACCACATACTACATCCATAGCACCTGAAAAATCCATATAAAGCATAATAGTGTACGATAAAGCCCCTAAAAATATAATTGGCCCAGAGTACTCTAGATAACCGCCAAAAACTGTTTTAACAAGAATATTAAGCCTATCAGCAATAACCATTTTTTTGAACAATCCCCATAATACTCTTTGAAGACCAAAACATAAATTATGATAAGTTATTTTGCTACCTTTAAATAAGGCTTCAGCAGTGTCACTATATCTTGTAATTGGTCCTTCCATAATACTAGGAAAGAAAGACATAAATAAAGCTACTCTAAAGAAATTTTGATCAGCTTCAATTTTTTCATTATATACATCAAAAAGATATGATAAAGCCTGAAGTGTATAAAAAGATATTCCAATCGGAGCAATTAACTTAAGGAAATTAAACTCATAACCAGCATTAAATAAATTAAGTAATAAGTTAATATTAATTGTAAAAAACTTTAAGTACTTAAATACAAATAAAAATGATATATTTAACAATAGACAAAGTATTAAAACTAATCTTTTCTTCTTTTTATATTTTTCCTTAATAGTTTTTTTATTATTCTTATCACAATTATTTAATTCATTACTTTTTTTATCATCAATTTTTTTCATTAAAATTGTACTTAAGTAAATAGATATTATTGTAAAAAGTATAAATATAACTCTCCATCCACTTAACAAACAAAAAAATAATAAACTTGATAATAATAATACATATGGTCTTATTTTCTTTGGAAATAAATTATAAAAAATTATTACAATTAGAAAGAAATAATTATAATACTTACTTAACAAATTATGCATAATACTACTCCTTAAACAACACTTCTTAGAAATTAGTTGCATTTGTATTATACCATATTAGAGTACCAATAGCTATTACTATAATAAAAAAGAAGATAATAAATATCATCTTCATATTACACATGCATTAATTCATGTTCTTTTTCTTTAATTTCATCATCAACAATTTTATTATATTTAGTAATTAATTCTTGTATTTCTTCTAAATACATTTTTTCTTCATCTTCAGGATATTCTTCCCTTTTTATTTCATTATTAGCATCTTGTCTAATATTTCTAAGAGCTACTTTTGCTTCTTCTCCAATAGCTTTTGCTTGTTTAACATATTCTCTTCTTCTATCTTCAGTAAGTTCAGGAATTGTTAAAATAATCATTTCTCCATTATTTGTTGGTGCTATACCAATATTAGCTTCATTAATTGCCCTTTCAATATCTTTAAGAGTACTTCTATCAAATGGTTTAATAAATAATTGACGAGCTTCAGGAACAGTAATATTAGCTACACTTTGAATTGGTGTTGGCACTCCATAATAACTTACCATTATTCCATTTAGCATAGCTGGATTAGCCCTCCCAGCTCTAATTGTTGTAAGCTTATTTTTTAAACTTTCAATTGTTGATATCATCTTTTTTTCTGAATCCATAATTTTCTCCTTTAATTTAATTCTACACTATCATTATAATTAATTTTATTAGATTTTACAATAAAATTAATAGCTAATTTTCCATTTTTACTAATACTTAAGGCCTTATCTACCCCATATTGACCATTTTTTATATCATTTATTGTGCTTTCTGTATTTATAACGCCAATATCTCCATCAAGAACTTGAGTATCTCCAAGCCTTTTATTTACATTTTCAATTATTTTATCATCAGTAATACTAAATGTTTGAAGCAATTCATCATTACTTAAAATACTACCAGTTTCTTTATTTATTACATAAGATTTTATATTTTTAGGAACACTTCCATTTACACAATTATAATCATAATCAATTATAACTACACTTGCATACAAATTATACTCAGTAACTTCATAATTACGATAAGAAAAACTATACAAATCATTTTCACAAGTAATACCCTCTGGTATCTCCTGATTACTTACCTTTACTTCATTTGCACTTAAAGTTTCAAGTTCACTATGTAACTTACTATTTTCATTTTCTAAACCTTCAAAATTTAATATTACATCTTGTTTAAAAATATTATCTATAATTTCACTTGAATTATCAAAATATATATAATCTTTGCTAGAATTTACACGAACATCATTCACTACATTATTTTTTTTATAAGATTTACTAGGACTACTAATCATATATTTCATAAAGAAATATCCACCCACAACAAATATTAACAAAATAATCCCTAAAAGAATAATCCCTATTTTATTTTTTGTATTATCCATAAGTACCTCTATTTCTTCAAGTATTCAGTAAAAGCCGCTTTTATTTCTGCTTCTTTAGTACCTTCAGCCAAACTATTCCAATATGTACTCGGAGTTATTTCTCCTTTAACAAATGATGTTTCACTATCAAAAAGTAATACTTGATCATTACTAACCACTAATAAAGATGGAGCGTATATTTCACCTACCCCTTTATCATTATATGTAACATAATTACTTAAAGTTTCAACAATATCTTCATAAGTTCCATTATTATCTTTTCTATTTTTAGTAAAATCATAATAATATATTTCATCTATTCCAACTTGTTTTGCAACTTTATTAACCATATAAGCATAATAATTAACCCATTCATTTTTAGTACCAAATAAAACTATACCCTTTGCACCTTTTGCAACCATTCTAGCATCCGTAGCATTTACATATTTAAATACATTATCCTTAGAAACTAAACTAAATTCACTTGCAAATTTTTCGTTGTCCTTCATTTCCGTTTTAAAATCCTTTTTACCCAAATAAATAAAACCATACACAAGGGCACAAAATAATATTATATAGATAATCATTTGCGTTTTACTTTTAAATAATTTTTTATTTTTAATATATATTTTTTCCATAAAACTACATCTCCACCTATATTCTATCAAAATTTTAAAATTTAATAAAGCATAGAACCCTATTTTATGTAAATTTTTTGTCAAAAAAACAAGCCTAAGCTTGTTTGAAATCTACTAGTACATAATTACCATTTACTTTTTCATAAGTATAAACAAATTCAAAGAAATCATCTTTATTATTATTAAATGCTTTTTCTAAATATTCAGCAACTGTTAATGGATCATCATATTCAAATTCTTTAGCATTATCGTAATTTATTCTATCAATATTCTTATTATTAGTGTAAAAAGTTGGTCCAAGAGACCAGAAATTTGTCTCATACAAACCATAATACTTAACAATATACTTATCAGCATCTTTACTTATATCTTTTAATTTATAATTATATACACCTGTATCACCTATATTGGTAGTCATATCTGTTCCTGGAAAATCATAATTATAATTAAATGTTTCAGTTTCTTTATCATAAAAATAGTTTGGTATCTCATCTTCATTTGTTAAATAATAATCAGCACCAACCAAGTTTAAGTCCCATCCATAAGTTTTAATCAAATTTTCTTTTAACTCTTTTAAAGTTGATTTATCATCCAAAGATGCCATTTCCAATTTTCGATTATTATCTAAATTTGTTAGATAATCAGTAAATGACTTATTACCACTTTTTAAAAAATTATATACCACAATATTAGTTAAAGTATCATCTTTTTTCTTTTCTAATTCTGCCTTATAAGAAGTATCATCATCTGTCTTATTACTAGTTTCTTCTTCTACTTTTTTAACTTCATTTTTTGTAGTAGTCCTATCCCCAAAGTAAGTTCCTAAAAAATAACCACCAACCCCTGCAAATAAAACACAAAATACGACTACTAAAGTCATATATAGTGACTTATTTTTATCCATTTTATCCATCTCCTATCATACATCAAGAATAGCATAATTTTCAAAAAAAAGCAACCCACATCGGGTTACTTAATTAATTACCTTTCACTTGATTCATTACTTCTTCAGCAAAGTTATCATTTCTCTTTTCCATACCTTCGCCAACTTCATAACGTACCATTTTTAGTATTTCTCCACCATTGTTAGCTACATATTTAGCAACTGATACATCACCATCTTTAATAAATGGTTGTTCAGCCAAACATATTTCTTTATAGAATTTTTGAATTCTACCTTGAACCATTTTTTCAGCAATTTCAGCTGGTTTACCTTCATTCATAGCTTGTTCTTTTAAAACAGTTTTTTCATTATCTAAAACATCTGCTGGAACATCACTAATATTTAAGTAAAGTGGTTTCATAGCTGCTGCTTGCATTGATACATCTTTAGCAACATCTTCACTTGCACCTTTAACAACTGTTAAAGCAGCAATTCTACCACCCATATGAATATATGAACCAAAATATTCTTCATCATTTTTAGTTAAAATTTCAAATCTTCTTAAAGATAGTTTTTCACCAATTTTAGCTGTTTTATTAACAATTAATTCACCAATTGTACCTTCTTCAGTTTGAAGTTCTTTTGCTTCTTCAACAGTTTTAACATCACTATTAAGTAAAGCCTTACCAATTGTATTAATCATTTCTTTAAATTCTTCATTTTTACTAACAAAGTCTGTTTCACTATTAACTTCTAAGATAACAGCCTTATTACCATCTACGTAAATATTTGCTAGTCCTTCAGCAGCTATTCTAGATTCTTTTTTAAGAGATTTAGCAATACCTTTTTCTCTTAAATAATTAACAGCTTCTTCCATATTACCATTAGTTTCTGCTAAAGCCTTTTTACAATCCATCATTCCTGCTCCAGTAGCTTCACGTAAATCTTTAACCATACTTGCAGTTACTTCCATAAATATCCTCCTTATTCACTTAGTTTTGCAATTAATTCATCTTTTTTCATTGTTGAATAACCCTTAATACCAGCGTCTTTTGCTAATTTCTTAAGGTCTGCAAATGTTTTACTATCAAGTTCATCAGCTTTTTCCATTTCTTTTATTTCTTCTAAAACTGTATCATCAACTTTAACTTCTTCAGTTTTAGTTTCTTTAACTTCTCCTTTTGCAGATGCTTTTTTATCATCTTCAGTTACATAATCATCAAGTGGAAGTTCATTTGCTTCGCAAATAGCATTTGTTAAAACTCCTAACATGACTTTAATACTTCTTACAGCATCATCATTTCCTGGAATAACATAGTCAACATCATCTGGATCACAATTAGTATCAACTACACCAAATACTGGAATATTTAATTTTCTAGCTTCTTTAATAGCATTGTATTCTTTTTTAGGATCTACAATAATTAACGCTTGAGGAAGTTTATCCATTCCACGAATACCACATAGTACTCTATTTAATTTATCATATTCCTTTTTAAGTCCAATAACTTCTTTTTTAGGAAGTAAATCAAATGTACCATTCTTTTCCATTTCTTCAATTTCTTCAAGTCTTTTAACTCTTCTTCTGATTGTTCTGAAATTTGTAAGTGTTCCACCTAACCATCTTTCAGTTACATAGTAAGAATTGCTTCTCATTGCTTCTTCTAAGCAAACTTCTTGTGCTTGTTTTCTTGTACCTACAAATAAGAATTTACCACCATTACTAGCGATTGTTTTAACTTCTTCGTAAGCTGCTTCTAAACATGCTTTTGTTTTTTCTAAGTCGATAATATAAATATCATCCCTAGATGTAAAAATATACTCCTTCATTTTAGGATTCCATCTTTTTGTTTGATGTCCAAAATGAACTCCAGCTTCTAATAAATAACTCATAGAAACTACTGCCATAAATTATTCCCTCCTTCGTTTTCAACTCCTTGATACTTCAACTTAAGCCAACACCTCTTCGGCACTCGATGGCTTAATCCATATCAATGTTTAATATTTGCATTTACAGCACTTAAAATTCTACCAAAAATATGGGGATTTTACAAGTACTTTTAGTCAAATTATATGTTTTTTTACTAATTTTATCCTTTTACAGAAAAAATTTATATTGTATAAACATTATTTATATGTTATACTGCGGATATAGCTATTAGGGGCAATAAATTTAACAGATTAAAAACAACAAGTACAGTATTACCTAGATAATTATAGTCTAAAACATGCAATACTTAGAAAGTGTTATTTTTACTATAATAGAAAATAATAAATTAATTAAATTTAGTGTTTCAAAAAAAGAAGAAATATTACAAAGGAAAAATAATATTATTTGCAAAGATAGTGAAGAGCTTGAAGAAATAATAAGAAGGTCTTTTAGTCAAAAAAGTGAAAATCAAAATATTTATATAGGAATTTTGCCGCAAAGATGTATAAACAAAATAAGTCAAACATTATCCAATATTAAGAAAGATAAAATTAAAGATGTTATTAATTGTGACAATGAGTATGCATTAATTATTAGGCAATCAGATATTAGGCATATAAAAAAAGACAGTATGACAATTGATGATTGTGTTGATTATATTTTAACAGCTTCAAATGCTGTTAAAAATTTTGATGTTGTATCTTTTTCAAAATACAACGAAAAAAAGGTCTTCTCTTAAAAAAAATAATAAATGATATCACATATATTGTATTTTTAATAGTTTCAAATAAACGACAAACTTTTAGATTTCAGACCATATTTATGTCAAAAAAATGATTACAAAAAAAGAAATCTTATCTCCAAACTTCACTGTAACCAGCTATAAAGCTTGCCGCAAAGACACGTCCGTAACGTATGGAGTAAAAGATTTATTAACCACATACTAACACCAATTATTTGTTTTTAAAAGCATCCTTTATTAAAATATCCAATAATTTTTTATAAGGTATGCCAGCTGCTTCTGCAAGCTTAGGATACATGCTTATATCTGTAAAACCTGGCATCGTATTTATTTCATTAATAATTATTTTATTTGTTTCATTTTCTAAAAAGAAGTCTACTCTAGCAAAACCCTTACAATTAGTAGCTGTAAATGCTAACTGTGCAATATCTTTAATACTATTTTTTATTTCTTTTGGAATATTTGCAGGTATTACTGTTTTGGATTCTTCATTTTGATATTTAGCATTATAATCATAGAACTCATCCGCTGATAAAACTTCTCCAACTTCTAAAGATTTACCACATAAAACTGCACATTCAAGTTCTCTTCCTTTTATTTCTTTTTCAAGTTCCAACTTCATTATCAAACTTCAAAGCTTCAAAGATAGCTTTTTTTAAAGATTTTCCATCCTTTACTTTAGTAACACCAACTGATGAACCAAATCTAGATGGCTTAATAAACACTGGATATTTTAATTTTTCATTTACTAATTTATCTATATCTTTAATATTTACTTTTTTAACTAATTTCAAATTATCATAATAATATAAAGTTTTATTTTCTTTAACTATAGTAATATCCGGGGATACATTTGCTACATTTTTCAAAATAGCTTTAGTATAAATTTTATCCATACAAATACTACTTGCCAAAATATTACACCCAACATAAGGAATACCAAGGACTTCTAGAAAACCTTGCAAACTACCATCTTCTCCAACCTTTCCATGTACAACTGGAAAAACACAATCTAAATCATTTAAAAATTCAATAATATTTCTTACAAGTTTTATTTTCTTTGGCAAATCCCCAAACTTCTTTATTTGAAAATTATCACAAACATACCAATTATTATTTTTATCTAAATAAATTGGAATAACTTTATATTTTTTCTTATCCAAATTATTTATCACATTATACCCACTCATTACAGACACTTCATGTTCTGTAGATGAAGAACCAAATATCACACCTAGTTTCATCAACCGCCCCCTTATTTAATAGCTTCCACTATTTCTTTAAAATTCATTGAATTACTGGCTTTAATTAAAATATTATCTTCTTGTTTCTTTATCGTATTTATAAATTCTATAGCAGTCTTATTATCTTTAAAATGATAACAATTTTCTTTACTAAATCCCGCTTCTACAGCACCATCGTTAATATATGTTGCTTCATCTCCAACAGTTACTAAAATATCTATTTTTTCATTTTTTATAACACTACCTATTTTTTTATGTAAGTCTTCTGAATAACTACCAAGTTCTTTCATAGTACCAAGTACAGCAATACTTCTACCAGATAATGATCCAAGATATTTAATTGCATAACTCATGGAATCAAAATTTGCATTGTAAGAATCATCAATAATTGTATATCCATTAATAGATATTAAACTCATCCTATTACTACTTAATTCAAAATTAAGTATACCATCTTTAATTTGTTCTTCACTTACATTAAATTCTTCCCCAGTTGCAACTCCCGCTAAAGCATTATAAATAAAATGTTCCCCTCCAACAGGAACTTTATAAATAACATTATTACATGAAAATGTTGAACTCCATTCACTTTTTTCAATAATATTTGCCATATAATCACTATCTTGATAAATTCCAATAGTAATTATTTTATATTTATCTTTATTATCTAAATACCAACTATGAAGTAAATCATTATCATTATTAATAATAAGCACACCATTTGGATTTAATCCTTCAAGTATTTCTAGCTTTGCTTTTAAAATATTCTCACGACTACCAAGATTACCAATATGAGCAGTCCCAACATTAGTAATTATAGCAATATCTGGTTTAGCAATATTAGTTAAATATGATATTTCTCCAAGGTGATTCATCCCCATTTCAAGCACTAAAACTTCATTATCTTCTTCAAGAGATAAAATAGTAAGTGGTAAACCTATGTGGTTATTTTGATTACCTATAGTTTTATGTGCTTTATATTTTTCTTTTAAAATACTATAAACCATATCTTTTGTACTAGTTTTACCAGCAGACCCTGTAATAGCAACAACTGGACTATAAAATAAACTTCTTTTATATCTTGCTAATTCCCCCAAAGCTTTAACACTATTTTCAACAACTAATATAGATTTATTATTTTTATGGATATATTCATTTATCTCATCATTCATTTCAAAATTATCTAATATAACTAAATTAGCCCCTTTTTTAAATGCTTCCATAAAAAGTTTATTTCCATCATTTTTTTCTCCCTTTATACCAATATAACAATCGTTTTCTTCAACTTTTCTTGTATCTATTGTTATTTTATTAATATCAAGATTAATTTCATTAAAAAGAGATAGATATTTAAGTGTTTTATAAATATCTAATGTTTTCATATTTTTCACTTCCCTCACATTATAATTATAACTTATTTAAATAGTTTTGTATATATTTCATTAAAGCTACTAACAGGAATAATTTCCATGTTATCTGTTATTTGTTTTGGCAAATCTTTTAGATCATCGCTATTACCTTTAGGCATAAATACTACTTCGATATTTTTATTATATGCAGCAACTAACTTTTCTTTGAGCCCACCAATTTTTAAAATATTGCCATTTAAAGAAACTTCTCCTGTAAAAGCATAATTACTTGGAATTTTAATATTTTCTTTAATACTACACAAACTTACAGCAATAGCAAGTCCCGCAGACGGACCATCTTTTTTACTTGCAGCATCTAAAAAATGAATATGCAAATCCTCATTATGAAAATTATACTTATATTTACTTTTAAGCATAGTTAAAACTACTTCTACACTTTCTTTAAGAATATCCCCTGTATTACCTGTAATAATTAACTTATCATTGCCTTTACATGTTAAAACTTCTAATTTAGATAAAGTTCCCCCAAAACCTGAAACTGCAAGGGTATTAACTGTACCTACTTCATTTATTTCTTCAGCTTCATTTTTATACTTAGGACTTCCCAATAATTTAACAACTCTATCTTCATTTAAAACTTTAACATTATTAATAGTTATTTTTCTTGCTAGTGATGATAAAACTCTTTCTAAATCTCTTACCCCTGCTTCATTAGTATAATTATTTATTATAAAACATAAAAGTTCATCACTAAATTTAATTTTACTATCATAAACCATATTATCTAAAAGTATTTTAGGAAGCATATAGTTTTTAGCAATATCTTTTTTTTCAAAAACTGTATAACTACTTAAATTTATAAGTTCCACTCTATCTAGTATAGCCGTAGGTATCTCTGCAGCATTATTAGCAGTAAGAATAAATAAAACATTACTCAAATCAAATGGTTCTTCAATATAATTGTCCATAAAATTTTTATTTTGATTTGGATCTAAAATTTCTAAAAGTGTTGCAGCAGGATCACCTTTATAATCCTTCACCATTTTATCAACTTCATCTATTAAAATCAAAGGATTATTACTACCACATTTATACAAACCACGAATAATACCACCCGGTGCAGATGCCAAATATGTTCTTCTTGTTCCAACCAATTCAGTAGAGTCATTCAAACCACCAACACTAATTTTATAAAAATCTCTATTTAATGCCTTAGCAATTGACATTGCAATTGTTGTTTTCCCTACTCCTGGAGGGCCAACCAAACATATAATTGGACTTGCAATATTTCTATTTAAGTTTTTTATAGCTATATATTCACTAATTCTTGTTTTAATTTCATCCATGCCAAAATGAGATTTATCAAGTTGTTTATAAACAGCTTCAAAATTTACTGTTTCTTTTTTAGCTTTATTCCAAGGAAGATTAATAATCCAATCTAAATAATTATGCATAACGGTTACTTCAGGACTAGTCTCATTCATAATTTCATATTTATCAATCTCATGACTAATATGTTCTTTAATTTTTTTTTCTATTTTTAATTTATCTAATGCTTTTCTATATTCTAAAACTTCTTCATTTTTCCATGAATCTTCACCAAGCTCTTTTTTTAAAACTTTCATTTTTTCTTTTAAAATATATACTTTTTGATCATTTTGTAATGATTCGTCAATTTTTTCTTCAAGTTCATTATCAAGTTCTGCACTTTTAATTTCTTCATACATATCTTTAATCAAAGATTTAGCTCTTTTAATAGGATTTATTTCTTGCATATATTCAAGCTTTTTAGTTATATTAAAGGGTAAAAAAGATGTTACAGCGTCAGTTATTTTATTTAAATCTTTATTACTTGAAACAAAAGTTAATATATCATTTGAAACTGATTTAGAAACATTTATGTATTCTTTTAAAACATTCACTAATTTTTTTAAAATTGCTGTTTCTTCTTCTAAAACTAAAGATGGTAAATCTATATACATTACTTCGCTAAATAAAACATCATTATTAATTTCTTGAAAGTATTTATTTACAGCTACTCTACGCAAACCTCTTAATTTTACTTCAATAATCCCATTATTATCAAGCTTATTTTTAATACGAGCAATAACCCCTACTTTAGGTAGGTCTTCAGCTGTTGGTTCCTCTTCTAAAACATCTGTTGGAGCAATTACTAATATTTCCCCTTTAAAATTATTACTAGCTTCATTTATAGCTTTACCACTTATAACATTTTTAAGTTCAAGTTTTATCTCTTGATTAGGGAGGATTACTAAATTTTTAAGTAAAATGACTGGAATATTAAACGTCATAAAACACCTCCTAAACACAAATGTTATTATAACCAACTAAAGTAAATTTGTAAAGTAAAATCACAACATTTTTTTTATTTCATAAGATACTAATGAACGAAAAAGGAGCGAATATGATTAATTGGTATATTAATTTAAATTATCCATGGCAGGCACTTATTGCTACAATGTTTACTTGGGCTATTACTTCACTGGGATCAGCTGTTGTATTTTTCTTTAAAAAGGTAAATAAAAACACAATGGATGCGATGCTTGCTTTATCTGCAGGTGTTATGCTAGCTGCTACATTTTGGAGTCTTTTATCTCCAGCAATTGAAATGGCAAATTCTCTAAATTTAACCTCTTGGTTAGTTGTATCTTTCGGAGTTCTACTGGGAGGATTACTTTTATTTGTCGGGGATAAAATATTTGATAAACTAACAACAAAAAAAGAAAACTCAAGTAGTTTAAAAAGAAGTTTAATGCTTATTTTCTCAATTACCTTACACAATATTCCTGAAGGTATGGCTATTGGGGTGGCATTTGGTTCTGTTGCATATAATTTAGATGGAGCAACACTTGCAGCAGCAGTTATGCTTGCAATTGGTATTGGCATTCAAAATTTTCCAGAAGGTTCTGCTGTATCACTACCACTAAGACGTGAAGGTATGAGTCCTAAAAAGGCATTTTTCTTCGGAGTTTTAAGTGGAATTGTTGAACCAATTTCAGCTGTAATCGGAGCAATACTTGTTATGAAAGTTCAAATATTACTTCCAATTTTACTTGCATTTGCAGGTGGTGCTATGATATATGTCGTAGTTCAAGAACTAATACCTGAAAGTCAAACAAATGAAAAAAAAGACCTCATGGCCCTATTTACAATATTTGGATTCTTAATCATGATGATATTTGATGTTGCACTTGGATAACATACTAAAAGCTAGGGATTACCTAGCTTTTAGTAATTATAAATTTTACTACTACATACATTATCAAATTAACATGATATTTAACTTATACTTCTAGCAAAAATTTATTTTTATTTATAAGTTCAGATGCAGGTTTAAGTATTAATTCATATCTTTTATATAATATTACTTTATAAACATTTTTTCTTAAGTCAGAAATACAGGGAATTTCATCTATTAAATCCTCTATTTTTTTCATATTTATCTTAGAAAATACATCGAATAAAGCTCTGTTACAATCATTATTTTCAAAAGAATTTATATAAAAATAGGGATTTATTTTATTTTTTCTTTTTAATACCGAATTAGGAAAAACAAATACTCTTTTTCTATTTCATTTTCATCATTTAGAATTGCATTTATTTTTTCATCTTCTAATTTTGGGTATAAGCACTATGCACAATCAAATATTGGTGCTATTTCAACTTTATTAGTACCCTTATTTATTAAAAATCCCCAGTTGCCATTATGACGATCAAAATTTCCTACAAAAGAATCAACTATAAACATTTGTCAAAAAAATTTTTTCAAAATATCTTTATTAAATAACGTTTGCTCATCAATAACTGTTAAAACACCACATAAATCTGTTCCAAAACCTATTTTACTACTATTTATAATTGAATTTTTTAAAGCCACAAAATCACAAAAATTTTTATTAGGTTCAGTAAAATCTTTACAAGCTACCAGTAAGTAATGGCAACATTATTCCTCATTATTATATAAAGTTTTATACATTTTATTTTTTCTAAGTAATGATTTATGAGTTCCTTTATCTACTACTTTACCATGATCTATTAAATAAATAATATCAGCATCAATTATAGTTGATAATCTATGAGCAACGATAATGATTGTATGGTCTTTTACAAGATCATCAATAACATTTTTTATTTTAGCTTGATTTTCATTATCTAAAGCACTTGTTGCTTCATCAAATAAAATTATTTTACTATTTTTAAGTAAAGCTCTAGCAATAGCAAGTCTTTGCTTTTGTCCACCAGATAAATTTATGCCACCTTCCCCTATCATAGTATCATACTTTTTAGGAAGACTCATAATATAATCATCTATCTGAGCAAATTTACATGCTTCTCTTATATCATTTATGCTAGCATTATCATTAACCATCTGTAAATTTTCTAGTATTGTTTTATTAAATATAAAAGGATCCTGACGTATAATAGCTATATTTTTTCTTAATGTATTTTCAGTAAAATCTTGAATAGGTATATCATCAATTGAAATAACCCCACTATCAACATCAAAATATCTAAGAAGCAAATTAAATATTGTTGTTTTTCCTTGACCGCTTTTACCAACAATAGCTATCTTTTTACCAGTTGGTATATTTAAATTAAAATTTTTAAAAATTTCTATTTCTTCATTTGGATATTTAAAACAAACATTTTTAAATTCAATATTTCCTTTAATATTAATTTTCTCAACTTCTCCAAACTTTTCATCATTATATAATTTATTATCAAGAATCTCACTAATTCTCTCAACAGCAACCTTCATTTTTTTATAACTTTTTCCAAGTTCAGAAATATTATCTACCGTTCCCATAAATCGGTATATATAATAAGTTAAGGACATAAAAAATGCATATGTGGCTTTACCAAGAATTATCAATATTATACAAGTTACAAAAACTACAAATTCCAAAGTTAAATTAATTGAAGTAATAAAAGCATTATAAGAATATTCATCAACCATCTGTTTATTCAATTCTTTATAAACGTTACTGGCTAAATTATTCATCATATTATTAGCTTTTTTTCTAATACCTAAAGCTCTTATTTCTCTTATTCCATGCACAATTTCATTTACACTAGAAGTCATCTTATCTTTATCTTTAGTAATATTTTTTTCTTTTTCTTCAATTTTATTTAAATATATTTTTGAAATTATATAAACAATTATAATATAACCCACAATTTCAAAGCCAATAATCCAAGAATTAGCAAAAATATACACAAATACTAAAAAACTAGAAAAAAGTGTAATGACTGTCCTCAAAAGATGCTTATAAGTAGTAGCAATAGTAGAAGAATCACTGGTAATTCTATTTATAAATTCCCCACTAGTTTTCTCTTCAAATGCTCTAGCAGGTAATTTTCCCACTTTATCAAAAACGTCTTTACCAATTTGTTCTAACATATTATTAGCACTTTTTTCTATAAAAATTCTACCTAGTCTGTCCAAAAATATTGAATCAATTAAATTTAATACTAAATTCAAACTCAACACTAATAAAGCCATTTTATAAGATTTATTTACCACATTATCAAAACTAAGTCCAATTAAATATCCATAAAGTATCCCTATAAGAGAACTTACAAAAATAAAGAATAAGCCTTTAATTATTTGCTTTTTTTCTGTACTAAAATATTTTTTTACAAAGAGAAAAACTTGTTTGAAACTCATAACTATTCCCCCTTACTAATCTTTTGTTTTAAATCAAATAATATATTTAATGCTTCTATTGGTGTTGTATTTAAAACATCTATTCTATCTATAGTTTCTTTTATTATATCATTTTTTTTAACTACTGGTTCAAAATCCATAGCTAACTGCACCTTTTCTTCTGGATTCTTCTTTTTAGCATTACTTTCATACTCACTTAATATTTCTTCAGCTCTATCCAAAAGTTCATCTGGCATTTTAGCAAGTCTAGCAACATGTATACCATAACTTTTATCAACAGCACCATTTTTAATTTTATGTAAAAAAGTTATTTGATTACCATTTTCAACTGCACTTACATGAACATTTTTAATGTTCTTAAATCTTTTAGAAAGATTAGTTAATTCATGATAATGGGTTGAAAATAACGTAAAAGCCCCGATATTTTCACTTATATATTCAAGAATTGCCTGTGCTAGGCTCATACCATCATACGTAGCTGTACCACGACCTAGTTCATCAAATAAAATAAGACTATTTTCAGTTGCTCCAGCAATAGCATTTCTGGCTTCTTTCATTTCAACCATAAATGTTGATTCACCACTTACTAAATCATCTGATGCTCCGATACGAGTAAATATTTTATCAATGATTGGAAGTGTTGCAGCTTCGCAAGGCACAAAAGAACCCATCTGAGCCATAATCACAATAATAGCAAGTTGCCTCATAAATGTTGATTTACCACTCATATTTGGTCCAGTTATAAGAAGAGTGTTAACCCCAGTTTCTAACACACAATCATTTGGAACATATTCTGATTTACTTACAACTTCTACTACTGGATGTCTACCATTTTTAATATCTATTACATGTTCATTTGTAAGTGTTGGTCTTACCAAATTATATTCTTCACTACAAACAGAAAGTGATGTTAAAGCATCTATTTCACTTAAAGCATCCGCAGTTTTATTTAAAGCCGGCACTTCTTTTTTAACTATTTCTTTTATATCACAAAATAATTTATATTCTAAATTCACAATATTTTCTTCGGCATTAAGTATCATGCTTTCTTTTTCTTTCAAAGCTGGTGAAATATATCTTTCACAATTAGTAAGAGTTTGTCTTCTTTCCCAGTGATACTCCTCTTTTACAAGGGTTTTACTACCATTTGGTATTTCAATAAAATAACCGAATACTTTATTAAATCCAACTTTTAAGTTTTTTATACCAGTTTCTTCTTTTACTTTGGTTTCGAAAGCTGCAACAAAATCTTTTCCACCACTACGAATTTCTCTTAGTTCATCAAGCTCGCTATTAAATCCAGTTTTTATCATATACCCTTCTTTAACAGATATTGGTGGATCTTCCACTAAAGAGCTTTCTAATAATTCATACAGCTTTTCATGAATATCAATATCATAATCAAATTCTAATTTTTCTATTATTTTTTTTATTTCAGGTAAAACACCAATACTCTTTTTTAGTTGTATTAAATCTCTTGCATTTAATGAACCATTTATTACTTTACCAGATAATCTTTCAATATCATAAACTTCATATAATAGATTTTTAAGTTCATCTTTTAATATAAATTCATTATTTAGTTTTTCTATTTTATCATATCTTGCATTAATTGCATCTTTATTTTTTAAAGGATTTAACATCCAACTTTTAAGTTTACGACTTCCCATGGCAGTTTTACATTTATCTAAAAGCCATATTAAAGAATATGTTCTTTCTTTAAGTCTAAGAGTTTCCACAAGTTCTAGATTGCGAATACTATGAATATCCATTTCAAGATAATCATTTTTCTTAATATAATTTATTTTATTAATATGACTTAAATCTTTAAGTTGGCGATGGTCAAGATAGTAAAATAAATGAGCCACCCCACTTTTAACTCTAGCATCACTAATTGTACTAAATAAATATTCATACTTATCCCACATAAACTCATGACTTATCGTAACTTCAACATTATATGTGTTTTTAAGTAAATCAATTAAAGCCGTATTTAAATTATCTACAAAAATAACTTCTTTTAAATTAAGTCCCAGTATTTCATTAATTAAAGCATCTTCATTATTTTGAATAGACATACTTGCAAGATATCCAGTTGAAATATCTAGTATTGTTAAAAGAATACTATCATTAAAAAATAATATACTTGCTATATAAGATGCATCTTTATCATTTAAAAGATCATTATCAGCAATTGTTCCTTTACTAATTACATCAACTATTCCCCTTTTAACCATGCCTTTAGTTGCTTTTGGGTCTTCAAGTTGTTCACATATTGCTACTCTATAACCTTTATTAACTAATTTTTCTATATATGGCTTAACATTATTATGAGGAACACCACACATTGGTACTCTTTCTTCAAGTCCTGCAACTCTACCTGTTAAAGTAAGTTCTAGTTCACGCGATGCAATTAAAGCATCATCAAAAAACATTTCATAAAAGTCACCAAGACGGTAAAAAACAAGTTCTTCTTTATACTGATCTTTAATTTCCATATATTGAGCCATCATTGGACTTAATTTTGTTCTATCTACTTCACTTAATTTCATACTTAAAACCTCTGCCAAAATATTATAACACAAGCCTAATTTTTTTTAAAGAAAAAACACACAAAAATCTTTAAGAAATTTGGCATATATATATACCATTATGATATCATTTTGATAGGTAGAAACTAACAGACTATGCAAAATATTTTTAAAATACAAATTGTATTTATATCCAAATTCAAAAAAAACATCTGCCAATAGGCAAATGTCAACCAAATAAACTATAGGTAGACATTCGAGATACCGAATGTTCCTTTTTTATTATAAGAAGATTTCTCTTCGCGTATTCATGATACTAAAATTTAATTAATAAATCAATAGGTTAATCTCTATTATTTTTACCATATAAACAGCCACAATAATCTTGACGGTACAAATTATATTTTTTAGCAAGTTCAACACTTTTCTTATAACCATCTTTTTTCTTAAAATCACTAAATAAATATTTTATACCATATTTTTCTCCGACAATACCACCCAAAACATTTATTTGTTTACTATTTTTATGAGGACTTACAGTAAGTGTTGTGCCAAAATATTCAAAATTTAATTCTTTAGCCTTTCTAGCAGTATAATCAAGTCTTACTCTAAAGCATACTGGACATCTAGCCTTGCCTTCTCTTTCATTTTCTAGGCCTTTAACATTTTCATGAAATACTTCATTTTCATAATCACAATCTAAAAATTTGATATTATCATGTTTAAATTCATTAATAAATCTTATTTGTTCACTTTTTCTTTTTAAGTATTCTTCGTAAGGTTCAATATTTGGATTATAATATAAAACAGTAATATTAAAATATGGAACTAAATAAGATAAAACTTCCGTAGAACAAGGCCCACAACAGCTATGAAGAAGTAAATTTGGTTTGTAATCCAAACATTTAATTAAATTATCTAATTCATTCTGGTAATTCATTTTGCATCTCTTCTTTCTTCTTGAGTAAATCAAAAGGTTGAAAAACTATACCATTACTACTTGAACTATCTAAATTTAATACTCCTTTTTCATTTTCATCCAAAGTCGCATAAATTTCTTCATATTTATTCAAGTTATTTATATTTGCTAAATTAATATATACATAATTTCCATCATTCATTCTAAGTAAAAATCTATTATTATCAATAACCTTTTCATCTTTAATATCAGGTGAATATTCTATTTCACTAACTTTATAAAGTATATCTTTATTAATGTTATCTAACTTTTTTATAAGTGTACTTTCTATATCACTTGGAACATAATTAACTAAAGTTGGAATTCCAAAAGATATATCTAAATTATTAGTTTTTTTACCTTCTTCAAAAACATAATTACCATCTAATACACTATAATACAACACTGAAAGTTCAGTAACTTCAACAACAATTTTCCCATTTAAATGTTTAGTAATCTTAACATGATCAATCATAGGTAATTCTTCTAATTTCCTTTTTGTTTCTTTACTACTTAAAGAAAATAACTTAGTTTTATCAGTAACACCAGCAACATTAATAATTTTCTCATCATTTATCAAAGTATTTCCCTTAATTTCAATATTCTTAACAGGCAAATTAAAGCAATAATAAAAAGCCATTATAAATAAATATAATGTTAAAATAACAACAATAAGTCCTTTTTTATTTAACTTTTTCTTTACCTTTTTTGCCATTTAGTTTCACCACTTCACTATTTCTTGCTCTAATTCTAAATCTATATCTTTTTCTTTTTTTACTTTTTCTTTAACAATTTCTATCAATTTTATTATATCACTACTTGTGGCATTTCCCAAATTAATTATAAAATTAGCATGCATATCGCTTATCATAGCATCTCCAACTCTAAGCTTTTTAAGCCCACATTCATCAATCAATTTTCCTGCTGATAAGCCTTCAGGATTTTTAAAAACAGATCCTGCACAGGGATATTCTAAAGGCTGACTATTTTTTCTTTTTTTTAAATTTTCATTCACGATTTCCCATGCTTTTTTTTGATCCCCTTTTTCTAGCTTAAATACCCCACCTAAAATGATATCATTATTGTTTTTAAATGCGGTTTGTCTGTAACTGTGTTCAATTGTATTTGCATTTATTAATTTTACATCATCATTTTGAAGTACCAATACTGATACTAAATCATCAAATATTTCTTTACCATTTGCTCCGGCATTACCACGAATGGCACCACCAATAGTTCCAGGTATTCCATATAAATTTGTTAAGTTAGTATAACCATCATCAATTATCTTTTTTATAAAACTATTTAAATTATATCCAGCATCCACAAAAGCTATATCATCTTTAATTTCTAAGTTTTCAAATTTCAATTTAATAATAGCACCATCAAAATTTTCATCAGGAATTATAACATTAGAACCCCCACCTAAAATATAATATTTTATTTTTGTATCTCTTAAATTTTTAAGTATTTTTTTTAGTTCTTCGACATTTTCTGGTTCATACATAAACTTGGTCATAGTATTTATTTTATACGTATTATATTTCTTTAAATTAACATTTTCTTGATATTTCATTTTAACAAATCCTTTATTTCATCATAAATAATTGTAGATGCCGCCTTCACATTTAATCTTTCTAAAGTTTTTTTCATCTCCATATATTTTTTTTCATTATAAACTAGTTCATTTATCATAACTTGAATTATACTAGGATCTAAATTTTTTTCTTCTAAAAGTTCTGCCACTTTCATATTAACTAAATCAAGAGCATTATAGTATTGATGATTATTCGCAACATAGGGACTTGGAATTAAAATACTAGGTATCTTTAAAGCTAATATTTCTGATATTGTTGATGCTCCAGCTCTAGAAATTATCAAATAGGCATCTTTCATAATACTAGCAAGATTATTATAATAAGGAACAATTTTCACATTTTTAGAAAATTCAGTATCTTTAACAAAATCATCATAATGTTCTTTACCAGTTATATATAAAACTTTATACTTTTCTTTATCAATCATACTTAAATAAGCCTTAAATTTATCATTAAAAGTATTACTACCTAAAGAACCAGCCACAATAATTATCAGTTTATCACTAGGTTTAAATCCTAAACTAACTTTTGAAGTAGTTTTCATACTAACTGCACTCTCACCGCAAGGATTACCAGTATAAACAACCTTTTTAGCTTTTTTAAAATAATTTTCGCTATTTTTAAAAGAAATGCCCACTAAATCCACATTTTTTGATAAGGCCACATTAGATTTACCAGGAATACTATTTTGCTCATGAATAAAAGTCTTAATACCTAACCTTTCTGCAGCCTTTATAACTGGATAAGTAACATATCCACCACAACCAATAACTATATCTGGCTTAAATTTCTTCATAATATTTAGACATTTATTTAAAGCTTTTTTTATCAAAAAAATATTTTTAAAATCTCTTACTAAATCTGTTTTACTAAAACCATATATCTCTAAAGGTTCATATTTTATTCCCATCTCAGGAACAATATCTTTTTCCATTCTATTATGGGTACCAATATATAAAACTTCTAAATCTTTTTCTTTTTCTTGGAATTTTTTTATAATAGCTAAAGCTGGATAAATATGACCTCCAGTACCTCCAGCTGATACAATTATTTTCATATGTAAACCACCTATTACAATTATACACTAAATTCATACAAATTTATAACTTATTTTGTCATTTTATAATCATCTACTATATATTTTACATTTTTATTTACTTTAATTGTACCATATATTATAACCTCAACCCCTTTTTTTTCAAAATTTTTAATAACACTATCTGTTGCTATAACATCAAGTAAACAAATAAAATCCAAATTATAATTAGCATCACTATTTAATATATAATTAAGTACACCACATTTATATTTATTATCAAGTTCCTTCAAATCTGTAATTACTTTAGTATCAAATGACATAATATAATAATTTCTATCATACTTATTAAGCAAACGAAGTAACCTTTTCTTATTTATATAATTTTCTTTAATTTCAAGAAGCAATAGTTTATCTGTATCGATTTTAAGTAAATCTTCAAGTAACAAAATATCTTTCATATCTTTAAAATATGTATTTTTAACTAAATTACCTTTATATAAAGTGTTATGATAGACAATAAACTTATTATCTAAAGTTGTCCTTATATCACATTCTATACCGATATATTTTTCACTTTTTAATCCCTCTAAAAGAGCTATATATGAATTATCTTTAACATTTTTATTCCACAAACCACGATGGGCAATTAAATTCAATAAAAAACACCTCTAGTAAAATTATACTAGAGGTTTAATTTTTAATGCTTAATTTATCTATAAAGATAAGCTTACGCTTCGTATACGCTTACCTTTTTTCTATTTTTACCAAGTCTTTCGTATTTTACAACACCAGTAACTTTAGCAAATAATGTATCATCTTTTCCAATTCCAACATTTGTGCCTGGATAAATTCTAGTTCCTCTTTGACGATAAAGAATAGAACCAGCAGTTACAGTTTGTCCATCTGCTGCTTTAGCACCAAGTCTACGACCAGCTGAATCTCTTCCGTTTTTAGTAGAACCTTGAGCTTTAACGTGAGCAAATAATTGGATATTTAACTTCATGAAATTCATTTTATGTCCTCCTTAACTATTTTAATATTTTTTTTGTATGCCGATGCAAGTTCCTCAAGCATCATAATCATATTCTCGATTGTTAATGAAATATTTTTATCATTACTTAGTATTTCAATTGTTAACTTATTACTTTCTTCTTTATATCTAATACTTTCCTTATTGAATCTTAAACATAAATTAATACTTGTAATAACAATTGATGATGCAGATGCACAAACTATATCTTTGCCATAAACATCAAACCCAGCATGACCAGTCATCGTAATAATATTATTTTTAATATTAACTTTTATCATTAACCAATTTTCTTAACAACTAATTTTGTGTATGGTTGTCTATGACCTTGAGTTTTACGATATTTTTTCTTAGGTCTGTATTTAAACACTTTAATCTTTTTGTTTTTTCCATGTTTTTCAACAGTACATACAACTTTAGCATCAACATATGGGTTACCAGCTTTACCATCTGCAAATAAAACTTTGTCAAATGTAACATCTGTTCCTACTTCTGCATCTAATTTTTCAACATAAATAGTATCCCCAACAGAAACATAATATTGTTTTCCACCAGTTTCAAATATAGCTTTCATTTCATACCTCCTTATATTTTTTGAAGTCGCGCCATTAAGGTAATCAAATTTTTATAACCTTTTCTGTGCGGTTTTTTAAGAAATTACTTAAAAACATACTAATTTTAACATTAAATGATATGTTTGTCAAATCTTTCCTGTAGTTTTTGCCTTTCGCTTACAACTTTTTCATTTTCCTTAAAATACTGATAAGTATCAATTTTTAAAATACCTAAATTTCCTTTCTTAGTACTTATATATTTAAATTTATATTTTTTTAAATATCTTTCTAGTAAAAACTTATTATAAATATATTTATAATCTCTTATTTGTTTATAAATTTTATATAAAAACACTCCAATAATTAAATAGTTATTTATACTATATTTATAATTTAAAAAAACATATAAAAAAACAGTTACAACACTTATAAATACATATAACTTATACGAAGTTTTAAAAGAAAAAAATTTATTTAAAATACTTTTTAAAACGACTGAACCATCTAAAGGTATAATAGGTAACAAATTAAAAACAATTATACTTAAATTATATTTTAAAAAGACATTATAATCATGAATATTAAAACATTTTACTATAGGAATAAGCATCATTTGCATAAATACACCTGCTAGAGCAAGTACTATTTCCTTATTTGTCTCTGTATTAATATCCTTTTCTACTTTAGTTATACCACCAAAAGGATAAAGTGTCACACTAATTACTTTATAGCCATAAACAAGGCACACCAAAACATGACCAAGTTCATGAATTATAACAATCAAACTTATAATTAAACCTATTCTGATATAACCGCATAAAAACAGAATAAATAATAAATAAATAGAAGTATAATCAAGCTTGATAATCTTCATATTTTATAAATTCATTATTCTTTTTTATAACTAAATATAATTTATCATTTTTAGTTTCTCCAATTAACTTATTTTTTTCCACATAATCATACAATTTTACAGATACATTAGTTAAGTTCCCATACCAAATATCTACTCCATCTACCCCTTGAATAATAACAGTTTCTCCATACCCTTCCTTTTCTCCGGCATAAACAACTACCCCACTAGTTAAATTGTTAATAAGGGTATTACTAGTTAAACTTAAAACCTCACCATCTTTATAATTTTCAATACTTTTATAAACCAAATGGCCATTCATAACCATCTGATTATTGTCATTTTTAGGAAGCACTTCACCAAATAAATCTTCATACCAACCCTTTATCTTAGTAAAAGGTATACTTTCTGTTAAAACATATTCTTTATAAAAAAGCAAATTTTTATCACTACTATTTGTAAATATTACACTTATTAAGAAGAATATTACTGCAATTAAAAATTTAGATATAATAGGTTTTAAATTTATTTTATTACTTGATTTAAATTCACTATTACTTTTCCGCCTTTTAAAAGCTTCTAAATATTCTTCCATACATTTTCACCTATACAATTTTATGTTTTTACTGTCTTTAATATAACTTATAATAATAAATACACTATTTATAATAAACATATTAAAAAATATATTTTTAAAATTATAAATACTAGCAAACAATAAATAATATCCAAATAAAATAACGATATTAAAAACATAATAATTAATAACATTATAATAATTTATTTTTAAATGTTTATGAATTAAATAAACAATGCACATAAATAGTGCATTCAAAGGAAAGGAATGTATTACAAAAAGATCAACAAATAAACCAACAGTTAGATTATATACAAATCCTCTTGAATTAATATTAGTTAGAAAGAAAAAACTTTTAAAAGGCGTAAAATTATAAATCATACTATCAATAAATACTTTAAACATTACTTTGCCTCCATACAAAAAGATAATCTAAAGTATCTAATCTATTTTCTATATCTACTTCTATTACTTTTTCAATTTCTGTATCATTTAAACTAACTTTTTTTACTTTACCTACATAAATATTATCTGGCAAATTTCCAAGTCCTGATGTATATATTTCATCACCAATACTTATATTTTTATAGTTATTTATACTTGTTACCACTAGTTTTCCATTTTCTAATTTTAAAACACCAACTGCATCATTTATTTTAACAGAAATATTACTTTTCTTATTTGTTATTAAACTTACTACTGAATAATAATCATAAGTTTTACTAATTACTCCTACTAAACCATTATTTGTTAAAACAGCATCACCAATATTTACATTATTTTTTGAACCCTTAAATATAGTTAAAGTATTACTATATTCATAAACATCTCTATATTTAACACGACTTACTATAATATCTAAATTATCATTAAAATCTATATCTTTTATTTTTTTTATATTATCAATCTCTTCTTTTAAATGCTTATCATAATTAATAACTATTTTACTAGTATCTAAATTAGGATTTATAGCAATTAAAAATCTATTTACCTGACTTGTAAATAAAAATAGTAAAAAAACACCTAATAAAATAATGTAATCTTTATATTTCTTTATCATATTATTATTATGTCTAAAATTATTTAATATATGAATCAAATAATTTTAAGATGCTGTTATTTACATTATCTATTACTTCTTCTTTATCACTTTTTAGTATTATATTTTCAAAATTACTTATTTTTTCTATTAAATCTTTAGATACTCGTACTTCTTTTAAGTAGTAATTTATTTCTTTATTTGTGTATATTACTTCAAGTTTTGTCTTAACATCTTCATGATATGTAAGGGCAATAATAACTCTATAATAGTTACTATCTTTATAAACAATGGATGATGCAAAAGTTTTAGAAAAATCAAGAGCATTATTATAGTCTTTAAAAACACCAGTTTGAAAAATGGTTACTACTTCTTCTTTTTTAGAAATAGCCCTTACCTCTTTGTTTATATCTCGGTAGAAAAGATAAGCTAGAAGTCCACCAATTGAAACAGAAAATAATAAAATCTTTAAATATTTTTTCATTTTTATCACCAATTACATCATAGCATAAACAAATTAAAAAATTTGTCAAAATAAGTAAAATGTGCCATAATACCAAAACAAAAGGAGAAATAATAATGACATTATATATATTTCCAGAAGTAAATATGAAAGTTGAGATAGAAAAAAATAAAATATCTGTATATGATAATTTTACAGAAAAATGTGTTTATCAATTTGAAGGAGTATTTATTTTTAAAGTTTTAGATAATAGTAATTTTATGATATTAGAAAAATGTAATAAAAATGATTTAAAAGGTAATTGTGGTAAACAAAAATTAAGTTTTTTTAGAATAAATGAAAAAGGTTCAAAGTCTGTTAATTCATTTTGTATTAGACCAAATAGTTTAAAATTAAATAAAAGTCTATTATCAAGTAAAGAAATAATTATTCCTGGATTTTATAAAGATTTTATTTATTCATTTGAATTTGATAAAGTTATTTCAGATTTTTATGATAGAATTTCTTTTGATGAAGAAAAGCAACAATTTTATGTTATGGAAGAAGTACTTACTGATTTTGGTACAATAACTTTACATGGGGTGTTAGATGTTGATGGTTTCTTACTTAATGAAAGTATGTATTCAAAAGAATTAGGTAGAAGTTTTTATATTAATCCACTTGATAAAGATGGTTCTATATATGAATTAGCTGATAAATTTGATAAATTAATGAAAAGAAAAACAAGCAAAGAATATTTTACTAATTTAGTAAATTATGAAAGAGATTGTTATTTAACTAGAAAAAGAAAAATACCAAAACAAAACTCATCATCAAGATGAGTTTTATTTTGGCTATATCTTAAAATTATCAGTTTTTAACTTTGACATTTCTATCAGTTTCTATAATAACATTTTAACTTTAAAATATTTATGACTTTCTATTATACAATTTATGTTGTTTTTATAACTTTTTTATATAATTTTAGCATCTTTATAACTCAAAAAACGAGGCAAATCGTTCAACATAGTTCGAACTATTTACCTCATTTTGCCCAGATTTTACCGATGTTTTTTCAAAACTGTCCGTCAATTAGTTTACCAAAATCGGATCAGTGGCAGAGCCACTTCCCGATGCATACTTCACGGAAGATATGAGACTGAAGACTGGCCGCACCGCATAGCGGTTGTGCACATTGTAGTAGTTCACGCTACCACCGCTGCGCACAAAGAACGTACTGCCCGAATCGTCCGCATTACGGGAAATTGTCCATTCTGTAATGCCTAAATACATCCAATTTGCACTTGTGATGGCTGCACCATCATAATCTATAAGATTTGTTGTCCATGCACTTTGGGCTGCTGCAAATCCATAGTCACTTAGATACATTAAGCCTATTTTATTATTTACACTTGATGATGAATTAATTTCATTTTGATATACTTGTGCAGCTGGTTGTCTATAATCAGAAAATCCTCCAACTTTCCATGTTGTATCTGTTATCTTACCTTTTGTTGTTTCATCAAATATATTTATAAATTCATTATTTAAATAGTTATTTAAACTTGATGTTGACCATGTATTTGATCCATTACTACTATCCCATGCTTTGTTTCCTACAGATGTTGATTTGATTAGTTTTACTTTATCACCAAATACTCCGATTATTCTATACAGATTATTCTCTGGACATGGGCTTTGTGTACTTCCAAAACATACATAATTATTTACTTGGTCACTCGCTCCAGCAAATCTGTATGAATTATCTCCTGCTCCATTTGTTAATTCTGAATTATGATAATAAATACCATTATCTCCTTGTGTTCCAGTATATTGTGCTTTTACATAATCAACTAAAGTACGATTTTTGGTAGCAATTGATGTAGCAGACACACTACTATCTCTATTATTACTATCTTTTGCATAAACTTTAACATAAAATGTTGCACCGCTTGTTAAATTACTAAATGTATAACTACTTGACGAGCTTTCTACATAATTTGAACCATTATCTTTTGAATAATAATATTTTACAACGTTTCCTGTTCCACCACTTGCACTTACATTTATGGTAATTGAATTAGATGTTGATGAAGTTGATACATTTGTTATACTTGGAAGTACATATGCATCCGTTGTTACACTTAAACTATATATATTTGATTCTTTTCCTAAAGTATCAACTACTTTTACTTTTATTGAATAATTTGTTTTTTCATTTAATCCTGTAAATATATATGATGAATTAGTACTTTCTGTATATGCTCCATCATTTATTGAATAATAATATTTTGATATATTATTTGTTCCATTTGCTCCCACTACAGATACGCTTATTTGATTATATTTTGTTGTTGGTGTAACATTTGTTACACTTGGTAATATATATGTTTCTGTTGATATAGCTTTAACAAATTCTGTTGAATATCTTCCATAACTATCAAGTACTTTTACTTTTATTTTATATTCTGTTGTATCTTTTAAATTATTAAATACATAACTATTTGAATCACTTTCTTCATAAGTTTGCCCATTATCTTTTGAATAATAGTATTTTACTATATCATTATCTCCTTTAGTTGCATTAACACTTAGTGTTATACTATTTAAAGTTGATGTATGACTTACACTATTTACAACTGGATTATTATACTCACTTGTTGTTACTTCAGTTTCATATAAATTAGTTTTAATACCATTCTTATCTATTCCATAACTATAAATTTTATAAACAGAGTTATCACTTAAATTATCAAATTTATATGTATTTTTATCTGTTTCTACAAAAGTTACATCTTTTAAAGCTACTTTTTTAACACTACTATTATTTACATATCCAGTTACATTACTTGATGTTTTTTCTATACCATAATAGTATTTATTTACATCTGCAGTACCTTGTTCTACTTCTAAAGTAGTATCAATGCTATTATAAGTTGTTTTAGTTGTCATATTAGTTATTTTAGATAACTCATAACTATTCATTTTATCACTAGTAACAAATAATTTACCTGACAAACTTTTACCCATATTCTTAGATTGATCAGTATCAAGATTAGCAAATGTAACTTCAACCTTCCAATCTTGAGTAATTGTATTTCCACGAGTTGCTTCAATATCATAATCTGGTACTAATAAAAATCCACCAGTTCTTGTTGTAATATCAAAGCCTTTGTCATAGTGAACTAGTCCAGTAATATTTTCAAGTCTATTACCATTTGGATCTGTTACATTTAAATATAACTCTGGTGTGCCATTCTGTGTTGTATATTCAAAATCATTTGTATCAATAACAAAATATATGTTATAACTTCTTGTTGTTTTTTCTACATTTTTTGAATTACTTGCAGTGAGTGTTGCATGTGCGCCAGTTGAATCACTAGCGTCTGGATTACCTTTTTTAAATTCACTTTGGGAAATACCAATATTAATTGCTTTATCAATTTTAAATGTTAATAAATCAGTTGTTGCTGTTATTACATTAACATCTGAAGAACCTCCTGTTCCTCCTTGTGCTTTAAAGTATGCATATGTTGCACCAACTATCAAAGTAATTAATGTAACTACTGCAACTATACTAAGAATTAATGCTTGTTTTTTATTTTTTCCCATATATACCACATCCTTTTTTGTTTAACAAACTCACGCATAATATTCTTACGTTACTATATAAGTATACCACAAAAAAAGAAAAAAAGTAACATATCCACTTTTTATTAAAGTTTGACAGTTACTTTTTTATAAATATAATTTTTAGTTGATTTTTTTAGCTATCATATCCTCAGCACTATCCATGGCACTAATAACTTTTTTACCAGCTTTTTTCATGGCTTTTTTATCATTCATTAAATAAATACCACCAGCTACTCCTGCCATTGTGCCTACAACCATCATAGTTTTAAAAATATTTTTCATCTTTCCACCTCTATTAGGTATTATGTCCAAATTTAATTATTATATACTATACTTATTTGTTCTTTTAAACTTGTTTTTCTTCCAGATGAATAATTATTACCAACTGCTCTTTGAAATGCTGCTGCATCACCAACTAAAGTAAGACTTTTCTTAGCTCTACTTACACCAGTATAAATAAGTTTATTATAAAGCATTTTATAATAACTTTTTGATATAGGAAGTATTACATGCATAAATTCACTACCTTGACTTTTATGAATAGATATAGCATACGCATGTTTAATTTGCTTTAAATCTTTCTTTTCATATTCCACTCTATTACCATCAAAATTAATTATTATTTTATTACCAGTAATGCTTTCAATAAAGCCTATATCACCATTAAAAACATTATTATCTAAATCATTTACTAATTGAAGTACTTTATCTCTTTCTCGGTAAACATATTCTCCATAAATAACTTCTTCTTTATTATTCTTCGGAGGATTATATATTTCTTGTAATGTATTATTTAAAGCATCTATCCCAGCTTCACCTTTATACATTGGAGCTAAAACTTGTACATTTCTTTCATCTAAACCCTTTTCAAGTGAAAGATCCGTTATTTGTTTTATAGCAGACTTTATATTACTTGAATCAACTTGTACAAAGTTATAATCATCCTTTTTAGTTAAAAATTCTTCACTTAAGTCATTATTTTTAATTTCTTTAGCTAAAAAAGGTATATATGAATTATCACTTTGACGATATATTTGATTAAGTGGTATATAATTAAAAAAATCACTATCAATTAAATCATTTAAAACAAGTCCTGGACCCACACTTGGAAGTTGAAACGTATCTCCCACCAGTATGAGTTTAACATTTGAGCTAATACCATTAAGTAAAGCATTAAATAAATCAACATCTATCATACTAACTTCATCTACAATAATGAGCTTATGATGAGTCTTATTATATTCATTATATACAAATTCATTACTATCTTTATACCATTTTAAATATCTATGAATTGTATATGATGGAATACCTGTTGATGAATTCATCTTTTTAGCAGCCCTTCCAGTCGGAGCTAAAAGTGCTATAGTCTCCATTATATCTGCAGGACCTAACTTTTCTTTTTGTATATATAGTTTAACTATAGCATTAATAATTGTTGTTTTACCAGTACCTGGTCCCCCAGATATAATTGTTATATTATTATTAAGAGCACTTTTAATAGCTTTTTCTTGTGTTTCATTATAATCTATTTTAAGTTTTTCTTCTAATTCTTTTAACTTCTCATCAATACTATAAAACATTTTTGGTGCTTTACTATCTATTTTCTTTAAACATTTAGCTATATTACATTCTTTTTCATAATATTCTCTTAAATATATTCTTTTATCTATTCTTACAATATCATTATTATTTTCCAAATAATCCAAACACTCTAAAAAGACATCTTCTGTAAGTTCAATATAAAATTCTTTCAAAAGCGAACTTCTCACTTCATTGGCATAATAAAACGTATCACCACTTGCAAAAGATAATATTCTCATACTCTCTAAAATACAAGCATAAACTCTTGCATCAGTTTTATCACCGTAATTATTAACATAAATACTATCTACTTTTCTAAAATCCACAATTTCACTTATTTGATAAAAATTATTTACAAGAACATCATCTATTTCTTCCTTAAAATAATTATATATTCTATAGCATTCATCAATTGAAAATCCTAAGTTTTGAAGTTTCAATATTGTATCACCACTTTTATCATAATTAACAAGTGATGCATGTATTTTTTCTGCTCTTTTTTCAGTTAAGCCTTCAATTTCAAGTAATTTTTCTTTATTATTTTTTATTATATCTAAGGAATTTTCACCAAATGCATCCACTATCCTTTTAGCAGTTACGTTACCGCATCCCTCAATAAATGGACTTGATAAAAAATCAACTATCGCTTCTTTTGTAGTGGGTTTATCAACTTCATAACTTGTAACTACAAACTGCATCCCCCATTTATCATTTTTCTTATAATCACCATAAAGTGTCATAGCAATATCAATACTTGGATCTAAAAAAGAACCTGTTATAGTTATAGTTTTATTACTTCCAATTTCTGAAATATTACTTTCTTTAACGCGAAACAAAGCGACCACAAAGCCACTTTCTTTACTATAAAATATTAATTTTTTAATTTTACCCTTAATGTAATTCATAATGTCCTTTTATTTGTATTTAACTAGCCTAAATATAAATTATCACTTAAAACATCTGCATATTCATTAACAACCAAATCTAAAGTATCCAAATCAACATAACCAAGAAGATGATTACTATCAACAATATAATCAGGTGCTCCAACTCCCTCAAATTCTATAAATGAACTTTCTTCTGAACTAAGTTTTCTAATAAAACCATCCATACTATCTTTATATACACCTGCAATAACCATAGTCTTATTGGATTTAACATTTGTACTTTTATTATCTTCTAAAACTTTACCTACATTTGCAAGTTCATCTTTACTAAATTCTAAAAATGATTGTTCCCATAAAGGATTTGCTACAATCAACCCTTCGTCTAAAATTTTATCACCTGAAGCACTTGTAAAATGATAAAAATATCTAGCTTCTTCATTACTTGTTAAATTTTCCATCTTTTCTTGTAATTCATTCATTATTTTCCTCCATTATATGTAACTTTATATATATCATTTTTATTTAATTCTTTATTTATTTCTATTTTCAAATAATTACTTGTATGTCCAACACTTACTCCATTATAAACCTCTTCTACCAAAATATCAACTTCTTTACCTACAAACTTTTTATAATATTCTTGTTCTAATTTTTCACTTAAATTCATTAATTTTCTTACTCTCTCTTTTTTTACACTTTCTAAAATTTGTTCAGGCATACTAGCTGCAGCAGTACCTTTTCTAATTGAATAAGGAAAAACATGTATTTTACTAAATTTCATTTTTTCTGAAAATTGTAAAGTGTTTGCAAAAAGTTCTTCGGTTTCATATGGAAAACCAACAATAATATCGGTAGATATTGATATATCTGGTCTTATATTTCTTATCTTATTTATTTTATCTTCATAATATTTTAAATCATATTTACGATTCATTCTCTTTAAAATTTCATTACTACCTGCTTGAAGTGGAATATGTAAATGATTACAAACTTTTTGATTTTTACCTAACATATTCAAAAATTTATCACTAAGTTCAGTTATTTCAATACTAGATATTCTAATTCTTTGAAGATTTTCTATTTTAGATAATTCATTAATTAAATCTGTTAAATCATGCCCTGAATCTTCATAATGTCCTGTATGAATACCTGTTAAAACTATTTCTTTATGACCATTTTTTGTTAAATGGTTAGCTTCATCTATAACTTTATCAAAAGATTTAGATCTTACAGAACCTCTAACATAAGGAATAATACAATATGAGCAAAAATTATCACAACCATCTTCAATCTTAATAAAAGCTCTAACATGATTATAGTCATCTATTAACATATCTTCAAAATCTAAATTTCTTTCATCATAGAATTTTACGTATCTTTTTTTAGTATCAATGTATTCTTTTACAAGTTCATTTATTATACTTTTATTTTTATTACCAATAAGTACATCTATATCTAAGTTTTCATAATCACTTTGTTTATTTTGACTGCTACAACCAGCAACTACAAGTATTCTATCTGGATATTCCCTCTTAATCTTTCTTATCATTTTTAAACATTTTTTATCAGCAACATTAGTAACAGAACAAGTATTAACAATGATAATATCTGCTTTACTTATATCCTCTTCATAGAAAAAATTTGATGAAAGCATTCTTTCTTTCATCATATTTGATTCATATTGATTAACTTTGCATCCAAATGTAACTATATTAAATTTCATAACCTATCCCAATTCCTTCTGTAATCTTTTTAAAGCCTCTAAAAAAGCTTCTTCCTTTTGAAAACTAATAACCCTAACTTCTAAATTAGATACTCTATTATTACTTTTATTTACTAAATTATCTAAGTCAACTTTCTTTACTGATAAATCATCATGCATTTCTTCTTTTTCGTAACTAAGTTCATAATTACTATTTCCCTTATTTAAAAGTTCATCATAACTGATTATAGCCTTATCTTCCTGATCTTTTTCATAATCTGTGAATTGAATCATTTTATCACTACTTTTCATACCATCTCTTAATTCCTTTGCTATTTTCATCTCTTGGGTCTCCCCCAATTTGTTTTTCTCATCCTCTTCATTCCTATTTATTTTTATAAAATAAATTAAAATCACAATGAGTATCATAAGTATCAATATTGAAAAATAGAAAACTATATCAACGAACCTAAGAGCCCTTAAAAAATTATATATATCATTTATTATTTTCATCTCAACCACCAATTCCATTATACTATCCATATATACTTATAAAAAGTATAAAATGTAAATTTGACACAGTAAAACGTCAAATATTGACATTTATTATAGCATCAAAGATGTCAAATGTCAAAAAAAACTTAAGAAAATTAATTCTTAAGTTACAATCTGATATGGATTTTGAAGAGTACCATCACCAGTTACTTTTGCATTTTTTATAATATTAATAACAGGTCTAACAGCTCTAAGTAGATTTCCTGAAGTATCAGTAATAATATTTCCATCTTGTCCAACTAAAAATGGATAATATAAATCATTTTCATATTTAGCTCCTGTCATTAAATAATATGCACTACTAATTTTATCACTATATAAATAAAAACTTTTATTTTCAGAGGTAGAAGCCCCAGCCATTGATACTTCATCTGCAGTTAATAAACCAATTTTAGAATTCACTTTAGTACCTAAACAAACATACATTGGAATTTTATTAGTAATGACACGACTATAACCAATATAATATGAACTTTCATCTTCAGCAACAATATCATTACAAAATTTGTAATAAGCTATATAATCACTATAATTATTTAAATAAACATCAAACCAGTTATTTAACGTTTGGTAAACTTGACTATTTTCAAAACCATATCCATTTTCATAATATTTATTTAATTCATCAATAGTTCCATCTAAAACCAATTTTACAGAACCATCACCATTTATTTTAACAATTTTCCAATCTTTATCAGCAAACCTAACATTATTATTAGAAACAGCCCCTCTAAAATAATAAGCTTCTCCTAAATCATCTGTACTTTTCAAAAAACCTTCATCCATAGTTGCCGATTCGCCATTTTTTGTTAAACCAGTTTCATTAATTTTGTTATTTGCAAGTATAGCATCAGCAAAAGTATTATTTTCATCATTTTTTTCACCAATTTGAATAGTACCAGAATACTTTTCATTATCTTTAGTTTTAAATTTAATCGTATAATTAACAGTTTCTTGAGGATTTATAGATACTTGGTTAGAAATAATTTCTGACTTTAATTCGTTAGTAATTTTTAAATTATCAGATGAAGTCAATTCATAAGACACATCTTTAGCATAAATATCTGTCAATTGTATATAGTAATACTTAGTTTCCATATCATTATTAGTTACTGAAAAAGATACTTCATCATTGCCATTCAAAGCAAATTTTTTGCCACTTAAATAATTAATTGTTATTTTACCATCAACTACAATATCAGAATCATTACTTATTTTATCATAAAACACATAACCGACACCCAAAAATGCACAAACCGCTATGAGTAAAAATATAAAACTAAGTGCAGACTTAAATCTTAACCTCATGTGCATCCTCCTTTTATTAACCTAACAAAATTATACTTTAGCATATGCTAAATTGTCAAGCTTTTATCATTATTTTTACACCACAGAGCAAAGCTTAAATTTTTAATAAATTAAAGTTAAAAAACCATTTTTGAAGTTCACATGATTCTACTTCCTTAATTAAATTTTTTTAATTCTTTAAATCAGTTATTTTTTAATTGCTTACATTGCATTCAACATTCATTAGTCACTATAAACTTTTTGCAAATAACTTCCCTCATATATAAAAATCACCTTTTATGGTGACTTTTAATTATTATTTAAATAATTTTCATCTACATTTTCCACTATTTCATCCATATCTTCTTCATCAACAATTTCATCATAATCATCATAGTCATCTTCAACACTTATTTTAACTTTTGCATCCCCAACAATTTCTACACCCATTTCCTTTTCAATATCAAGTAACACATTACCATTCTCAATCTTGACATTTGACACAGTAGGTTGTTTCAAACATCTTACAATTATTTCACTAGCACCATCCATATTAGAATCATTTTTAAGTGGAACATTTAAAATATCGGTATAACTAAATTTTTGTGTTGTAACCGCAGTTTTTTTATCAGTATCATAAGAATACCAAACATTAACATCAAAATTACCATTAATAGAAACTGCCCCAGTTTTACTTTTGACACCATTAAATGAATGATTTATAACCCAACAGCCCAACACAGTATTAGGCACTTCTTCCGGTGTTAAAGTAAATGAATTGCTATTTGTTTTCTTTGCTTTGCCAATCACAGCCTTAGTAACTATTTCTTTAAAACTAGACAAATTAATCACGCTCCTAATTAAGTATATGCAATCACTTTACAAAAGTACACAAGATTTGATATACTTGTTTTGGTGATATTATGAATGATAATTGTTTATTTTGCAAAATTGCAAGGAAGGAAGTTCCTTCAAAAATTCTTTATGAAGACAAAGATTTAATGGTAATATTAGATGCATATCCTGATACAGATGGACATACACTAGTTATTCCCAAAAAGCACTATGAAGATATTTATGAAGTTCCAGACGATATTTTAGTAAAAATGTTTAAAGCAGCAAAAAAAGAAACTAAAAATCTAATGTTTAAACTTGATAAAAGTGCTCTTACTTTATTATTTAATTATGGTGATGCTCAAGTCATCAAACATATTCATTTACATTTGCTTCCAGATTTTATGCATAAAACACATAATTTAGACAAAGAAGAAGTTTATAACATTCTTAAGGATTAATATGGCAAAACATAAAAAGAAATTAAAAAAAAGTATTATAAAATTCCTTTTAAGTATGTTTTTGACTACTTTAATCATTTATTTAGGTTATGTTGGATATAATCAAATTTTTAAAAGCAATGAAAATAAAACTAATATAAAAGATGAAAAAAGCAGCAACAAAAAAACAGAACCTAAAGATGAAATTTACAAATTAAAATTACTAGCAACTGGTGATGGATTAATTCATAGTGTAATATATCAAAATTATTATAAAAATGGAACTTATGATTTTACCGATTCTGTTAAATATGTAAAAGATATAGTTAAAGATTATGATATAGCATATTACAATCAAGAAACTCCAACTGGAGATGAATCAATCGCATACTCCGGTTACCCTATGTTCTATACTCCCAGTGCTTATGTTGATGCTATGCGCTCTGTAGGTTTTAACACTGTATCACTAGCATCTAATCATTCCCTAGACAAAGGTGAAAAAGGAATTCTTAACACAATAAAATACTTTAAAACAACAGACATGTTATATAGTGGTATGAATGATTCAGAAGAAATGAGAAATAATTATATAATTAAAGAAAAAAATAACATTACATATACAATGTTATCATATACCACTAAAACTAACGGTTTAAGTACTCCAACAGGAAAAAGCTATCTATTAAATGTTTATGATAAAGAGCAAGTAAAAAAAGATATAGAAGCAGTTAGGGATAAAGTTGATGTTTTAATAGTTGCTATGCACTGGGGAATTGAATATATTGACATGCCAAATGATGAAGAAAAAGAAATTGCAGAATATTTATCATCTCTCGGAGTTGATATTATTATTGGAAATCATCCCCATATACTTCAACCAATAACTAAAATTAACAATACTATTGTAATGTACTCATTAGGTAATTTTATATCTAATCAATATGGTGGAACAAATGGTGATTGGAACAAACTTATTGGGTTTATGGCTACACTAGATATAACCAAAACTGTCACTAAGGATAAAGAAGTAAAAATGACATTTGATAATTTAGGTGGCGAGTTAATATTTACAAAATATAAAGGCAATCCGCTTGTTGCTGATGGGCACAGTGGACATACAGTTATTCCATTTAGCATGATGACTGATGATTCATATCTAAAGGATTATGAAAGACTTTACAAAAAATATTCTGGTATTCTCACTGCAATGGGAGAAAATTTAAATATTGCAGCTCTCGGATCCAGAGCAAACTAAAAAAAATGTTATGACACACATAACATTTTTTTACGTTAAAGAATATTCTTTTACTGTTATTCTTTCATCGCTACAATATTCCATAATAAATCTATTAGCTTTTTTACATAAAATTATACCTATTGTTTTATCATGTGTTAACTTTTTTAAATTTTTATCTATATAATTCATATAAACATCTATTTGACCTATATTTTTTAATTCTACAACTACATAACAATTAAATTCAATATTGTATAAAAGCAAATCAATATAATTATATCTATCACCTATTTTTATTGGATATTCATTTGATATAAAACTAAACAAGTTACCAAGTTCTTTTAAAAAAGCTGGTATATCCTCAAGAATAAATTTTTGAAACAAATGATAAAATTTTTTCATAAAGATAAAATGTTATATTTTTTATATAATTCTTTGCTTAATCTTTCAGAATACTCTTTAATAATTCCTTCTCCATAATGTTTCCCTACTTCACTTAAAAGTCTTCCAACATTATAATATGTCCTTAAATCACTTCTACTTTTTGAATAGTCTTTTACTCTTTTAATTATTTCATTATTTAATATTTCTGTTTTTATTTCATTATAATAATTCATATTACATCTCCTAACTTTTTTAGTAACAACGTCACCTTTCTCCATAAACCTTCCTTAATTAATTTATTATAAAAACAAAAAAAATAGCTTGCAACACTTTCGACAAAACATGCCAAAAGGTTACAAGCTAATCTGCGCAGCCTAGTAAAATAAGTGTAAAGTTTTTTTAGAAACCTCGACCTCCACCGCCGCCGCCACCAAAGCCGCCGCCTGATGAAAATCCTCCACCATGACCACCGAAAGAACCACTTGATGAACTAGCCATTTCTCTATTAATAGTAGTTTGAGCCCCATGATAAGCTTCGTTAAGTGTTGAACTAATTATATTTGTCATATCAAAATCATTAATAAAAATATAATTATTTCCATAATATACATCTCCGATCTCTAACTCTTTAATTTTAACATTCATATCTTTTTGAACTTTTTTAGCAAGACCAAAGATAGTTGCATAAACTAAATATCTTTCCCATAAAATTATTTCTGGTAATTCTTTAGTATCAAATGTACCAAAGTCATTCAAGAATTTTTTAAATGCTTTCCATCTAGTATAATGTTCAATTCCCTTTTCACTTTTTCTTTGAATTGTACCAATATAAACTATAAAAATAATTGCTGTAAATATTAAAGTATTAACCAAAAATAATCTAACATTAAATATAACACTCATAAAATAAATTGCAAAAGCTAGGAATAACACAAAGAAACCATAACCATATCTGCCAGATAATTTATCAAAAAAGCCTTGTTTTTTTCCATCCTCAATAACTTTATTTTTCCACTTTGTATAAGTGTTCATAAAAGTATTACAAGTTTTTGTAGATGAAGCATATGACTTTAATTCTTTCGTTGTAAATTCATTATTACTACCAACCGTTGTAAAAAGAAAATCTACCAAGCAATTTTCTGTATCATTTAAATTATCTCTATTAATTAAAGTAAATTTATAATTATTTTTTTGTTCAGGTAATTTTTCTACACTAACATTTTTCTTATAAATTAAATTCATAAGTGATGCACTCATAGCATTAGGTGTTATAGTACTATTCATTAAATAATCTATTACTTCAACATTATAATCATCAATAAATTCTCTATTATATTCACCTACAAATTTAGGTTTTCTTTCCTTATCATATTTTTTATAAACATAAATCCATAAACCTATTAAAAGAACATAATAACCAATTGATAAGCCTTCAATTGTGTAAAAATAAGCTCTATATTTTTTTCTTAAAGCATTATCTTTAGCAACTATCGCATCTTCACTTTCTATAATGCTATCCTTAACATCATCATTGTTTATTTTAGAAAATAAACTTCCATCAAATCCATCCTTGGGCAACAACGTTCTAAAATCAACAGCTGTTCCAGCATCTAATTCTTTAACTTTAGCTAAAACACTTGTATAATTATTACTTACATCTACAATATCAGATGAACCAGTAAGTGGACCATGAAACCACCAACTAAAGTCTTCCTTTTTCATTTTAGTTGGATAATTTACTCTAATTTGCAAATCTTTAATATCATCTTCAAACCCAGTACCTAAAAAATTCCAATAATATTCAATAACATCATTATGGGCTATTCCAACATCCTTCAAAGTATACTTAATTAAAAATGCCGTACTTTCACTTTCGGTAGAATAATACATTCTAACTCTAATTCCTTGATCTAAATCAGTTAAAATATATTTACTCATATCCCTATTATTTGCATAACTTACTTTATCAAACAAATCAAAACCTTCTGCAAAAGTATCAAAAGAAACATTACTTACATGTTTAGCATAGATATTTAAATTTTCTATATTACTAGCATTATAATCATCATAATCACTTTGATAAAGAATATCTCTTTCATACCCATTAAATGTTCCCTTTAATACAATTAATTCTTCAACATTCATGTCACCATTTTCTTGTATGCTTGCATCAATATAAAAATGTTTTATATCATAATCCGCAGCTAAACTTACAAGTGGCAAACATAAAAATGTCATAATTGCAATTAATATTTTTTTCATAACTCACCTCATTAATATTAAAAAAGACGTTTAGAACGTCTTAGAATTTAACTTGAACATTTTGTCGTTCTGTTTCATTTGCTTCAAAGAAAGCTTCTTTGTTAAACTTAAATAAACTTGCAATAATATTACTTGGCACCATAGATACTTTATTGTTATAAACCATTACAGTATCATTATAAAATTGACGTGCTGCAGCAATTTTACTTTCAGTTTCTGTAAGTTCTTGTTGTAAAGCTTGAAAATTTGTATTTGCTTTTAAATCTGGGTAACTTTCAGTTAATGCAAATAATTTTGAAATTGCTTGTGTAAGTTCTCCATCAGCTTTCATTTGTTCTTCAGGAACAGTAGCAGAAACATAAGTATTACGAGCTTTAATTACAGCTTCAAGTGTTTCAGATTCATGTTTAGTATAACCTTTAACAGTTTCTACTAAATTTGGTATTAAATCAAATCTTCTTTTTAGTTGAACGTCAATTTGAGCCCATTGGTCTTTAACTCTATTTCTTAAGGCAACTAAGCTATTATACACACTTATTGCCCAAAGTATTATTAGGACTAAAACTATAATTAATATTATCCACCATTTCATATGCTTATCCTCCTTAAAATAATTCTATCATACTTTTAAAATAATAGAAATATTTTTTTATAAGTTTACAAAATTTAATTGTTAAAACCTGATAGATTTTTAGTCTACCAAGTATTATTCAGTTTATTCTTATTGGTGAATTCATAGTTCCATCTTATTATTTGCCGTAAGAAGCGCACTAACATAAGTACTTCCGCTTAAATTTTCTTTACCACTGGCAAAAATTTCTCAATTAATACTAAAGAAAATTTAACTACCTGTTGCAAATATAAAAGTATTCACATTATTGTCATTAATTTAATATCTGATGATGCTGGATAACCTACACTTGCATTAAAATTTGCATAGGTCGCGGTTATTATAGTTAAAGTTAATGCTACTATTGCAACCATACTTATTATTTTTGTTTTTTTATTTTTTATATTACCTTTATCATTGTACTTTCTTTGAATTGTATTATTATCTTTATTACCCATTTAATATACATCAACGATATAAATCAGCAGCATAGCAAATATAATCATAATTCATTATAACATTAAGTAAGTTCAACTTATAACAATATCACACATGATATTTACATTACTGCATACTTATTCTAGCCTAAAAAAGTATCACATTTACACATTATTAAAATTTGACAAAAAAATAGTACTCAATACTTAAACTCCCACTCTTATTGGTGAACTTTGACTTCCATCGCCTGAAACATAAATTACAGAAGATGTAAGATAAAATGATGGTCTAACATATGTAGTTATTTTAGTATTATCAGATGTATATGAAGGCGTACTGAAAACATATAAAGTTCCATCTGTAGTCATATAATACCCAAAAGCATCACCAGATCCAGCCGAAAAACTATGAAACAAATAAAACGCTTCATTCTTACTATAATACAACCATGATGTATTATCCAAAGTTGAAAGATTCCAATTCGAACTGTCCATTGCATACCTTAATTCACTAATAGATATTGTACCAATTTTCATTGATAATGTATGAGCTGCATCACTTTCAGCAGTATACCATTTTTTTGCAGTATACCAATCAATCAAAGAGGGACTAGCTACACTACCAGCAAGAAATTCAATTTTATAAGTATTATTTTTTAAACTTATTTGACTTAATACATTAGAACTAATTTCCCCACTAATCCAATTTTCTTGATATATCATATTTTGCCATTCATCACCAAGTGTACCAATAAATGTACTATTTAAAGCTGTATAGGCTTCTGTATCTGTAAATGAAGTAGCATTATATTTTGAAGTATCATATGATCCAATATCACTATATTTTACAACTTTTACTTTATCTCCAAACACTCCGATTATCCTATACAAATTATCTTCTGGACATGTTGCTTCATAACTTCCAAAACATATATAGTTATTTACACTTGAAGATGATCCTGCATATCTATATGAATTATCACCAGCTCCATTAACTAAACTAGCATCATGAAAATAAAGATTATTGTCACCTTGTAATCCAGTGTATAGGAACTTTACATAATCTGAAAGATATACAACAGAAGGGACAACATCAAAATACACATAGCACTTATCGGAAACATTACCACTCATAAGTACTCTTTTATTTTCATTATCCCAGGCTAGTTCTCCACCATTTTCACATTTAGACAACTTACTATTAAAAACATATCCCTCTGTAGGCCAATCACTTCTTGTTGTCATTTCATACTTACCAGAACCTGCCTCAGTTTCTAACATCATAGATAATGTATTTTCTTTTTTTATAACTTTAGATTCAGTATCATTTAATACATTATTTTTATCATAATTATGATATATAACTACAACACCAACTAATAAAACAAACACTGATAGAATAAATATTTTCTTTTTCATGTAACCTCCATTTATAACAATATCACGCACGATATTAATTCTATTATATAGCCATTTTACATCAAAAAAAAAAAAAAAAAAAAAGCAACATTTTTACTTTTTTATATTAAAAAAGAAAATGCTTATTCAGCATCTTCTTCTATTTCTTCTACTTCGTTTACGATTTCTTCAGTATCTTCAATAATGTCATCATTATCCATAAGTTTTTCTTCAAGAACCTCTTGAGCATCATCATCTAAAATAGCTTTTTCAAGTTCTATATCAATACTATTATAATCACTATAACCAGTACCTGCAGGTATTAGTTTACCAATAATAACATTTTCTTTTAGACCTTGAAGTTTATCAACTTTACCATGAATAGCAGCATCAGTAAGTACTCTAGTTGTTTCTTGGAATGATGCAGCAGATAAGAATGAATCAGTTTCTAGTGAAGACTTAGTAATACCAAGCATAATTGGATTACCCTTAGCCGGTGTTTTTCCAGCCATAATAACTGGTTTATTACCTTCAGTAAATTCTTTAAGAGATACTGCAAGACCTTCAACAAAGTCTGAATCTCCGCTATCCGTAATTCTTACCTTATTTATCATACGTTTACAAATAATTTCAATATGTTTATCAGAAATATCAACACCTTGTAATTTATAAACTTTTTGTACTTCTTTCAAGATATATTCTTGTGCAGTAAGTGGATCAGTTACAGCAAGTAATTCTTTTGGTGAAATAACACCTTCAGTTAATTTATCTCCAGCCACAACTTCATCACCTATAGCAACACGAAGTTTCATATTATAATTTGTAATATGTTCATGACAACCAGCTTCATTTTCAATAGTGATTGTATGTTTACCATTGTTTTCTTCAATACCGATAACTTTACCAGCAACTTCCGCAATCGTAGCTTTACCTTTTGGAATACGTGCTTCAAATAGTTCTTCAACTCTTGGAAGCCCTTGAGTAATATCATCACCAGATGCAACACCACCGGTATGGAATGTACGCATGGTAAGTTGGGTACCTGGTTCACCAATTGATTGAGCAGCCATAATACCAACAGCTTCACCTTTTTCAACTAAATTACCAGTTGCAAGGTTACGTCCATAACATTTTTGACATACACCATTATTTGATTTACATGTTAGAACACTTCTAATTTCAACTTTTTTAATACCAGCTTTAGTAATTTTAATGACAGCATTTTCATTAATCATTTCTCCAGCTTCAACAATAGTTTCTTTAGTTTCTGGATTAACAATTTTCTTAGATGCGTATCTACCTAAAATACGTTCAGCAAGTGGTTCAATAACTGAGTTATCTTTTTCATTTAATAAGTCATATACCACTAACCCTTGATGAGTACCACAATCAAATTCTTTAACAATTATGTCTTGAGCAACATCAACAAGTCTTCTTGTTAAGTATCCTGAGTCTGCAGTTCTTAACGCAGTATCGGCATCACCTTTACGAGAACCATGTGTTGATAAGAAGAATTCAGACACAGACAAACCTTCAATAAATGATGATGTAATTGGAATTTCTACAGTTGAACCATCTGGCTTTGCCATTAAACCACGCATACCAGCAAGTTGGGTAAAGTTTGAAATCTTACCACGAGCACCTGAGTTCATCATCATAAATAATGGATTATCAAAGTCATTTTCACTTATTGCTTTAAGTTCGTTCTTAACATCATCAGTTGCTTTAGTCCAAACTTCAATAACATTTTGATATCTTTCACCGTCAGTAATTAAACCTCTTTGATATTGTTTATTAATTTTATCAACTTTAGCTTTAGCAGCATCTATTATTTCACCTTTATGTTCGCTTCTTACAACATCCGCAATAGATACTGTAATACCAGCGATAGTTGAATATTTGAAGCCTAAATTCTTTAATTTATCAAGCATTATAGATGTTTCAGTTGTTTTATATCTTTTAAATACTTGAGCAATTAATTGACCTAAAGTCTTTTGAACAAATGGAGTAACTAATTCCATTTTAGCTATTTCTCCAGGAATATTAGAACCCATTGGTAAGAAATACTTATCTGGTGTAATTCCTTCAATATTAGCTTTAGTACCTTCCTCTACATATGGGAATGTATCAGGTAAAATTTCATTAAATTTTAATTTACCTACTGTTGTAACTAAGTATTTATCTCTTTGTTCTTCAGTAAATAATTTATATTTAAATGAATTAACTGGAATAGCAATTCTTGTATGTAAAGTTATTTCTTTTCTTTCATATGCCATTAAAGCTTCATTAGGATCTTTATAAACATGTCCTTCATTTTCTTCTCCAGCATACTCAATTGTTAAATAACAGTTACCAAGTACCATATCTTGTGATGGAGTAACAATTGGTTTTCCGTCTTTTGGATTTAGAATATTATTAGCACTAAGCATTAATATTCTAGCTTCTGCTTTTGCTTCTTCAGAAAGTGGAATATGGATAGCCATTTGGTCACCATCGAAGTCAGCATTAAATCCTGCACAAACTAGTGGATGTAATCTTATAGCTTTACCACCTACTAAAACTGGTTCAAATGCTTGAATACCAAGTCTATGTAGTGTTGGAGCTCTGTTTAAAAGAACTGGATGTTCAGTAATTACATCTTCAACAATATCCCAAATTGCTTCATCACGAGAATCTATTAATTTTTTAGCCCCTTTAATATTGTGAGCTAAACCTCTTTCAACGATACCATTAATTACATGTGGTTTAAATAGCTCAATAGCCATTTCTTTTGGAAGACCACATTGATGCATCTTAAGATTAGGTCCAACAACGATAACAGAACGACCAGAATAGTCAACTCTCTTACCAAGTAAGTTTTGACGGAAACGTCCTTGTTTACCTTTAAGCATGCTAGATAAACTTTTAAGTGGTCTATTACTTGCTGCAGTAATACTTCTTCCTCTTCTACCATTATCAAAAAGTGAGTCAACAGCTTCTTGAAGCATACGTTTTTCATTTTGAACAATAATAGTTGGTGCACCAAGTTCTAGTAATTTCTTTAAACGATTATTTCTATTGATAATTCTACGATATAAGTCATTTAAATCACTAGTTGCAAATCTACCACCATCAAGTTGAATCATTGGTCTTAGTTCTGGTGGAATAACTGGAAGAACATCAAGTACCATCCATTCAGGCTTATTACCAGATTCTTGGAAAGCAACTAAACAATCAAGTCTTTTAACAAGACGAATTCTCTTTTGCCCAGTTGTACCTTCAAGTTCGCGTCTTAAATCTTCAACTTCTTTATCAATATCAACTTGTTTTAATAATTCTTTAATAGCTTCAGCACCCATACCTACTTTAAAAGTATTTCCATACTTTTCATAATAAGCACGATATTCTTTATCAGATAAAGTTTGTTTAACTTCAAGTGGTGCTGCACCTGGATCAATAACTACATAACTTACGAAATATAGTACTTCTTCAAGATCCCTTGGTGACATGTCTAGGACAAGTCCCATTTTAGATGGAACACCTTTAAAGAACCAAATGTGAGAACAAGGAGCAGCAAGTTCAATGTGCCCCATTCTTTCTCTTCTTACCTTTGAACGAGTTACTTCAACACCACAACGATCACAAACAATATTTTTATATCTTAATCTCTTATATTTACCACATGAGCATTCAAAGTCTTTTGTTGGTCCAAATATTTTTTCACAGAATAATCCATCTCTTTCAGGTTTAAGGGTACGATAGTTTATAGTTTCAGGCTTTTTAACTTCACCATATGACCAAGAACGAATCTTTTCTGGTGAGGCAATACTAACCTTAATACCTTTAAATTTACTAACATCTATCATTATTCTTCACCTTCCCCTTCATCCATGATATCTTCATCTAAGGTATCACCTGGAAATTCCAAATTATCTAAATCATCTTCATCTTCGAAACCATCATCTTCAAAGTCATCAAGATTATCATCTATTTCATCATTTTTATTAAGTTCACTTGTTGTAACATCTATCTCATTAATACTAAATGCTTCATTATCATCTTCGTCTTCTTCAATATCTTTAAATTCTACAACTTTATCATCATTATCAATTACTTGAACATCTAATCCTAAAGCTTGGAATTCTTTAACAAGAACACGGAAACTTTCAGGAACACCAGCTTGATCAATAGTTTTACCTTTAACTAGTGATTCGTATACTTTAACACGACCAGTAATATCATCGGCTTTAACAGTTAAAATTTCTTGTAAAACATGTGATGCACCATAAGCATATAGTGCCCAAACTTCCATTTCTCCGAAACGTTGTCCACCGAATTGAGCTTTACCACCTAAAGGTTGTTGAGTAACAAGGGAATAAGGTCCTGTTGCTCTAGCATGAAGTTTATCATCAACCATGTGATGTAATTTAACCATGTACATAACACCAACGTTAATTCTATGATCAAATGGTTCTCCAGTACGTCCATCATGTAAAACAACTTTACCATCTGGAGCCATACCAGCTTCTTTCATTTCTTCAGAAATATCATCCCAGGTTGCACTATCAAATACTGGAGTTGCATAATGAACACCTAATTTTTTACCAGCCATACCTAAGTGTAATTCTAAGATTTGTCCAATATTCATACGAGATGGAACCCCTAAAGGATTAAGCATTACATCTACTGGTTTACCATTTGGTAAGAATGGCATATCTTCTTCTGGAAGTATAAGGGAAATAACCCCTTTATTACCATGACGACCTGACATTTTATCCCCAACTTGGATTTTACGTTTTTGAATAATATAAACTCTGATAATTTTTGAAACACCAGCAGGAAGTTCATCACTATTTTCTTTAGTATAAACTTTAACATCATGAACGATACCACCAGCACCATGTTCAACACGTAGTGAAGTATCTCTAACTTCACGAGTTTTTTCACCAAATATAGCATGTAATAATTTTTCTTCTGAAGTAAGTTCTTGTACTCCTTTTGGTGTAACTTTACCAACTAGAATATCACCATCTCTAACTTCAGTACCAATTCTTACAATACCATTTTTATCTAGGTTCTTACGAGCGTCTTCGCCAACATTTGGAATATCTCTTGTAATTTCTTCTGGTCCTAGTTTAGTATCACGACAATCAATATCGTAATGTGATATATGAAGTGATGTATAAACATCATCTTTTACTAATCTTTCGTTTAATATAACAGCATCTTCGTAATTATAACCTTCGAATGTCATGAATGCAACAGTTAAGTTTTTACCAAGTGCTAGCTCACCCATATCTGTAGATGGACCATCAGCAATAACTTGACCGCGTTTAATAGCATCTCCAGCTTTAACAATTGGATGATGATTAATACAACTTGATGCATTACTTCTTTCATAATTTGCTAAATGATATGTATCCTTACCACCAGCAGTTTTAACTATAATTTTTAAGCCATCAGCATATTCAACTACACCATCTGCTTTAGCTACAATAGTTGAACCAGAATCTCTTGCTGCAATACATTCAACACCAGTACCAACAATTGGTGCTTCACAAGTAAGTAATGGAACAGCTTGACGTTGCATATTAGCACCCATTAACGTTCTGTGAGCATCATCGAATTCCAAAAATGGAATACAACTTGTTGTAATTGCAACAACTTGACTTGGAGCAACATCGACATAATCAATTTTTTCACGTTTTACATAAATAGTATCACCATTAAAACGGGCTACTACTTCATCATCTACAATTCTATCATTTTCATCAAGTTTTACAGCAGCTTGACTAATTGCATGTCCTCTTTCTTCATCAGCAGTTAAATAACATACTTCATCAGTTACAACACCATCAACAACTTTATGATATGGAGTCATAATAAATCCATAATCATTAACCTTAGCATAACCAGCAAGTGATGTTATAAGACCGATATTTTGTCCTTCTGGTGATTCAATCGGACAAATACGACCATAGTGTGATGCATTAACGTCACGAACATCCATACCAGCACGTTCACGAGAAAGCCCTCCAGGTCCTAAACTTGATAAACGTCTTTTATCAGTAAGTTCTGCAATTGGGTTAATTTGATCCATGAATTTTGATAATTGACTTGACCCAAAGAATTCTTTAAGTGCAGCTGTAACAGGTCTAATATTAATCAAAGTTTTAGGTGTTACAGTATCAAGTTCTTGTGTAGTCATTCTTTCACGAATAACTCTTTCCATTCTTGACATACCAATTCTAAATTGATTTTGAATAAGCTCTCCAACTTGACGAACACGACGGTTTCCTAAGTTATCAATTTCATCATCAGAACCAATACCTTTATGTAAACCAATATAGTAATTCAAAGATGCATAAACATCTGGAATGGTTAAACGTTTAGTATCAACAGTTTGATCAACACCAATAATATTAAATGTTTTCTTTGCATCAAGAGGATCTACAACTTTAACAACTTGAACAGATTTATAATCATCTAATTCTTCATTAATTAAAATATCTTTAACATTTAAACCATTTTCAAAATATGGTTTTAATTCTTCAAGTAATTTCTTACTTAAAACATCTCCAGCTTTTGCAATTGTTTTATTATCAACAATTAATGGTTCAGCAAGAGTTAATCCTTCAAGCCTATCTAAAACATTCAACTTTTTGTTAAATTTATAACGTCCAACCTTTGCTAAATCATAACGGAATCTATCAAAAAATCTTGTAATTAATTGATTTTTTGAAGAATCAAGAGTTGCAGGTTCACCAGGTCTTAACTTTTCATAAATTTCAATTAAAGCTTCATCAGTATTATTAGTTGAATCTTTTTCTAATGTATTCTTAATATAATCATCTTCACCAAATACACTAATTATATCCTCATCACTAGATAAACCTAAAGCTCTTAAGAATGTTGTAACAGTTACTTTTCTTGTTCTATCAATTCTTACATATAAAACATCCCTAGCATCTGTTTCATATTCTAGCCAAGTTCCCTTATTAGGAATTAGTTCACCACTAATAATATGACGTCCATTTTTATCTATTTCTTTTTTGAAATATACACTTGGACTACGAACTAATTGTGATACAATTACACGTTCTGCTCCATTTATGATAAATGTTCCAGCATCTGTCATAAGTGGCATGTCTCCTAGAAAGATTGTTTGTTCTTTTACTTCACCTGTTTCATGAATAAAAAGACGTGCTTCAACCTTTAATGGAGCGGCATAATTTACCATTCTTTCTTTTGCTTCTTTGATTGAATATCTTGGTTCATCAAAATAATAATCACCAAATTCTAGTGAAATATTACCAGTAAAGCTTTCAACTGGAAATAAATCATCAAATATTTCTCTAATACCTGTTTCTAGAAATTCCTTGTATGATTTCTTTTGAACTTCCAATAAATCATTCAACTCTAAAACGTTTTTCGTCTTTGAAAAACTTCTTCTTTCACGATAGTCACCAAATTTTTTTACTTTATAAGCCACGATATCACCCCATACACAATTTTTTTAAGACTATTTCTTCTTTCGTTTTTATTTAAAAAATAAATACGCCACCAATTTAAAATTGTAAAGCCAAAATGTAAATTTGTCAATCAATTTTTGCTTTAAAGATATAAAAACCTTTGTTTTTTGCTAAAACTTCAATGCTATAGACTTCTTCTAATGTCTTTTTAATTGATTTAGCACCTTGATCTTTATTTATGACAAACCATAATTCGCCATTTTCTAAAAGATGGTTTTTAGCTCCTTTCAATATTTCCAAAACAGTATTTTTCCCTGCCCTAATCGGTGGATTAGTAATTATATAATCATATTTATTTTTTACACATTCATAAGCATTACTTTCGTAAGCTTTGCCTCTTACTTCATTTAACTTAATATTTCTTTCGCATAAATGAAGCGCTCTTTTATTTATATCAACTAATTCTATATTTATATCTAATAATTTTCCTGCTACGATTCCCAGAAAACCATAACCACACCCAACATCTAAAAGTGTATTTGACTTTTTTACATCTTTATGATTTTCTAAAAATGTTTCAATTAATAATCTTGACGCATAATCTATTTTATTTTTAGCAAAAACTCCATTGTCACTAAAAAACTCAAATGGTGTATTTTCATATCTATATGTGAGTGTTCGTATCTCACTTTTTAAATTTGTATTGTTTGTAAAATAATGTTCCAAAGGCACTTTCCCCTTTTCTCGCTATAAAATTATTATACAATAAAAACTTGCACTTCGTCAATTGTTTTGTGCAAGTTTTAACAAAATATTTTAGCCACTTAATCTAATTCTAAGTCACATATACTTCCATCTACATTATTTTTTGTATTAGCAACAATTTTTTTATTATTACTACATTCTATATAATCAAATTTATCAAATTTATATTTTTTAGCAATTTCATTATCTTCATCATTTTTAAATACTTCAAATTCTTTATCTTTTATTAAATCATTGAATTTAAATCTTTCATCAGTTAACAAATAACTAAGTTCATAAATATTATCATGATCATATTTAATATTCACTGAATTTATTCCATAATAATAATAATTTTTTTCTTTTACTAAATTAGTTAGTCTAGCATTATCATTAGCAATTATTTCAAAACTATATGAATCATATATATCACTTGCCACTAGCCTTGTATCAGTTAAAATTATCTTACCATTATTATATTCAGAAACCTTACCATAAACATCTATATAATCATAAATTCTATATTGACTTAAATTTTCATCTGTACTAACCACCAATATATTATCCAAATTAAAGTTTACATAACCATTCAAGGTATCGTTACTTTGACTAAATGAAGCAAGTTCAATATTTTCATTTCCTGTTATTTTACTTATTTTTCCATAAATATGAACAAATTTATGATGATATTTTTTAAAAGATTCCTCAGCATCTTGCATAAATTTATTAATATTAATGCTTTCAATCATACTATTATCACAAACATAATTTTTAGTATAGCCATAATCCACAGTTAACTTTCCATCACAATCATAAATTCTATAAAAGAAACTGTTATATGTTTTGACCTTACTACTACTTTTAATTGCATAACTAAATACTGGAACTCTTTTCAAAGTATAAAACAATAATGTATCAACGCCATAACTAAATACCAATAAAATTATAGGTACTAAAATAATAAAGAATATATTTCTTTTCTTTTTTAAACACAGACTAACTGTTATCAAAATAATTCCAAGTATTAACCCAATAATCCTAAATATTGAATACACATTTATTAAAAATGGTAAAATCATAATTGTTATCCCTAATCCTAATAACATAATAAGTCTGTTTTTCATTGCCATACCTCGTTTCTATTTATATTATATACTAATTTTATTCAAAAAAAAAGTTGAATTTAATCAACTTTTCACTTTTTTTACTAATTTAAAGCGTCTTTTAATTTGCTACCAGCTTTAAATGAAGCAACTGTCTTAGCAGGAATTTTAATAGCTTCTTTAGTTAATGGATTAATACCTTCTCTAGCAGCTCTTGTTTTAGCACTAAAAGTACCGAAACCAACTAAAGCAACCTTTCCATCTTTTTTTAATCCAGCAGTAATACCTGCGATTGTAGCGTCAAGAGCACGAGCAGCATCAGCTTTAGAAAGACCAGCTTCTTTTGCAATTAATTCTACTAATTCTGTTTTAGACATAATTATTACCTCCCTATTATCTAAAATATTTTGTAAGAACATTGTTCTCACATATTAAGACTATCAAAAAATCTAGGTAAAATCAATAACAAATTGCAATATTTTCTACATTTTATCCATTTTTTTTGGATTTTTACAAGATTTTGACATGTTAAGGCACAAATGGCTGTCTTAAAGCTCCAGTATTAGTTCTTTCCAAATAATTAACTTCACATTTTAACTCGGGATTTATATAAGTTACATCCTTTTCTTTTATTTCTAAAATTGGTTTGATTTTTTTCATTTGCATAACTTTATTTGCTAGGCTTCTTTTTTTACCTAAACTTACTTTTCCCACATACTTAAGCTTACCTTTCAAATACTCCCCAAGGATTAAACTAATAACATAACTATTTTGTTTATTGACATATCCCAACACCAAAAATTCTTCACTTTGATAATTTTTTATTTTTAACCAATCATTACTTCTTTCATTAATTAAATATTTACTATCAGCCTTTTTAGCAACAATTCCTTCCATATTCATTTTTTTTATTATTTTATACAATTTTTTACCCCGTTTTTGAGTATATGTACTTTTTATAAAAAAATCACTATCATCATATTTTTCTAAGATCTTTTTTCTTTTCAAAAGTTCTAAATTAATTAAATCATGATCTTCATAAAGAATATCAAAACAAATAAAAACAACTGGATTTGTAGTACTTAAATATTCAATAGTTTTCTCATTTTTTAAGTGAATCCTTTGTTGCAATTTAGCAAAAGAAATTTTTCCTTCATCAAACATAATTATTTCCCCATCAAGGATAACCTTTTTACCTTTAAAAGTTTTATTTAAATTTTTTAATTCAGGAAACATTACTGTAATATCAACACCATATCTATTTTTAATTATTATTTTATCACCATAAGCAAAAATTAAACTCCTTATTCCATCATACTTTATTTCATAAATATAATTATCATCATCAAAAGGTTTTTCCACTTCACCTAAAAGCATCGGAGTAAATTTTTTATTCCAAAGACTCATTTTTTCTCCTTCAAACTTTTTTCTAAAGCTTTCATTAAATCATTAATTTGTTTTTTATTTGCACTTTTAGTTTTAGTTATTTTCTTACCATCCAATTTAGCATCAATCACTTTCTTTAATGTTTCTTGATATTCATCTTTATATTTATGAGGTTCAAACTCGCCTTCCATACTTTCTATGAGTTTAACTGCTAAATCTAATTCTTTATTAGTAACTTTACTATCAATATCTTTCTCAGGTATTCTAACTTCTTCTTCAAAATATAAGGTTGTAAGAATTATTCCATTTGGCACCAATTTTAAAATTCCATAATAAAATTTAAGTCCAATTATAGTTTTGACTAAAGCAACTCTTTTAGTTTTTTTCAATGCTTCATAAAATAAATTATAAGCTTTAGACTTTTTTTCAGTATTTAAAAAATAACTCTTTTCAAAATACCAAGGAGGAACACTTCCTTCTTTTATAAAAGATATAACTTCAATTTCTTTATCACCATTTGGTTTTAAATTATCAAGTTCAGTCTTACTAAAAACTAAATAATTATCTTTTTCAAATTGATATCCTTTAACAATATCATTTTCTTTTATATCCCTTTTACAATGAGGACAATATTTGATATATTTAATTCTCTGTAAGCATTTTTTATGTAACTGATTAAATGAAGTATCATTATTCTTAATAATTGGGTTAAGTAACACAGGAATATTTACCAAAGCAAAAGAGATACTAGAATGTATATTTGGCATAACCATCACCATTTTTAGTATCTCAAATTTTATAAGTTTTATACACCATTAATATATAAATTTTCTACTGTTTTAATCCAAAATAAACTTATTATTTTAATTATTATTATTTTTCATTTTAAATACTCTTAATATAAATTTTATATTATTATTCCAAAATCGTTTCAATCTTTTAGGCTCTGTTACAATACGATATAACCATTCTGTGTTTGTCTTTATAAAAAACTTCGGAGCTCTTTTTTTACTATCACTGAGCACATCAAATGAACCACCAACTCCGATAAATATTCCTTTATTAAATTTGCTTAAATATTTATATATTATTTTTTCTTGCATAGGTATCCCAAGTGCCACCATACAAATATCTGGTTTTAATTTAACTATTTCTTTCATTATCTTATCTTTATCATGAGCGTAACCATTCGAAGCACCTAAAATTCTTATTCCTTGGTATTTACCGCTAATTTTATCTACTAATTTTTTTATTACTTCTTTCTTAGCTCCATATAAATATAAAGAATATTTATTTTCATTAGCTATACTTAATAACTTTTCAGCTATATCAACTCCAGTTATTCTTTCCTTAACAGCAGCATTTAACCATTTACTAGCCTTAACTACCGCAATTCCATCTGGAACAAGTGAAACACTATCATCATCAAGTATTTTCTTTAATTCTAAATCCTTTTCAGCTATGATTAAAGTTTCTGGATTAACAGTCACAATAAACTTCTTGGTATTATTTTTTAAATCATTTTCCAAGATTTTATAATAACTTTCCTTATCATTTTTATATAACCTATCAATATATTTTTTCATATTAATCATTCCTTTAATTAAAGTATTTTCAATAACTATTTTTCATCATTTTTAATTAAATTTATTATAGCTTTAGCCTTTTTACTCCAATCATTAGCTTTAGCCTCTTTATCTAAAAGCTCAATATATTCTTTATCATTTCCAAGTTCTAGTGCACCTTCTAACTTTTCCATAAATTCTTTTTCATTATGCCCAATTAAAACACTTTTATATTTTCTGCATTCAGGCATATCAGTAGTAACTATAGGTTTATGAAGGGCCATATATTCAAAAATTTTAACTGGACTTGTTGATTTAGTAATATCATTTATTTTAAAAGGTATTGTAAGTATATCTGCATATCTTGCATAATTCTTTAACACTTTATAATCTCGACTCCCTAAAAAATATACATTTTTAACTTTACCTAGTTCTACATCTAAAGAATCATCATACTTAACACCAAATAAAACAACACTGTATTTATCACTAAGAGCTATCTTCTTAATTAAATCATAATCAACCCATTTTGCAAGTGCGCCATAATACATTAAAATAGGTTTATTTTTATCCAAAATATCAGAAAATTCTTTTTCAAAATTATAATCTTTATCATAGTGTTTAAAAAATTCGTAATCAACCCCATTACTTGAAAACACTAAATTTTCTTTACCTCTTCTTTTTATTACTTCCTTTTCCAAAGCATCTGCAGTAACAACAACATAAACATCTTTATGACTCATCATATATTCATATTTATCTAATATATTTTGGGGTAAATTTTTAGTACCAGCTAAGTCGGCAGATAAATGATCAATATATTCATAAATAAGTTTATAACCATTTTTTAAATAATTTTCTATATCTTGGAGAGATAATTTCCAATCTGTTGAATAAATTTGAATATATTTAGGTTTGTTTGCCTTTTCAAGTTCTTTCATCAATATTCTATTTAAACCAACATTATTAAAATTAACTAAGTAAATATTTTCACTATTTTTTTTTATAGTTTTAATTTTATCAGTCATCGAAGTTACTTCATAAAACATCAAACATTTTTGTTTAGCTAAGTTATTAGCTATATGTTGAGGTCTTTGAAAAAGAGGAACATTATAACCAAAACTACTTCTCCATAAAATAATTCTATCATAAGTTTCATCTTTTAAAATATCATTAATAATTTTTTCATATTTTCCCTTATTAAATAAAACATCAAAATTAACCTTCTCTAAATAATTTGAATTAATATAATTATAGCATTTCTTTAAAAAAACTTTAAATCCATCTTTTTTATAAACCGATATTAACTTAGATATCTTATCTTTCATTACAATCACCTACTTTATTTAATGCATCTTTTCAACAAATCAGGATTTTTATCTATCCATTTATTTTTAAAATATTCTCTTTTTTTTAATAAAACTTTAGTATGAGCTTCTGAACCATCTTTTGTAGTTTGATGAGGTAAATGTATAATACCAAGATATGGACAATACACTATTTTCTTTCCTTCATTTAATACTTTTAATGAAAAATCTGTATCTTCATAGCATGTAGGGTCATAAGCTTCATCAAACCCACTTACCTTATTAAATAAATCTTTTTTTACAAGCATTCCTCCACTACCTAAATAACTAATATCACTTCTACCAAGCATATTTTGGGGCATATATCTATAAGGAAAACTATCAACTACATAATATGAAACACCAGAATCGTTAAAGAAACCAGCTGCCCAACCAATTAAACCAACATTATTTTGTTTTAATAGTTTCTCATAAGATATTAAAAAATATTTATTTGTTACCCATTGATCACTATCTAAAAACAAAATATATTCTCTACTAGACTTATTTACTCCTAAATTTCTACCACTTGAACAACCATTTTTAGTATTTTTATATAACTTTATTTTATTTTTATATTTACTTTTTAATAATTCAAACGAACCATCAGTACTTCCATTATCAACAACAATTATTTCATAATTATATAGGTCATTGTACTTAAGTAATGAATTAATTGACTTAAATATTATATCTTTATTATTATAGTTTAATATAACAATTGACAATTTATCTTTTAATTGAGATTTAATATCATAAACATTATCAAGTAATTTATCCACCCTATTAAACCAAGTATTATTATCTACAAAAGCATCAGCTTTTTCTTTATCAACACATATATCTCTATTTATAATATCTTCCCATTCTTTACTAGTATTTCCAAAATAAACATTAGGATAATCTTTTATATCAGGTAAATTTGTTGCCAAAACTTTAGTGTACATTGCAATATATTCAAATACTTTTAAAGGAGAAACATAATCACTTATCTCTCCCTCTTTAAAAGGTATAAAAGAAAAATCAACATATTTTAAATAAGCCGGTAACTCATATTGCTTTTTTAACCCTAAAAAATGAATATTGTTAGGACATTTATCCTTATCCATAACATTTGCGTAATCTCCAATTAAATTAATTGAAAAATCTGGATTATTTCTAGCTAGTGTATTAAGTAAATCCCAATCAAACCAACTTCCCCATAAAGAACCATAATAAAGAAGTGTTTTTTTGCCTATTACCAAGTCATTTGGTTTATCAAAATACCTTAAGCCACAAAACATTTCTTCATCAACAGCATTTGGCAAATAAAGTACTTTTTTATTTTTAATATTATATTTTTTTAAATAACCATTTAATTGCTCAACTAATGGTTTAGCAGTTCCAACAATCACACTTGATTTAACAAGTAATTTCTTTAACATTTTTTCATCATATACACCATTGCCTAAACTTGTTTCCCAATTATCAATGTTTTCATATACAATATTAGCTTTCTTTTCTATTGCAAAATCTAATACTTTACTAAATTTATTGCAAGGTGATTCAAATATAAATAAATCATTTTCATTTACTTTATCTTTAATATTATTAATTATCTCATCATCTATAAAAATATGACTTGACATAGGCATTTCAATACTAAACTTAGTATTTTCACTTGATTTATATGCATACAGATAGTTAACATTAAATCCCATTTTATTAAAAGTTTTAGCAAGTTGAGAACATCTTTGACCCGCCCCAATATCATAATATGGAATGCTTGCCACAATAAACACATTTGGCAATTCTTTTAAATAGCCAAATTCTTTACTATCATTATCATTTTCTATACTAACAAAATCAATATTCTTAATATTTAAATGATTTATTTTTAACATAACATACTTATAAACCCACTTTATAGTTTTAACTAAACCATATTCTTTAACATGATTACACAATTTCTTTAACTTATTCATATTTAATCCTTTCATTTATATACACTTATATTATAGCATGTCAAAGTAATGAAATTCAACAAAAACAAAAGTATATGAAAGAAACAAAAAAAAGTTTGATTAAATTATATAAAATTTTCACAAACTTTTTATTATTATTTTAACTTTTTCTTTTACTTAGTTGTTATTTAATATAAAAGATACATCATTTTGATTTTCAATTATTTTAACGGCCTCTGTATTTTGAAAAGTATGCATATAACAGTGATGAACAGTTAATATAGCGTCTTGCAACACACTATCGTCTTCCAATGGTTTAATCTTTAATCCAATATCAATAGCTTTAACAATCCCAATGTGCCTAAAATAAATTTTTGTATATTCATTATTATTTAAAAATTTCATGATTTTTTCAATTTTTTTATCTTTAGCACTATCACCATCAAACATATTTCCTTCTTTCAGCCAATTCGTTAGTATGTCTTTTTCTAACTGTATCCAAAGGGAATTGAAAATCTTCATTTTTTATTTCTTTGAAAAAACACTATTCCATCCGGCCATAATTACTCCAACCATTTTTTAAAATAGTATTATCATCTAAATAACTAGTTTTATTTTTATCGTAAATACCTATAAATTTTTTAAATATATTTTCATTTGTTTTTTCTTTTTTATTATCAACATCAATATTCAATTTTTTATAAAATTTTTCAATTTCTTTAACATCATTAGTTTTTTTCATGATTTTAACCTCTTTCTTTACATAATTTACTTCTAGCAACAAATATTCTTTATTAGTATATATAATAATCGCCTGTATTAATATATGTGCTATTCTTTATATTTTAATGCATCCCTGATAAACTTATTGTATACTATTTCAGTTTATAATGCGACAATTAATTTTTTGAAAAAAACTGAATCCAAAAGAAAATCGATAAAGTATTTTCTCATCGATTTTCTTTTTTTTATTAAATTATATTCTCTATTTTTTTAGTTTTCTTGTAAAATTATATGCATCTTTACACATTTCTTCTAAACCTAATTCAGCTTTCCAATTAAGTTCACTTTGAGCCTTAGATGGATCAGCATAACATGTAGCTATATCTCCAGGTCTTCTACCTACAATTTTATAATTAACTTTTACATTATTTGCTTTTTCAAATGCTTTAATCATCTCAAGTACACTATAACCTTTTCCAGTTCCAAGATTATAAATATGCATTCCTTTTTTATCTAAATCTAATTTTTCAATTCCTTTTACATGTGCTTTTGCTAAATCTACCACATGAATATAATCTCTCACACCAGTTCCATCCGGAGTATTATAATCATTTCCAAAAACACTTAAACATTCTAATTCTCCAGTTGCTACTTTAGATATAAATGGCATTAAATTTGCTGGTATCCCATTTGGTTCTTCCCCAATTAAACTTGTACTATGTGCACCTACTGGATTAAAATATCTAAATATACAAATATTCCACGTATTATCTGATGCATATAAATCTTGTAATATCTTTTCACAAAATAATTTACTTGTTCCATAAGGATTTGTTGTATCTCCAATTGGACATTCTTCCGTTATTGGCATTTCTTTTGCATCTCCATACACAGTTGCACTACTACTAAATACTATAGTTTTAACACTGTGACTTTTCATTACACTTAGTAAAGTTAATACACTACTTACATTATTCGTATAATATTCAATTGGAATATTTACACTATCACCAACTGATTTAAATGCAGCAAAGTCTATTACACCTTCTATCTCATTTTCCTTAAATATTTTATCAAGTAACACCTTATCTAGCATATTTCCTTCATAAAATTTTATTTCTTTTCCTGTAATAGTTTTTATCTTATCAAGTACTTCTGGTTTACTATTACTAAAATTATCTAAACCAACTACTTCGTAGCCACTTTCTAATAATTCCACACAAGTATGACTACCTATATAACCTGTGCATCCTGTTACAAATATTTTTTTCATTTCTTCCTCCTATATTATTTCTATTTATTCAGTATAAAAACACCTATTAAAATTATTAAAAATCCAATTATTCCATTAGTTGTTATACTTTCTCCTAAAATTAATATTGACAAAACGTAAATACTAATAGAGGAAAAAGCAGACATCAATGGCATTATATATGTTAAATTATACTTAGGTAAAATAAACATGTAAAGTAAAAAGCTTCCTATATAACAAATCAATCCTAATAAAGATATTAGACTTAACTTAATGTTTAAAGAACCATTAACAATGGTAAACAAAAAATCAGAATTTGTTCCTTTTTTATATAAAATTAAACCCATTACAGTCAAAACTAAATATAATATAATCAATACATAACTCATTTTATTTCTTCCTTCCTTACTTATTATTTTATCATTATTTTTATCCATTGTATTATTTAACCCCATATAGATGTAGTAAGTATGAAAACATTTCTAATTTTCATCATCTTTTATCCTTTCCTTTAATAATGAAATATTTTGAGCCAAATCAATTATTTTTATTTGTTGTTCACTTATTCTTTTACTATTTCTAAAATTAATAAACAGTAAAAATACAATACAAATTACAAATAATAAAGAAGGAGGATAATCAATACCTAATTTTTCCGCAAGCCAATCAATAGAATATGGAAATAACGCAAGTATTAACATTAATAGTGAACTCATCATCCACCAAAAACTTTCTTTTATAGAGAGTTTTTCCTTTCTTATTTCTACAATCATGTATATCATAAATAAAACAGCAACTATTACAAAATAAATATTTTTCATAACTATCCTCTTTTCTTTTTAGGTGTTGTAATTACAATAAAGAATATTGTATAAAACATATTAATCATGTACTTAATTGGTTTAATAATACCACCGTGCATACTTTCACCATTTTCTCTTAAACGCATCTTTACAGGTATTTCTTTTATTTTATAACCTTCTCTAAGCATTTTTATAATTAAATTAGCATCAGGATATTCTGGATATTTTCCCATCGTTGCATATTCTCTAATTACATCTTTATTTAAACATTGAAAACCAGAAAGTGGATCAACAATTTTTTCTTTGCAAAATATTTTAATTAACCATTCAAAAATCTTAGTTCCTACTCTTCTAAAAAATGGACATTTATAACCCAAATCTTCTAGATATCTAGAACCAATTACAATATCAACATTTTCCTTTAAAATAGTTTCATACAATTTAGCGGCTTCTTTTGCAATATGTTGTCCGTCTGCATCCATTTGAATTACATAATCATAATCATTTTCATAAGCATACTTAATTCCAGTTTGAACTGCCATGGCATACTTCATATTAAACACATTATCAATACATTTTACATTATTCTTAAGTACTATTTCTCTTGTATTATCTTTACTACAATCGTTAATAACCACTATATCAGCATAACTAACATCTTGTTTTATTTCATTTAAAACTTTTTCAATATTTTCTCCTTCATTATATGCTGGTATTACAAATAATACTTTTCCTTTCCTATCTTTTTGCATACAAACACCTCCTAAATATATGCTATAACTAAATTATAAAGCATAAGAAAATTAACAATTAATAAACAAATAGTATATGGAACCTTGTAACTATATTTTAAGTTTTTTCTATTATTTTGAAATGCTAATGGAATTAATATCAAAATAGGAATTAAATATCTACCTTGAAAACCAGCAATAGAGGTAGATTTTACTGATGTCCACTCTAGATACATTCCTGTTAGTAAACACAAATATAGTACTATAAAACTTCCAATAAATATCGTCTTTTTTAAAAAGAATGTGTTATTTTTTTCATCATCTTCAGTTACATAAATAAATGGTGAAATACTTAAAATAATTAAATAAACAATAGTAGCAAAAGAATGATTTTCTAAATCTACCCAAGCTAAATACTTTCCTGCAAAAGAAGTCAAATAAAATTCACTTTTATTTAAAATATCATTAAACAAAACTAATAAATAATTTAAAGGATTTTTTAATATGAATAGCAATTGACTTTTTAAATCTACAGAATCATTAACATATTGTGGTTCATTTATATAAGTAAACATTTTTCTATGTAGTAAAAGTATAAAAACTATAATAACTAAACAAAAAATAGTTAAAATTATTTTTCTTTTATCGTTTTTTAACAAATCTTTTTTATAAAAAATTAATAATAATAAACTTAAAAGTATATACGGTAATTTAATTAAAGAAATAATTAAAAGAAATACCATTAATAAAGCTATATCTTTATAACTTAAACTATTTTTATTATGCTTATTATAAAGTAAATAAACAATATAATATAATGAAAGCATATTTAATACACTATCCCCAGATACAGCAGTTGCTTGATGTAATAACATTGGATTTAATAAATAAACAAAAAACACTAATTTAGCACATGGAACTTTCTTTATTATCAAAAATCCCATTATAATTGTGAAAATAAAATTTCCAAGTCTTGAAAACAATAACATTTTGTACCAACTCAAATGAAATAATAACCCCAAAAACATTCCAATCGATGAAAATACATATGCAAGTGGGGAATACCCCGCAGCTGTACTAGCAACATTTAATGTCTTATCAAAATCTATATATTTATTCATATTATCATCAACAAGTTTCAAATTATTAACTGCATTACCATGCAATTGTGCTGCTTCTATTGGATATTCAATACGTGATATATTCTTTTCATCTTTGTTAGGCATTAAATTATGATTTACTACAATATCATAAGTTCTATATATATGATGCGGTTCATCTGGTTTATGATGCATTGGTTGCAAAATCATAAATGCTAATCCAACAGGAATAACGATAAACATATAAGTCTTCTCTAAAGATCTTTTATTAATTTTATAAAAAATTAGAAATAAAATTATTAATATGAAAATAATATTCATAACCAAATATGGCACAGATAAAGTTCCATAATATTTTTTACAAACAATTAACTTAAATATTGACCATATATAAAGAAAAGACAAAAGAAAATAACCTAAAAAACCTAGAATAAACAAAAAACTTTTTTTATTTAAAATCTTTTTCATATAATATACCTATCTGTTTATCATATCAGTTAAATTCTTAGCTTCCAACATGCAATCTTCCATTGAGCAATATGTCCAAGCTCCATAACGACCTATACTATAAATACCTTTTTTACTTAAATCATCCATTATTTCTCTTACCAATTTATCATTTTCAGTATCAATATGTACATACGCTGGATTCATAACAATACTTTCATGAGCAACCAATTCAAATGAATCATCAGTAATACCAACTTTTTTCAAATTTTCTAAAGTCTTATTCAATTCATCATCAATTTCTTCTTTACTTATCACAGCATCTTTAGGATAACCAATTTCTATATACATACTCAATTTATCAGAATTTAAGATATTATCATAAAAACCTACTCTATAAAAATTAATGTTTTTATCAGGAAAATATATCCAATGTTCTTTATCATATTTAGATTTTTTATTAAAACCTAAATTAAATACCAACACCTTATTATAAGTTAATTTATCACTTAATTTAATATAATCGGTATTATTTGTTAATTTTAAGAAAGTATTAAATGGCGCAGTATTAATTAGATTTTCAAATACTACAACTTCGCCATTATTAAGTGTTGCTTCATGTTTTTCTAAATCAATTTTTTCCACGATAGTGCTAAGTAATATATTATCTTTATTAACATTTTCCATCAATATATCAATTATTACTTGAGCACCCTTTTTTGGATACATAAAAGTATTATTATATGAAGTATTTTTAGAATCTTTCATATTATTAATAATAGCTTTTATATCAGCATAAGGAAAAAATCTTCCCATAGCATCTTTATCTAATTTAGTTAAATCACATGCATACAATTTTTCATTATATGGTTTTAAAAACATTTCAGTTATAGATTTACCAAATTTACCATAAAGCATATCTAAGAAATTATCATAAACATCTTTTTCTTCTTTATTAAATAAATCATATAAACAATCAATAAACTTATCCTTAGATAACTCATGAATATTAGTTTGAAATGGATAATCAATCAAACTATCATCAAAATATATATATGTTTTTTTATCTTGAGTAACAAAGTCATCTTTATCCAAACTATCTATAAATTTCTTTTTAAATTCATCTGTCTTAAAATGAAAGAAATGTCCTGCATAATCCCAAATATAATCTTTTACATAGTGAGTATTACAATAACCACCAACTTCACTTTCTTTTTCAACAATTAAATAATCCCCGTCACAATAATTTGCATAAGTTAAACCAGATATACCGGCACCTATAATTAAATTTTTTACTTTTTTCATATTTCCTCCTATTTATTAAAATTTTATCACAGATAATAACTTTTTTAAAGCTTTTTGTCATTTTATCAGTAAAATAAAATAATTTTTCTCGTAATTATCTAACGTAATAAACATGAACAAAAAAACAAATATTATTTTTATTCAACTATTATTAACTGTTTCCTAAATAAAATTTTCCTGAAAAAACTGAATCCAAAAGAAAATCAATGAAACATTTTTTCATCGATTTTCTTTTTTTTTATTAAATTATATTCTCTATTTTTTTAGCTTTCTTGTAAAATTATATGCATCTTTACACATTTCTTCTAAACCTAATTCAGCTTTCCAATTAAGTTCACTTTGAGCCTTAGATGGATCAGCATAACATGTAGCTATATCTCCAGGTCTTCTACCTACAATTTTATAATTAACTTTTACATTATTTGCTTTTTCAAATGCTTTAATCATCTCAAGTACACTATAACCTTTTCCAGTTCCAAGATTATAAATATGCATTCCTTTTTTATCTAAATCTAATTTTTCAATTCCTTTTACATGTGCTTTTGCTAAATCTACCACATGAATATAATCTCTCACACCAGTTCCATCCGGAGTATTATAATCATTTCCAAAAACACTTAAACATTCTAATTCTCCAGTTGCTACTTTAGATATAAATGGCATTAAATTTGCTGGTATCCCATTTGGTTCTTCCCCAATTAAACTTGTACTATGTGCACCTACTGGATTAAAATATCTAAATATACAAATATTCCACGTATTATCTGATGCATATAAATCTTGTAATATCTTTTCACAAAATAATTTACTTGTTCCATAAGGATTTGTTGTATCTCCAATTGGACATTCTTCCGTTATTGGCATTTCTTTTGCATCTCCATACACAGTTGCACTACTACTAAATACTATAGTTTTAACACTGTGACTTTTCATTACACTTAGTAAAGTTAATACACTACTTACATTATTCGTATAATATTCAATTGGAATATTTACACTATCACCAACTGATTTAAATGCAGCAAAGTCTATTACACCTTCTATCTCATTTTCCTTAAATATTTTATCAAGTAACACCTTATCTAGCATATTTCCTTCATAAAATTTTATTTCTTTTCCTGTAATAGTTTTTATCTTATCAAGTACTTCTGGTTTACTATTACTAAAATTATCTAAACCAACTACTTCGTAGCCACTTTCTAATAATTCCACACAAGTATGACTACCTATATAACCTGTGCATCCTGTTACAAATATTTTTTTCATTTTAACACCACATCTTTATCAACAATAAATTTATTAATAACTCCATTTATTTGTTCATTTGCTTCAATATTAATTTTTTAACTTTCTTTAGCATTTTCAATCAACTATTACCTTTCTTTTATATTTTTTTGAATAAATTCTTAACTTCCAACATAAAATCTTCCATTAAGTAATATCCAATTCACATAATGACATATACTATAAATCCCTTATTTGTTAACTCAAACTAATCATCAGTATTATCAATTTATTAATATTTTCTTTTATTTATCTTTTAAAAATATTTTTAATTTTAACTAAAAAGGAATTACACCATATTAGCAAACCAATAGTAGCTCTATGAAACTTAACTCCACTTGAAGCAATTAGTTTGTTATTATAAAACTCAGGATATTTTTTTAATCTATTATTAAATTCTTTAAAAGGTCCACTTTTTCTAAAATAATTAATGCAAATATAATATTGAGTAGTTAACATAGGAATTAACAAATTATTTTTAATATATTTTTGTTTATTAGAAGAAATTTTATCCATTGAATCATAATAAGCTTCTAACATAGCAAAGCACACATTTTCATGATGTTTATAATTTCTTGTATATGAACTTCTAGCTATAGATTGCCCATCTCTTCCCAAAAAATACCTATAAATGTTTAAATCATAATAAGTAATAGTATCACAAAGTATTGCCACATAAGTATTTAGTTGCATATCAACATAAAATGTTTTTTCAAGTAACTTGTATCCACTATTTTTAAGCATATCAGCCTTATAACTAGAACAAGAGAGTATTGGTCCCCAAGAAGTAAATCCGTATTGTTGATAACACAAATCATCAAATTTATATTTTATACCAGGTTTTAAATGAGTATAAATCTTCATTAAATGGGCACAATTATCTTTTGCAAAATCTTCAATATAATTATTTAACACTATATCTGAATCTTCATATTCAAGTATATCAATTAATTTAGCAAATTCTTCTGAATCAACCGTATCATCACCATCTACAACTTTAACATATTTTCCTTTTGCTTTTTGAATACCAACATTTATTGTTGAGCCATGTCCACCATTTTCTTTATCTATTAGTTTAACAATTTCATGATTTCCAATTTTATATTTTTCAACAAGTTCATGACCAATCTTAGCGGTATCATCTTTTGAACCATCATTTACAATAAGAACTTCTATTTTCCCAGAATTCCTATGATCAAGTAAAGAATACACTGTATTTCTCAAATATAACGAAACATTATAAGAAGGAATAATAACAGACAAAATAGGTTTATCTATTACTTCAATTTTTCTGTTTTCATAACTACCTTTACTATACATTTCAATTTCTTTTTTTATAGTATTATCATAGCCAAATTTACTAGAAACAGATTCACTTTCCATCTTTGCTACTTTTTTTAAAAAAGTTGAATCATTATACATTTTTTCGACTACATCAGCATACTCTACATAATTCTCCACTTCACACATTACACCTAAATTATCAGGCATAAATTGACGAACCCCAGGTATATCTGAAGTAATTACAGCACAACCAGATGCAGCAGCTTCACATGAAGACACTGCTTGAGAATCAAATCTAGTTGGAAATAATGCTATACCATGAGTTTCATGAACTTTTCTTATTTCTTCATGAGTTAAAAATTTGTTATAAATATGAACATTTTCAAAATCTTTAATTGGTTCTAATATTATGTCATGTAATGATCCGCTTCCATAAATATCAAATTCTAAATCTTTAAAAAATTCTCTTCTACTAAGTTCCAAAATAATTCTAACAACTATATCCAATGAATAGGAATTCAAATCATCAAACTTTCTAATAACAAAAATCTTTTTTCTTAATTCTTCATTTTTATCATCATATTTAAACAGTTCTGTATTTATTAAACAAGGAATAATTTCATAATTATTAAATTTTATATTTAATAATTCTTCACATCTTTCTTTAGTCCAATTTGTTACGAATACCCATTTAGCATTTGGCATTTCATTATACTTTTTTATATAAAAATCCTTAATTGCAAATTCTTTTCTCATTGAATCATTTATTTCTAAAGGTTCACAAAAATAGTGACTTGCATATTTTGGATAATCCCAATAAAGTGTTTCAGCTCCATGTAAAAAGAAATATAACATTGTATCAGACAAATCGACACTTTCAAGTACATTAGCATAATTATTATCAAAAAAATGAATTAAAATCTTTTTATATTTTTTTCTTTGTAAAAGACTACGTAAAAAGAAGAAATTGCCTGTAGTTACATCAACACCTTGATAATTATATTTTCCATAATTAAGATACGCACTAATTTCAACTACATCTATATTCCAATTTAATTTTTTATATTCTAAAACTCTCGTATGAACAAATCCACAATTATACTTATTATTATCAGATGGATAACCTGGAGAAATCACCAAAGTATCTCCATTATAATCATCATAATCAATTTCTACAGAATTTTCATCAATAGTCATTTTTTTAATTAACGTTTTGGAATTTGCTGGAACGTACAAAACAACCAAATAATACTTAAAATAGCCATCAACAACTGAGGACATACCTAAATTAAATTTAGAAAGAATATCTTTTCTTCTATTAATAAATTCCAAAAAAGCTGCATTTCCATTTAAACATTTACCATTAAAACTAACATTTAAATTAACATTATTTTTCTTTTTAAAAATCTTTGGTAAAAACACTAATGAATAAGTATCACTCGTATTTTCAACAATAAGTTCATTATTAGAATAACTAATATTTGCATTTCCCTTTATAATCCATTTCTTGTTTAATAAATTCATTTTTACTTCACTCTACTTTCTCTCCATAAATTTTACATATTCATCACACACATCTTTACCACCTATTTTTTGAACAACCCCATGTTCTATCCATACAACTCTATCACACATTTTTTTAATCTGTGCTATAGAATGCGATACAAATAATACTGTAGTTCCTCCACCAATCATACTTCTCATCTTTGCTTCACTCTTTGCTTGAAAAGCTATATCACCAACAGATAAAATTTCATCTACAATTAGTATTTCAGGTTCCACAATAGTGGCTACAGAAAATGCAAGTCTTGCAACCATCCCTGATGAAAAGTTTTTAACTGGAACATCTAAGAATTCCTTCAATTCAGAAAATTCTACAATATCATTAAATTTAGAATCAATTAATTCTTTAGAATACCCCATTACAGCTCCATTTAAATAAATATTTTCTCTTGCTGTAAGTTCCATATCAAATCCTGCCCCAAGTTCTATCATTGGACAAATATTACCATAAGCTTTAACACTACCTTTCGTAGGTTTCATAACTCCAGCAACCACCTTTAAAAGTGTTGACTTACCTGCTCCATTTGAACCAATAAATCCAATAACTTCACCTTTATTAACTTTAAAATCAACATTTTTTAAAGCCCAGAATTCACTATTTTTTTTATTTTTTCTTTTTTCTTTATTAAACAAATCAATAAATCCTTGTTTCAATGAAAATCCTTTTTCTACGCCTAAATTAAATCTCATTGAAACATCATTAACTTCAATCATAATATTATCTTTCAAATCAATCACCCCTTAAACATAATATATAAACTTATCTTGTTTTTTCTTAAATACAAAAATACCAATAACAAATACTACTAATGCTGAAATAAAGCAACCTGCAAATTGACCAAGTGTTGGACAATTATGATAAAGGATAATAGTTCTTGCAAAATTAATATATTGATAAAGTGGATTAAACTTTAATATAAAAGCAAAAGCTGGATCTAATATTTTAATATCATACATAATCGGAGTTAAATATGTCCATATAGTTATTATGATACTATAAATATAAAACATATCTCTTAAAAATACTGCAACAGTTGATAAAATAAATCCCATACCTACCGTAAACATAAATAAACACAAGAATACAAATGGTAGTAATAAATGCCACCAACATAAACCTGTACCGGTAAGAATTATTACAGCATACAAAGGAATTAACGTAAGTAAAAAATTAATTCCTACAAAAACACATTTAGAAAATGGAAATATATACTTTGGTAAATATACCTTGTTTATTAAACCAAAATTTGCTACAACACTACTCATAGCTAAATTAGATGCTTCACTAAAGTAATTAAAAAATGTTAAACCAATTTGTAAATATGCTAAATAACTAACTCCTGGTGTAGAAAATTTAAACACATTAGAAAATACTATAGCCATTACAGCCATCATTAAAATAGGATATAACAAACTCCAAAAAACACCCAACACACTTCTTTTGTATTTAACTTTAAAATCTCTTGATACTAGTTGTTGTAATAAGAAACCATACTTATGATAAGTATACTTAAAATTGTTAATAACTTTATTCATATCAATAATCCTTTCAATTGATATTATAACAAAAAAAGTCGATAAATATCAACCTTTCTTAGCTAATTTCCTTATTATCTTTGTAAATAAGACCACTTACTATAAAAATAAATGGCAATATTGTATTAATTGAATTAATTATGTTACCAGTTAATATTGCAGAAAATAAAAATAATACAACACACGTTAACATAACAAAAGTATAATAGTTTTGTTTTTTTATAAAAATAGCAAAAGAATATATAACAAGTATTGCATACAGAATTAACAAAATAACACTACCTATGATCCCAAAAGCATAATAATGTAATATAAAGTCACTTTCTATATTAACAATTTTTTGTATTCTTGTATTACTTATACCTATATATTTATCTAATTTACTATTATTTATATGAATCACTCTTCTTATAATACTTTTTTCCACATATCTATAATTTATTTTATCTATACTATTATTTTTAACAAATTCATACCAAAAATCAGTATCATACTTAATTGGATAATATTCTTCAAAAAATATTTTAGGTAAATAATCTTTATTATAATTATTATAAACATAATCTATTTTACTAAAACTAGTTTGATTATTTATAGAAGCACTATTATCAATATTATCACTCTCTTCATCAATGACTTGATTTTCATTATTATCATTTATATGAAGTTCTACATTTCTATTACTATATGGAGAAACAGGTAATATTAGTATCCAGCAAATTATCAAAATTGGAAGTACAAAAATTCTTCGTCTTATAGTGCCCTTTCGTAAAATTTCAATTAGGAAATAAAATATTAATGCAAATATAAACGTTAGTAATCCCCCTAAAGTAGAAACCCTGGTTCCAATCATAAGCATTGAAAGTCCAATTAATATTATATAAACAATGCTTTTTTTACTAGTATAGATATAATCATAAATAAAAATTAACAGAAAAAGTATAGACAAAGCAGATATTTGATTTGCATACATAAAATAACCTTTACTTGCTGTAAATTTATAATAATTATACTTATTCCATTCAAATATATTTTTTGTTATAAAAGAGTCACTATAAGAACCTAGGCTTATTTTAAATATGTTAGTTATTACGATAGAACCAGCAAATAAAAATACCCATACCTTTAAAATAAGCATATATTTTTTAAAAGGTATACGTAAATAATATAACGTATATATAAATGTAATTGGGGTAACCAATTTTAATATAGTTAAAGATTCACTTATAATATTGAAATCATAATTATCAGGTAATAGACTTTTAAAAGATAATTGATGATAATAACTAACAACTAAATATCCTAAACAAACAAAATAGTAAAGTACTAACCATTTAATATTTTTTCTAGATTTTTTATAAACAAACAAAGTTAAAATTAATAATAAAAATACCCATACAATTTGAATTAATGTAACAATTTTATTATAAAAAAATGTTGTACTAAATAATGGCATAAAAAAAAGGAAAATAGTTGTAAAATTTTCTAATAATTTTTTAGCATCTAATTTTTCTTTTTTCATAACAGCTTACCTCTTATTTTTTTTATGTTCAAATAATATATCAGTTTTTAAAACTATAAAAAGTAATAAAATCATTAATACAATATAAATTGCAATAGCAATTTGATTATCACCCAGTGTGTAAAATATTGATATTGCAGCAAAAGATATATCTATTGCATAAATAATTAATATACTTGCTACTGGACTATATTTCATCTTTAAAAGTTGATGATGAAAATGTTCTTTATCAGCAACAGCAATATTTTGTCCCTTTAAAAGTCTTCTAAATATTGCAAAAGCCGTATCGAATATTGGAATAGCAAGTACCACAATTGGCACAACTAAGGAAGTAAAAGTTGTAACTTTATAACCAAGTAAAGCGATTATAGAAATCATAAAACCTAAAAATAAGCTCCCTGTATCACCCATAAATATTTTAGCAGGTGGAAAATTATGAAATAAAAATCCAAGTGTTGCTCCAAGCATAATGAGTGATAATATAATATCTAAACCACCTAAACGATTAAGTATTATAGCGATAATAGCTATTGTTAAAAAATATATAGCACTTATTCCACTAGCTAATCCATCTAATCCATCTATTAAGTTAATAGCATTAGTTATACCAACAATAAATGCTATAGCTATTATATTATTTATCACGGAATTAAAATAAAATTTCCAACCCAAAAATGATATTTCTGTAAAGCTTAATTTACCATATATAACTACTATCGAAGCCGCAATAATTTGAACTAAAAGTTTATATCTAGCAGGCACAGATTTTATATCATCAAATATTCCTACAATAATAAGTAAAAAACTTGCTATCAAGATAGAAATCATCTGAGTATTTATTTCACCATATAATATATATCCTAGCAAGAATGATAAATATATAGCAAGGCCACCTAATCTAGGCATTGGAACTTTATGTATTTTTCTTTCATTCGGTTCATCCATAGCGTTTATATGAATAGCAATCTTTTTTACAATTGGCACTAATAACAAACTTGTTAAAAAAGTAACTAAAACAATTATAAATACAGTATGATCATTTACAACTAAATTCATATTATCTTTCCTTTGTACTATTATTATAAACTAAATTTTATGAAAATAAAAGAAAAACAAAATTTGTTTTTTCTTTTTTACATCAATAACGATTAAATTATCAAATATTTTTCCAATAATTTATTATATTTGTACTATCACTATCACTTATAAAAGGAACTTCAAAATATGTAGCAATTGTATTAAAATTAGAAATGTAATAAGCACTTCCTGGTTTAGATAAGTATCTAGCTTTAATATCCCCAATAACAAAGTTAGATATCTCTTTAGTATTAACTCTAAAACTCAACCTAGATGAAAAATAATATCTACTAAATGTTTGATTATTTAAAATTGGATTAGTTGCAACAATCATATAAACACCTACTCTAGGGCCATTCACAGAAATATATTCAATTCGATTTCTAACCATTTCATTTAAAATAGAATTACTCTGATCATCAATTATAACTATAATATCAGCCATTTTATAATCTGTTACGTCTTTATTATATGCAATGACATTTCTTTTTCCAGATTTTTCTAATATACCAACTCTTTTATCAATTTCTTTAGCAACTTTACATAAATTAATACCTAGCAAATTCACTTTACTACACACCGGCATTATTAAATGGACAATTCCATTATATTCGCTTAAATCTAAAGCATTAGAATATAGTAAAAGTCTTACTTCATTTGGTTTTCTAGTCATTAAAATTGTATCAATAATTGTTTTTAGATATGTTGTTTTTCCAGCCATAACAGTACCAGCTATTAAAAAACTTTTTATCTCACTTACTCTTTGGAAATGAAGATCACCATTTTCTTTTAAACCGATAGGTATCATGGTTTCTTTTTGTTTTTTAATTTCTTTTATAAATGGTTTAACATTAAATGATCCTTGATTTTTTAACACTTCCAAAGTTGGTACTTTATACTCTTTTCCCAAGGTTAATTCAAAATTAGTATTTTCCGTGTCATTTTTCTTATTGTCTATTTGTTTTTCTTTTTCTTGAGTTTTTTTAACATTTTCTAATTTATCAAAAATTTCTACAACTTTCTCTTCATTATGAGCAATATATTTATATCTACTTATTAACTCACTTATATTATATAAAAGATGATAATTTGATACATAAATATCTAAATCTATATTCTTAATACTAATTTTACCATATAAGTACTTATTATCATCATCATTAGATATTAATTCACTATCTACATACTCAAGTTTATTCTCTAGTACTTTAACAGTATATAATCCTATTTCTAAATCTTCATAATTAATATATCTATACTGATTGTTATTGATATATAATAATTTATCAGGCAAGATAATTAGTTTTTTAGTAACTAATGGAATATAATATAAACCTATATTACTTTCAATAAAAGAAGAAGAATCTTTTATATCAAGATATACTCTATCAATATTTCTTTTACCAACAGTCCCATCAGCAGAAAACCATATTTTATTTGCTTTTCTTATTTTCTTTAAAATCTCCAAAATTATAAAATATTTATTGATGTTTATAAGGTCCATATCATAAATAAGATTTAATTTAATTAATAGAAAACTAACAATTCTTATAATTAAAGCATAAATAAAAATAGTAGCAAAAGTATCATTTATGCCAGATAAAACAACTAAACACATGAATATATTAGTTAAAATTTGTATTAATCTATAAAGTTTTATGCGATTTATAATTATTCTTTGTACATCATTTTTATCAAAATTATCATACTCTACTTCATTATTTTTTAAATTAACTCTTAACTTCATTCCCATACCTCTTTTAATGAGAGTATAGCATATTTTTCTATTTTTTTCAATTTTATTTTAGCTTAAAAGATTCTTCACATTATCACGTTTATTTTCTTATAAAAACATACTCATATAAAGTGGTAAGCTTAAGACTCCATTACTATCATATCCTATATTTTTAGTAGACAATTTAATACCTTGTTTAACCCCATAATTATTCATAATTGAATTTAATGACTTTGATTTAGTATTATCCGCAGATTTAACTTCTACCGCGGTTACTTCATTATTATATCTAATAAAGAAATCTATTTCCAAAGTTGAGTTTTTTTCAAAATAATATAATTTTTTACCAGATTTAGTAAAAACATCTGCAATAATATTTTCGTAAATTGCTCCCTTGTATATACCCAAATTTCCATTTATAATTTCTAGTTGCGAACCTTCATCCATCATAGCCATTAAAAGTCCAGTATCTTTCATATATACTTTAAAAGAATCAATTATTTTATTTCCTTCCAACGGAGCTTCAGGATTTCTTAAATTATAACAGAAATTAATTATCCCTGCATCATATAGCCACTCTAAAGAATTAAATAATTTGCTTTTATCCGCCTTTTTTTGTACCAAATTATATTTAAACTTTTTATTATCTTTAGCAAGTTGAACTGGTATGCTATCAAAACAAGCCCTTATTTTTACTTTTTCATCTGCTGGGGCATATTTTATAATATCATCCCTATATCCATCCAATATTTCTTTTTGAATGTTTAAAGCTACGTTAAAATTATTAGATGATAAAAATTCATTTATAACTTCAGGCATGCCTCCGAGTACGATATACTCTCTAAATAATTCGTGCATTCCATTATGAGCAAACATATTAACTTGTTTTTTATTATCATAAAATTCTTTAATATAATTAATTGTTTCATCAGTTACACCTTTTGCCCATAAAAATTCTTCAAAATCAAGCGAGTTCATATATATTCTATCTATGTATCCCACTGGGAAAGAAGATGTTCTCTTATAAGCCATACCTAACATAGAACCTGAAGCAATACAGTCAAATCTTTTATCTTGAGCTAAAAATTTTAAGGCTGTAATTGCCTGAGGACACTCTTGAATTTCGTCTAAAAACAGCAATGTTTTTCCATCAGCAACTTTAAAGGTTGGTATTCTTAATGAAATTTCTTTTATAATGTTATCCACACTTAAATCATCTTTAAATATTTCTTTTTGTTTTTCATTTTCAAGAAAATTTATTTCGTAAAAAGAATCATAATTTTCTTTTGCGAATTCCCTAATTATAAAAGTTTTTCCTATTTGCCTAGCACCAATTACTAATAAACACTTATTTTTATGATTATTTTTCCAATCTATAAGTTCACTAACAACTTTTCTTTTTAACACAGACAATCACCATCCTCAACAATATAATAGCATTTTTCAGGTAAAATGTCCACGTTTTTTTTGTCAAAAAAGATTTTTTCAAAGGAATATTTTCTGTATCAAAGGATTTTTTCAAAGGAATATTCACTATAGTGAGAGTTTTTTTCAAAGGAATAATGTTAAAAATATAAAAAAATATTACAAAATTAATTATATATATTATCCAACATTTTTCCTTTATTTTTATATTTAACTGAATATAATATTGCTTTTTCATTGCCAGCCATAACACTTTTAGGCCATTTAAAAGAAATATTATCTATCTTATCTTCTTTTATTGCATGTGGTCTAACCTTAGTGAAAAAATTTTTAGAAAATTTTAATTTCTTTTCCACAACTACATATCTTCTTTTATTAAGTTATAAAATAATTCTTTCCTTGTTTTTTTATAGTTAAATTTTAACATACATTTAGCCACAAATTAATACTTTGCTTCATATATATAGTACAATTTTAAAATCCACTAAAAAAGCAAAAATATCTTTCAATATCTTTGCCTATTTTTCTGCTTTATATTCCCTATTTTTAACCATATTCTGATTAGTATGAGTTACATTTGAATCTATATCCACTACTCTTCTTTGATTACTTTCTAAATTATATCCATAAGGATTAGAATATTCCATTCTAATTTTTTCTAATCTACTTTTACTTTCAATATCATAACCTTTATAGTAGTAATCACTCATCTTAAACATAAATATCACCTAATAATATTATGTTTATTTTTTTTAAAATTATAACAAATCGCTAAATTTATTTTCTTCTTTTATACCAACTTTTATCGTAGTATGTCCTTTTATTGCTTTATAAATTAATTCTTTATATGGTATCAATGCTTCATACTCTTCACATAGTGCTGGACTCGGATTTATAACTGGATGTTTAGGTACAAATACTGTACAACAATCTTCAAAAGGAAGTGTTGATATATCATATGTACCAATTTTCTTTGAAATATCAATTATTTCTAGTTTATCAAAACATGCAACTGGTCTTATAACTGGCATCTTAACTACTTCATTTATAGCTCTCATGCTAGTTAAAGTTTGACTTGCAACTTGACCAATTGATTCACCATTTACCAAAATATTACATTTATTTTCATTTGCAATAATAGCACTTATTCTATACATCATTCTTCTCATTATAGTAATTAAATATTCATGAGGTATATTCTTAAGTATAGTTTCTTGTATTTCTGTAAAGTTAATTACATGTACCTTTACTTCCGTATTATATTTAGCTAAAACTCTAGCAAGCTTTAAAACTTTATCTTTCGCAGCATCACTGGTATGAGGTGGACTTTCAAAATAAATTGCTTCGAGTTTAACACCACGTTTGATAGCAAGGAAACCCGCAACTGGTGAATCTATTCCACCACTTAGCATAAGTAATCCTTTACCAAGTGTTCCAACTGGATAGCCACCTAATCCTTTAATACCTTCAAAATAAAAAAGTACTTCTTCATTTCTTATTTCAATATTTACTGTAAGCTCAGGATTATGAACATCAACTTTTATATCACTAATATTTTTTAGTAAATGTCCACCTACTATTTTGCTTATTTCCATTGAATTTATGGGATAACTTTTATTACTTCTTTTAGTCACAACCTTAAACGTTTTAAATTTTTTACTACTTACTAAATTTAAAACATCATTTTTAATATCATCTATTTCTAAATTATTTGATGTATAACCCACTAAAAGCTCTTGTATTCCAAAGACATTTTCTAAATGTTTTATTACTTCATCAAAATCATCAGTTTCAATAAACATTCTACCAAAATCATAATAAGTATTATGGTTAATATCTTTTAAAGTAACTTCAATATTATTTTTTAGTTTACTTATAAAAAAGTTTTTATTATCTTTTTTAGTGCTTAGTTCACCATACTTTATAATAATTAGTTTTTTCATAGCACACCTCTTTCCTTACGTATTTTAACACAAAACATTAAAAAAGACTATTCTTTTTTGAATAGCTCATTTTAAATTACTTAAGTTTTCGTATTCTTCTTTAAATATTTCCAAAAATCTATTTACTTCCTCAGTTGTTGTTACATAAGATAAACTAATTCTTAAAGTATGTTTTGCTCTATTTACATCATTATAAATAGCTATAACACTATTAGATATATCTCCGCTGGAACAAGCTGTATTAGTACTTACATATATTTCATGTTTATCTAAAGCATGCACCATAACTTCCGGCATAACATCCATAAGGCTAATATTTAATATCTGAGGAATACTATATTTAGTTTTATTTATAATAATATTTGGATATTTACTTAAACTAGAAGTTATTTTATCATTAAGTAAACTTACAAATCTTTCTTTTTTCTCTAAACCATCATTTGCAAGTCTAATAGCTTTTGATAAAGCTGCAATTAAAGGAAGTGGTGGTGTTCCTGGTTTTAAATCATTACTTTTACCACTTCCATATATAAGTGGTGTTATTTTAACCATACTACTTTTATATAGAAAACCAATTCCTTTAGGCCCAAATATTTTATGTCCAGACATGCTAGCAAGGTCAACATCATGCATATTAACACTAACTTTACCAATAGCTTGTGTCATATCAGAATGAAAAATTGTTCCCATGTTTTCTTTCTTTATTATTTGTCTAATCATCTTTAATGGTTGTCTTACTCCAATTTCAGAATTAACAGCACAAATACTAACCAAAATTGTATCTTCTCTAACCTTTTCTTTTAAATCATCAAAATCAATTAAACCTTCTTTATCATTATTAACGTAACTTATTTCAAATCCCATTGTTTTCAAATAATCACATATAGCATATATCGATGGATGTTCTAGTTTTGAAACAATAATATGTTTCCCTTTTTTATGATTAGCAAGGGCTGCTCCAATTAAAGCCATATTATTTGCTTCTGTTGCTCCACTTGTATAAACTATTTCACTAGCATTTACTCCAAATATATCAGCAATTTGTTTCGTAGCACTTTCTAGTAACGCACTAGATTTTTGTCCTAAACTATGAATAGAATTAGCATTTCCAGCAAAATTTTTAGTAACATTTGAAAGGGTATCAAAAACACTAATATCAACAGGTGTTGTAGCACTATAATCTAAATATATCATTATTTTCCTCCTTAACTTTGTGATTCTTCAAGTAGTTTTTTATGAATACCAGGTTCCACAATATTTATGGCATTAATGGCATTTTCCAAACTATTTTTAAAATTACCTTTAACAAATGCAGCTTCTGCCTTTGCAAGTCCAAAGTCTACTTCTTTATTTACCACACGATATCTATTTCCATATACAATTGCAGTTTCTGCCATCTTAGCAGTTTTTACAGTTTCATTAACAGTATTGTATACTTTAAGTACCAAATCTCTCGCAGTATCAACACGAAGGTTAAGAACTTTAATAGAAATTGGTCTTTTATCAAGTTCACGAACAAGTACGTTAATTGCTTCCATAGCTTCAGCCAGTTCTACATAATAATTTTTAGGAACACATGGCAGTTTATACGAACGAATTCTTTCCTTAGTTTGAAACAAAATTTTCTTTATTTCATCAAGTTGTTCACGAGCCCTTAATTCATCTTCTTTTAAGCTACCTAATGTTTTTAAAGCTCCATTTAGTTTTTCCTCAGTCTTTATTAATTTAGAATTTATAATTTCCATTTCTCTTGCAAGCTTAGAATATGCTAAAATTCTACTTCTTGCAGTATCAACAACTTTATCATAACTAGCTCTAATTTCCATAATTTCTTGTTTTATTTCAGCAATAACAGCTACCTCATCATCAGATAAATCATAGCTATACTTTATGTCACTAATTTTTTTATAAATTTCATTATTTACTTTTTCTAATTTCGTAGCTTTAAGTAGTATGCTTCTACTATAATCCTCATAAATCTTCTTACTATATCTTTCCTTATCAAAATCACTATATAATGAGTCAAAATAATCATGCATGGTTTTAAGTTCAAAAAGTGAATCTTCAACATTTAACACATTAAGTCTTTGAAATATATCTTGTATTTTTTTATTAGCTTCTTCAATATTAGCATCAATATTTAGATATTCAAGGTTATACCCTTCTCTAGTCATTTTATCAAAAGTATTTTTAATATCATCCTCTTTTTTAGGTATCAAATTTTTACCAAGCATAACGATAGGTCTTGCTTCATCAATAATTACTTTCAAATTACTTATAACATCCGCGATAGCTTTAACAATTTTACCAACTTCCGTATATGCATTTGCTTCCATTGAACTTTCAAAAGCTGCAAAAAGTTTATCAACATTTTCAAATTGAAGTTCTAACGGTACCTTAACAATTTCATACTCATCCTCAAATTCTTTATAAGTCCCAAGAACTTCCCGATATTCAGCTTTTAACTTAGTAATTGTTTCTCTATTTCTCTCTTCACTTAAAGTAACATCTTTTATTTCATCAAGTAAAAAAGATGCTTTAGTTTTAAGAGTATTTAAATCAAAATCTGCTTTTAAAACTAAACCCTTTAACTCTTTAAAATTCTTTTCTTCAAATAACTCTTCTATATCATTTATTGTTTCAGTAATCTTAGGCATTTCTTTATCTTTAATATCGTTAAATCTCTTTTTCCAATCATCAAGTTTTTCTCTCATTTCATCGTTATTTACTAGAGCTTCAACTTTATTAAGTTCTGATAACATACTAGCAGAAATAACCATATTTTTTTCTTTTTCTAACTTTTCTATTTCTAATTTCAATTTTTTCTTTTCTTTATTATTTATCAACGTCAAAACAACTATTACCAAAATAATAGTTACTATCCATACTAAACCTGCTATTAATATAAAGGTTATTCTATCCATACGCTTCACCACTATAATAAGTTTATCACACATTACTAATTTTTTAAAGTTTAAAAAAATAACTTTTCAGTTATTTTTGCAAAATATAATTATCAATTAAATCAAATATAGCAACCACTACTAGAAAAGCACCAGCAAATTTAGTTATAGCGTCGCCAGAAAATGGATTAAATATTAAAATCATTCCTAAAATTGTTATTATAATTCCAATTATTAAAGTCCCTATCCAATTTGTATTAATACTTTTCAATGTAAAAGACATCTTTACTTTAGATAAACCAGTTATTGCAAGAACTATCCCAATACCTATCGCAATACTTCTTACAACAGATCCCGGAGAAATTAAAATAATAATACCAAGAAGAGTGTAAAGAATTCCACTTACTAAACTTGACGTAAAGCCAACTTTGCTTTGAATATAATTATAAATATTAATAAGTCCCATAACCAATAACACCACACCGACTAAAATACCTAAAATTTTATTTAACTCTTCTGGCATAAGAACCAAAATTAAACCAACGAGTCCCATAATTAAGGTCCTTGTTAATTCTTCCTTACTATAATTTGTATTTTTCTTATTTGAATTTTTCTTTTCTAAAGTACCTTCAACTTTAACCATTTTGCGTCACCACATCAATTATACAATAAATGAAGTTACGTGTCTAGAGCCTGCTAAAACTTCAAAATATTTCTTTTTAATTAATTACCATCTATAATTAGCTGTAAACATTAATATAAAACTTTTTGACTTTTTATTTTGCATATATTATAATGAAAATGAAAACAAAATAATTGATGGAGGTAAAATTATTTGTTAGCGCCAGACCCCTGAGGTTAACGAGGATGATGTTTATCGAACATTCGGCGGATGCATCACGGTTTGTATAATCGTCAGATATATTACAAAAAGCAAAATCAACATTGTAATAAAAAATATATCACATACATTAAAGAAAGGATTTTTTAAATGTGTGGAATTATTGGATATAACGGAACTAAAAAATGTGTTCCAAGACTTATTGGAGCTTTAGAAGCTCTAGAATACAGGGGGTACGATTCTGCTGGTATTGCTTACGTAGAAAATAATACAGTACAAATTATAAAAGAAAAAGGGAAAATAAAAAATTTAAAAGACGTTGTTAATATGGACGCCAATTCCAATTTAGGAATTGGTCATACAAGATGGGCAACCCATGGAGAAGCAAATAAAATTAATGCTCATCCTCATAAATCAGGAGTCATTACTTTAGTACACAATGGAATTATTGAAAATTATATAGAAATAAAAGACAAACTAATAAAAAAAGGCTACGAATTTAAAAGTGAAACAGACACCGAAGTAGCAGCTGCCCTACTCGATAGTTTATACAAAGAAAAACAAAATATGATAGAAACTTTACATGAAGCTAGTAAATTAATTAGAGGCTCATACGCTTTTGCAGTTTTAGTAGATGGTGATGACAAATTATATGCAACAAGATGTGCTAGTCCATTGATCGCTGCCATAGGTGAAGATGGATACTATGTAGCATCTGATGTTCCAGCAATACTTGCTTTTACAAATAAATATATGCTACTTGATGAATATGACATAGTAAAACTTGATAAAAACAAAATTACAGTATATGACAAAGATTTAAATGAAGCAAAAAAAGAAATTAAAGCTTTTGAAGGCACAATGGATGCTGCCACAAAAGCTGGATTCGAACATTTTATGTTAAAAGAAATAAATGAACAAGATAAAGTATTTAATGATACAATTAATTATTACTTTGATGGTACAATAAACTCTTTAGAAAAAAACTTTGGTTTTATAAAAAATTTCAAAAAAATAGATATTGTAGCTTGTGGATCTGCATATCATACGGGTGTTGTTGGTAAATATCTAATTGAAAATTATGCAAATATTCCTGTAAATGTTGAAGTAGCAAGCGAATACCGATATAAAAAATGCTTTTATGACAAGGACACACTAGTCATACTAGTTTCCCAATCTGGTGAAACTGCAGATACTCTTGCAGCTCTTAGAAAAGCTAAAGAAGATGGTATTACGACTATGGCAATTGTAAATGTAATTGGTTCATCCATTGCCCGCGAAGCCGATCATACTATTTATATAAAAGCAGGATTTGAAATAGCGGTAGCAACAACAAAAGCATATTTAGCTCAACTAGCCATATTTAGTTTACTAACAATTTATCTAGGATATAATAATAAATTAATAAACGAAAAGGAATTTGTAAAAATAAAAGATGAAATTACAAAAATGCCTACATATATTAAAGACACAATTAAAAATGAAATGTACATACAAGTGGCAAAACAAATATTTAATAAAAAAGAAATATTTTTCATAGGTAGAGGTATTGATTATGCGCTTTGTATGGAAGCCTCTTTAAAATTAAAAGAAATATCTTATATTAATAGTGTAGCTTATCAAGCTGGTGAATTAAAACATGGAACTATTTCATTGATAGAAAAAGATACTCCAGTAATTGCAATTTCAACAGATGAAGAATTAAACGAAAAAACTATCAGTAACATTAAAGAAGTTAAAGCACGAGGAGCATATGTAATACTTGTTACAAATAACATTCCAAAAGAAAACTTTTATGATGAAATAATTGTTATTAAAAAACTTCATCCAATTTTAGAATCTATTCTTACCATAATTCCACTTCAATTATTAGCATATGAAGTTGCCAAAAGTAATGGTTGTGATATAGATAAACCTAGAAACCTAGCTAAATCTGTTACTGTTGAATAAAAAATTGAGATAGTTTTTAAATCTATCTCTTTTTAAATGGATGTTTTAATTTATTTTTTATTTCACTTCCAATTATATCTTTTGCTTCATTATATATTCTAGTGGCTTCATCAATACTAACATTTAAATTTATAACTATTTCACTTATTATTTTATCTTTATATTTTTTACTTATAAAGAAATTATTTTCAAGTATATTATTCACCTTTAAAGATTCTTCTTTTGTAAGTTTTGTTTTATTAGATAACTCTTCAATAAATTTTTCTTTATTCATTATAAATCTCCATATATCTTAGCATTTCTATCTATGCTTAACAACCTTCCATATTCAAAAATATAAGATAAACTAAATAAGAATAAAATTTGTACTAAATCAAAAATTTCAATTTCCATGTCTAAATCAGAGTTAAGTAAAATCTCAAATATCATACCTCCGAGATTAGATATAACAATTATTGTAATCATCATGTATGCCATTTTCTTAATAAGATGAACACTTTCTAAAGTAAATGGATTATCACCTTTATTTATATTTCTAAATATTGTTTCTAAACATTTTAGAATAATTGATATTAAAACTAGTGTTACAATTAAAACAATAAAACCTATTTCTACATAAGTTATAACTAGAACTTTACTATTATTTTCTAAAACATCAATTATTTTAGTTTGAGCTACATCTTTAGATGTTTCACCAAGAGTTATATTACCAGCTTTAAGCACTAGTTTATCACCTTTATCCAAAATAGATATTTTACTATCAGATGAGCTTATACTAATTTCATTATTTTTAACTTCTAATTCACTTACTAAAAATGGGATAATAATTATAGCAAGTATAACAAATGGTATAGAAACATAACATAAAATTCTTCCTATTTTAGAAAATGTAGATATTATTTTACTTAATATTTTCATTTTCTTACTTTCTTCTTTTTTTAAACTTATTACCTTACTTTTTACTTCATCATCTAAATTATTTACATCAAGTATACTATCATTAACTAAATCATTAATTTTACAATGAAATATTTTACATAGTTCTAATAAATTATTCATTTCTGGATATGCATCACCAGTTTCCCATTTACTTACGGATTGTCTTGAAACATTAACTTTTTCCGCTAGTTTTTCTTGTGACATCCCTATACTTGTTCTTAATTTTTTTAAATTGTCTCCGAAATTCATATGAAGACCTCCTTTTCTTTAGCTAATTTTATAATATATAATAACTAATCTCTATCAACTTTTAGTTGCGCATAGTAAATTTTGGAAAAATTAAGTTGAAAGTTCCCACTTTTTATAAAGAACCATAAAAATTCAGAAAATATCAGCATTTTTTGATAAAAAATACTAGCAATTTTAAAAAAATATGTTAAAATAATACCTGTAAAGGAATTTATGACACGTGAAAAAGTGTACGTAATTTTGTCTTTTCACAACTAAGTTCCCGTACATGTTATATGTTTTGTTGAATGTGGCTTGTTTGCCAACTAAGAAGGAGAAATTAATCTTCTTCTTTTGTTTTGATATCTTTTTTGAAAATATCATCTGGATTTAAAGTGACTTCATCAGGCTCAATATAATTTGCATCTAATATTTCAGTTAACTCTGGATACATTTTCTTTGTAAGTTCATATGGAGACTTATCTCCTAATATTTCTCTAGGTACATTGTTGATGTTGTCTTCGATTTCTTTGACCTGTTCTTTTGTTAATGTTTCAAAACTAGATGATTTTGGTAGAAAATATCTTATATATTTATGATTACATTCTATTTCAGATTTTTCTTCCGGCGAATTCGGGTGACAATAATAAAGTGAAGTTAATTTTTCCCCAGTGTCTAAATCATTTTCTAAATGAATCGGATCAAAAAACTCTGTACCATTATCAGTTAAAATTGCTTCAACATATTTTTTGTATCCATCGCTTCCAAAAGAGTTTCTAATTTTGTCAAACTCCTTATCTACACATTCAATGCATTTTTTATCTAGTAATCTAATAACCATATAGTTGGTTTTAACAAATAAGAAAGTCATTAATACTTTGCTATCAGAATTTTTTTCAATAACTGTGTCTAGTTGCCATATATTTAAATTTTTTTCTTTTTCAATTTTTATAACATAATCTTCAAACGTTCTTCCAATTGATAAAGCAAGTGCTTTTTTTATTGTTTGTTATTGTTTTCTTTTCTTTTTTTATACTTTACTTTCTTTGGCAAATCCAGATTAGTAAGCATAATTACTTGTAAATCAACGTTTTTATAAAATGTTGGCTTTGACATATTTAAAATATCAGAATGATTAGCAAATACTTGATTAATACTTTGCTTTTTATTCTTTACTAAAGGAATAATTATTCTATTTATTTCATTTATTTCATCTATTTCCTCTTTAGTAATATCTAACCCTTGTCTTGTTTCAACTAACTGTTGTTCATAGTGTTTTTGTGCCTTGGATGCATTATAATATAAATGTGCTTTAGTGCAAAAACTTTTATTTTTACAATTGTTACAACAATATGGTGGTTTAGATAAAATTGCACAAGATTTAGATGCTCTTTCAATGCCTGTTTTACTATATTCAGAAAACGGACTATTTTTAACATATCTGTTTCTTTTAATCTCTTTAGATATTGTGGTTCTATCCACTTTAATTGCATTTGCTATGTATGTAAAATTATGACCTTGACTAATTAAATATTCAATAGTGCTTCTTTGTTCTTTATTTAAATGAACATAATTTGTTGTCATTATATTTTTTCCTCCCTGATTGACAAACAAACCACAAGTGTATATTTTACAAAAAATAAGATGAAATTGCAAATGGGGCTCTGCCCCAAACCCCGAGGTTTAACGCATTATTGCTAGCAAAAAAGAAACAAAAAAAGAGAAGCATCTCATTTGAATATAAGATTTGCTTCTTTTTGCATAGCATTACCAAGTGCTCAGGTCGCTCCTCAGCGTTGCCTTATCCCCAAGGTAATAGTCATATTATATCATGTTCATTTTCTTTTGTTAAAGACTTAATTCCCATTTTAACTTAAACGGGAACTTACAATTTTATTTACCACATAGTAAATTTTTCTTTACTAAATACAATTTATTTGTTAAAATATTTTTCGAAACATTTGATTTTTATTACCAATAGTAATTATATTACTTCCCATTAAATAATTATTTATGGAGGTGAGTCTAATAAGTAAAATTTTTGGAATATTAAAAAAATGTTTACTTGTTATAATAAATATTCAAGTAAACATCATTAGCAGTAAAAGATGACATCGGACGACCAAATCAAATGTTTCTTTTTTATATAAAAAAATATTTATTTCAAATTGGTAGCGAGAGGGAGATTCGAACTCTCGACCTGCCGGGTATGAACCGGATGCTCTAGCCAGCTGAGCTATCTCGCCATGACTACTAAATAATACCAAAAAAAAGCACTTTTGACAAGTGTTTTTTGTTATTTTCCTACATTTTTAATATCTTTTGCAATTATTTATCTAATTTTTTCATTAATCCCCGAGGCGAATTGGATTTTCTAAAGTTCCATCACCACTAGCGTATGCAACCGAACTTTCTAAAAAGAAAACAGGACGAACCGCACAGCTATTTCCATACCCCGTGTCATTAAATTTACCATCACGTTCCACCAAAGCCACACTATACTTATCATTTCGACGAGTTATGGTCCATTCTCTATATCCCATAAACATCCAATTTTCATATCTTATCAATTTTCCAGATTCATCATTTTCACCATAATCCCATAAAGTTGTTGTCCATGCACTCGGACCTGCTGCAAATCCATAATCTGATGCGTACATCAATCCTATTTTGGCTGTGTATACTGTTTCTCCTGTTGTTGATGTACTTGTTGGATCTGGGCTTACAATTTCATTTTGATATGCTATTGTTGGAATTGCTAATTTTATTTTTTGATATGAATTTCCACCAACCTTCCATATTGTTGTAGCGATTTTTTTTATCCATTCATTTTCCATATTATTAATAAAATTTGTGTTTAAATTTGTCTTATTTAGTAAACTAGTACTCCAAGTGTTACTATCATTATTCCAGTAATACCAATCCATTGTTGTTAAATTTCCTTTATAATATTTGCTATATTCTCCTCCATATTTGGCATATTCTCCATCTGTTCCAAGTAAGCTACTAGTTGCATAATCATATTTTATTAATTTTACTTTGCCATCTATTACTCCAATTATTCTGTATAAGTTATCTGTTGGACATAATGCTTCATTAGAACCAAAACACACAAAATTATTAACTTCACTTTCGGCATATCCGACTAATACTTCTTCTCCAGCGCCTACCTCTTCTATTCCTAACCAGTATCCACCGTAAATTGTCACATAATAGGCTGTTCCGGTACACGCATCTTGTGTTACTGTACCACTTTCATATGATTTAACATCATCACCTGATGAAGTAACACATTTACTATTTGTACTATCCCAATTTACTGTTTTCTTATTTATAAAAACTGTACTATATGAATTATCTGCATACTGAATCTCAGCTCCATATGTCACCTTGTAAATATTTGAACAATCTACTTCAGGTAGAGTTTTTTCCCCATTTGTATTCATCACATCATTACCATCATATTTACATACATAATAATCTGAATGTCCTCCTCCAGCAAACCTATATGAATTATCTCCGGCTCCATATGCAAGATTTGCATCATGGTGATATACTTTTGTAGCACCTGCTATATCTTTTTCACTAAGTGAAATTATGCAATCAGATAATTTTTCGCCATTACTACACGCCTTAGAAATATTATAATTAAATTCATTTTTTCTAATTATTAATTTTGCACTCATACTTTTTCCAGCATTTGCTGCTTGATTCTCATTATAATTTATAAATGTTACTTTTACATTCCATCTTTCTTCTTTAGTTGATGTCGTTGTAATTTCTCTATCTCTAAATAATATAAATAAACCATTTTTATTTGTTATATCATATCCTTTTACTTGGTTTCCATCAGCACCAGTTGCTGTTACATATGTAAGCCCAACTAAGTCTGTTACTTCATTTCCAACATTATCCGTTATTGTCATTATTATTTCGGGAGTGTCACTATTAATTGAATAATTAAATGTATTATTTTCTATATTTAAATATAAATAATAATGTTCTGTCGCAGTGTTTGTTTTATTATTTGCCGTAAGTATTGCACTTGCATATGTACTTCCTGTTTGATTACCAGTACCCTCAGCAAAATTTTCTTGATTAATACTAAAGGATATTGGATCACCACTTGCAAATGTTAATGTATCAACCGTATTTGCATTTATTCTGATGTCTGCTGATGCTGGGTTACCTGTTTGTGCTGCAAAATAGGCATAAGTTGCTCCAATAATTAAGGCAACTAAAAGAGTAATTGCTACTCCACTTAATATCATATTTTTTCTGTTACTACTATTCATAATATCCCTATTCTCCTTATCATGACAACATCACACACGTGTTTTATCATATTATATACTAAGTTTACATCAAAAAAAAAAAAAAAAAACGACTGCTTAACGCAATTATTTTAGAACCAACTAATTATTTTATACTTTGGATTTATTCTATTTAATATTACTTCCTTATCTCTTATCATTTGTGATTCAAATTCAATATCACAAACTGCATCAAAAATATCCTCATTACTTTCCAAAGTAATTTCATTATTTAATGCATCATTTTTAAATATGATACCCCTTCTTTTAAATTCTTTAAAATATGGTAAAAGATTTAAAAAACTAATCGGACTTTCTTTCTAAATATCTTTTTGATATTTTTCACTCAAATCAAAATCATACTCAAGATTGTACGCTTTATTCCATAAAGTATAAATTTCATGTGTTGTGTTTGTAATATAGTTATTTCAATTGCATCATTTAAACCTTTGAAAGACTCCCAATATTTTACACGATATACTTTAGGAATTGGTATACCATCATTTAAATAAAACCAATGAAGTAACTTTTCTTCTTTTTTAAAAAATAGAAAATCTTTTTCTTTTTTATTTACATGTGGACTAACATTAATATATCTTCCATCAGTATAATAAGAAAAACCATTACAATAACTTAATTCATATGGTTTAATACAAAATAATTCCATAATAAAACATCCTTAAAACAATAATAATATAATACCAATTTAAAATTACCTTGACAAGAACTTTTAGTATTTTATTTGCCTAGTTTTATGTTTAGAACTTCTTCATTTACCAGATTTGATAAATGAGCAACATATGATATTTCGCTTAATTTAAAGTTAAATATTTCTTTATAAGTTAAGTTTTTATTATCATAATACTCTGGATTAAAATCACTCAAATATTTATTTATTTCTTTAAATAACATATCTTTTTTATCATTTTCTTCAAATTTATATAATAATATATTTTTTAAATTATTATAAAAGGAAGTATCTTTTTTTAAATTATCTTTTAGAATTAAAATATCTTTCTTACTAATTTTAGTTTTATCCTTATAACTAATTATATAATTGTGATAATTTTCATTATACTCAGTTAAATTATAATAATATAAATTTATATAACATGCTAACTCATTTAATGCTAGTTCATAACTTTCATCCTTTATTTTAATGTCTTTAATATTACCACATACAGTATTTTCTTTGTAATCAATTGTTTTTGCAATATTATTTTTAATTTCATCAACATTTAATTCATATATGTACCATAGTTTAGACATATCTTTTATATTTTCGCTTTTATACTTTTTATATAAAAATATACCTACTAGGGATATTACTAAGATTACTAACAAAACTATTATTAAAATTCTATTTTTCTTCATTTATATTCTCCTTTAATAATTCTTTGGCATTTTCTAAATTGATATTCATTTCATTTAAAAGTTTTGAAATATGATATCCACCACAAATATATGACTTACTGTTATATTAAATGGTACCAAATACTTATCACTATCTAAAAAATACTTTCCAAAACATATTCTTGGTACTACTTGAGAATGTATATCATCTGGAATAGGATGTGTTACTCCAGTAAAGCTAATCCAAGGTAAACTAGTAATATAATATTCATTCCATTTATCAGTTAAATTATATGAATCATTTGTTAAAGCATCTTCATTTTTAGCTTTATCAATTTTCTCTCTAGCAATTTTATAAAACTCTTTATAATTATCAGTATAGTCAAATCTAACATTTTCAAAAGTATTATTTTTAGTTAAAACTGTTATACCAGGATTACAAACATCATATATAACTGCTTCATTATTTAAAAATCTCATTTTCATTTCATCAACACTATTCAGAGATTTTACTAAAATAAACAAAAAATTAATGAAAAATAAAGTATGAGTTTCTTTCGAAAGCTTAACTAAATTAGTTACATCTATATTTAAATTAATTCCGTAGGTTGAATTTCTAAAAGTTTTAAACCATTCATAAGTCTTTTTTCTATTTAAATTTTCTACATCTATTTTTTGCATGTTACCTCCTAATACTGAAATAATTGAACCCAATAATATGTACCATAAAAATTAATTACACCAACACCTATTCTGGTAAATGAAGAAGAAATCATATTTTCATAATGGCCTTGAGAACCTTTCCATGCATATGAAACTTCTTTGGCACTACGTTGTCTACTTGCTATATTTTCACCTACACCATAAATATCTTGGCCAAAATCACGCATTATATAATAGCACATATTTCCATCAGGTCTTTCGTGAGAAAATTTATCTGAGTAAGCCATTTCTATTGCTCTTACCATAGCTGCTTTTGTTAATGTTTCATCAAGTGTTAATGGCTCTTTACCAGCTTCAGTTCTAAACTCATTAGTATATTTTACAATATCATTAACAATATTTTTATAAATATTCATGTTTTCTATCGCTTCAGGTAACATATCACTTGTTTTGGCATTAAAATTAGTACCATCAACTTCATAATGTGTATATTCATTAACTGTCTTTTTAGATCCATCGCTATACAACTTGTATGTTTTAACGTGCCATGAATTTAATATTGTACCATATTTTAATTCTTTTGTTTCTTTTACTGATTCAGTTTCTTCTTTGACAAACTTCACTTTATTATTATTATTATTATTATTATTATTTGTTTGAGTTTCATTTGTAGTTTTTTTATTTTTGACAATTAATTTTGTTGTCTCTTCTACTACATTGTCACTCTTATCTTTAGCAATGATAGTTACGTCATAAGTTCCCACTTTTGTGTATTTTTTATTTTCTTTATATGATAAAATGCAATCTTCTTCGCTATTATCAGTGCAAGATTCTACAAAAGAATTTATTTCAAATTTATCACCTAGTGTAATTGTTAATTCTTTTAATTTTAATGTTGGTGCTAATTTATCTACTACGTTTAAAGTTGTTTCATAATTTTTATCATTTATTTTTATTACTACTTTAAAACTTCCTATTTTATTATATTTGGTATCAAATTTAATTTTCTTATCATTTTCAAAATAATTTATTTCTTCATCGGAAAAATTACTGTTTTTAAAAAAATCTTTAATATTTAAAACTTCACTATTAATTTCTACTTCAACATTTTCTTTAATGTTTATTTTTTCTTCTTTAGTTTGAATATTGCTAGATTCTTTTTCTTTAATATCCTTTTTTTCTAAAAATATAAATAATGTTATACCAAGTAATACTATAACAATTATAGTAGTTATAGTTAATATTTTTTTCTTTTTCATTTTTGTTTACCTCCATATTTTATAAAACTAATTGAGCAAATATTTACTAACAAGTTGTATATTGTTATACAACCGTAGGTTTTAGAAATCCAAAAGCATCTATATTTCTTAATATACCATAAAGTATTACAATTACAAGTAAAACATATGATGTATATTTTGGTAATTTTATTTTAAATTTTAAATTAATTAATTTATAAACAATAAAACATATTAATAAAAGAAATACTAAAGGATTATACCTAAAAGCCTGATAAAAATCACATTTTAATATTGAAAAAAACATTCTTGTTATCCCACATCCTGGGCAATAAAATCCTGTTAACTCATGAAAAATACACGGAATAGCAAATCCCGTATATTTAGAAATGTAAAAATAACAAATAAATAATACTAATATTAATATTGATACTACTATCTTTTTCATTAATCCGCAAATTTATTTAAATCATTTTGAATTAAACAATAATTAACTAAACTTAAACCAAATACTGATAATAACAAATATAAAATACTATTATCATCAATGGATTTACCATATTTTCTTCCAGCTTCATACATTTTTTTACCCATCATATAACTCCAATAAAAGAAATATATTCCACATGTAACTAAACAGTAAAGAAATGCTATTCCCCCACTAGCAGACTTATTATCTGCTAAAGTATTTGAATCATCTGTCATGGTTATAAACCAATAAACCCCATAAATACCACAAGTCAAAAAAGATAAAATAACAGCGATTACAATATCTCTTTTAATAAATCTAGGATGACTTGGATATTCATCATTAAAACTTACTTGAGCCCCACATCCATCACAATATTTAGCTTCTTCATTTATTTTGTTTCCACATTTTTCACAATACTTTGCCATACGATCACTTCCTTACATTCATTATATCAAACTGTAATAACACTTGCAATTAAATTTTAATGGCAATACCACGTTTTTTCAAAATATATTTACGAAGCCAATCAACTGGAAATACTGTTAAAGCAAGTAAAAGTACTAAAATAAGTTCATTTATCCTAAGTCCATAAGTTCTAAAAATATCTCCACCATTATAAATAATCCAAACCTGGGCTATAAATATAAAACCAAATATGCCAATAAAAACTTTATTTTTAGATAAATTAGCAAAAGTATTTATTCTAACTGTTCGAGCATTAAAGGCATTAAATATTCCCATGAATATAAACATTGCAAAATATGCTGTCATTAAATATTTTGAATTTTCTCCAGTTCTAATTAATGTTTTAAAGATTGGTAGTTTTAAAAATAATATACATAAAAATGCTGAGTATATACCTGTCCATATTATTTCACTATACATGTATTTATTCATAATTGGTGTATCTTTTTTCTTAGGGGGTTCCTCCATATATTCAACAAGTGGTGCTTCAAATGAAAATGCAACCCCTGCAAAAGTATCCATAATCATATTAAGCCATAGCATTTGCACAATTGTAATCGGAGTTGATACCCCAATAAAAGAACCAATTATTGATAAAACGAGTGCACACATATTAACTGTTAATTGATAAATTATAAACTTTCTAATACTTTTAAAGATAGTTCTTCCATACAAGATTGCCTTGCTAATTGATAGAATATTATTATCTAGTATAACAATATCTGCAGCTTCTTTAGCTACTTCAGTTCCACTTCCCATAGCAAAGCCAACATTTGCTTTCTTTAAAGCTGGAGCATCATTTACACCATCACCAGTCATACCAACCACTAAATCCATACTTTCTATAATACTAACCATTCGACTCTTATCTTGAGGAAGAGCTCTAGCTATAACAGCTATACTAGATAATTTACTCTTTATTTCATCATCACTTAATTTTTCTAAATCACTACTTGATAATACAAGATTACTTTTTATATCAATAAGACCAACCTCACGTGCAATAGATTCTGCTGTATCTACTGCATCCCCCGTAATCATAATAGGTTTTATACCTGCACTTTTAATAAGTCTAATTCCTTCTTTAGCTTCATCCCGTAACTCATCTTTAATATTAACAAAACCAAGTAAACATAAATTATCCATAGATTTACCATAGGCAAATATCAAAACTCTTCCCGATGTTTTTGTATAACTATCTATTTTATTCTCTAACTTTTTTTTATTTAAAAGCATCACTTCTTTGCCAAAACTATTTAAATAAGTTTTACATTTAGAAAGTAGTACTTCTTTAGCACCTTTTACAAGAATTGTTCCATCACTTAAAGTTACACTACTATATTTAATAGCACTATCAAAAGGAACTTTACTTATTATTTTTTTACTAATTTCACTATTTTTACCCACAAAATTAAGTAATGCCCTATCCGTTGAATTACCACCAATTACACCATTTTCACTAATCATACTAGCATTATTATAAAAAAATGAAGAATATAATATTTCATAATTAACACTTTTTTTTATTTCCATATTAGATTTATATATCTTTAAATCTGGAGTTACAAATTCTGTTACTTTTAAAATTCCCTTAGTTAAAGTTCCAGTTTTATCAGTAAGTAAAACATTCAAACTTCCGGAAGTTTCTATTCCTACCAATTTTCTAACAAGCACATTATCTTTAAGCATTTTTTTCATATTACTTGATAAAACCAAAGTAATCATCATGGGAAGACCTTCAGGAACTGCAACTACAATAATAGTAACTGATAAAGTTAAAGCATAAAGTAAATGATTAAACATAACTGGAAAATTAGTAATTGTGGCAATAATCAAATCTAAGTCAAAATTATTTTCAAGAACGATACTAGAGAACAGATAGGAAACCGAGGCTAAAATAGCACCTATATAACCAATTCTACTAATTGTTTTTGCTAAACCTCTAAGCTTTATTTTGAGAGGACTTTCAGGCACAACTTCTTGAAGTTCTTGAGAAATCTTACCTAAAATTGTTTTATCACCTATAAATCTAACTTGCATTTCTGCTTCACCATTATAAACTACTGAACCACGAAAAACTCTATTATTATCTGCTACAACATCTCCGTTTTTACTGACCTTTTTAGCTTCTTTAGTTTCCCCATTTAAAGCTGACTCATCAACACTTAAAGTCCCCCTAATCAAATAACCATCTGCAGGTATTTTATCACCACTATTTAGTATAACAACATCCCCAACTACAATTTCAGCTGATGGTATTTCTAATATTTTACCATTTCTTTTTACTTTGGCAGTAGTTTTCAACTGTTCTTCTTGAAGCCTAGAAAATGCTTTTTCAGAACCATATTCACTTATACTTGAGATAAATGATGCTAAAAATATTGCTATCAAAATACCTATTGTTTCATACCAATCAAAGTCACGGAATAATACCACAACTTTAATTGCTAAAGCTATTAGTAATATTTTAATAATTGGGTCTCCGAGTGACTCTAGTAATAAATGCAGAAAAGTATTTTGTTTTTGTTTTGTTATTTCATTTGTACCATATTTTTTTCTAGATTCAATTACTTCTTTTTCATTTAATCCCATGTGCCTTTCCTCCCAGAATAATAATATGTACAAGCTATCGTAAGTAGAACAAAAAAAGTTTACCTAAACTTTAAACGTTCAAGTAAACATCATTTGCATAAAAAAGTTATATTTTATAAAAGTATATTTTCTTTTACTTATAGTCACATTTTTGTTACAAAAAATATTGAAACATTTGATTTTTGCTTCATTAAAAAAATGTTTACTTGTCATTATAAATGTTCAAGTAAACATCATCTACATAAAAAAGTAAGCATTGACCTATGAAAATCAAATGTTTCTTTTTTTATTATATGAATTTTTCATTCATATAGACTTATATTATCATAAAATTATAATAATTTCAAACTACAAATTGATATTAAAAACATTAGTCATACAATTGTCATTTGCTTATAGAAAAATCATTTAACCTTTAGTTTCATTATCTTGTGTTTTTTTCACTTCTATGAGATCTGCTATTCCGCCTGCACTCATCGTAGACATAAGTCCTACTAAAATGGAGTTAAGTAAATTATCATCAAGTTTTAAAAAGTAACAGATAACACCACTAATTACTCCTATTACAACATTTTGAATAGGTATAAAATTATTAGGTAGTTTTTCTATAAATATTTTAGTAATGGCTCCGAAAATATATGCTACAAGCATTATGACCACTGATAATGATATAGTCAAGATATCACCTCCTTTAAGGTTACTTCTTACTATATCTTATGAGCTAGTCCAAATTTAACAAATTACTAACGCCCCATTTTTTTCAAAAAAAATAAGACCTTTTAAAGTCTTATCTTGATCTTCTATATCTTTCTTTTGAATCTAAATATTTTTTTCTAAGCCTTATTTCTGTTGGTGTAACTTCAATATACTCATCATCTTCAATAAACTCTAAAGCTTCTTCCAATGTAAATTTCTTAGCCTTATTTAACACTATAGCATCATCAGCATGAGCACTTCTAGTATTTGTAAGTTCCTTATTTTTACATGGATTTACATCTAAATCCCCTTCTTTATTAGCAAGTCCAATAATCATACCAATATATACATCAGTAGATGGATCTACAATCATTGTTCCTCTACTGCTTAAGTTATAAAGAGAATAACCAAATGTTGTACCATTAACCATAGACACAAGAACACCATTTTTACGTCCTGAAATAGGTCCAGCATAAGGTCCATATGAATCAAATGAACGAACCATGATACCTTCACCTTTTGTTTCAGTAATAAATGAACCACGATAACCAATTAATCCTCTGGTAGGCACTAAATATTCAACTTTTGTATATCCAACTTCACCTGGAGTAACGCTTTGCATAATACCTTTTCTTTCATTCAATGAATTAATTACAGTTCCTGAATATTCATTTGGTACATTTACTATAACTTTTTCATATGGTTCGCACTTTTTGCCATCTATTTCTTTAAAAATAACTTCAGGTTTAGAAACAGATAATTCATAACCTTCTCTTCTCATATTTTCAAGTAAAATTGATAAATGAAGTTCACCACGACCACTAACTTTAAAACCATCAGCACCCTCAAGTTGTTCAACTTTTAAACCTACATTAGTTTCTAATTCTTTTTCAAGTCTATCTTTTAAATGTCTACTTGTTAAAAATTTACCACTTTGACCAGCAAATGGAGAATTATTAACTAAAAAATTCATAGACAATGTTGGTTCTTCAATAACAATTTTAGGAAGTGGATTAATTACATCTTTTTGACAAATTGTATCACCAATTGATACATCAGCACAACCAGCAACTGTTACTATATCACCGTAATATGCAACAGGCACTTCTACTCTTTTAATTCCTTCATTTACAAACAATTTAGTAACTCTGAATGATTCAACTTTTCCTTCATTTGTTGCAAGTGATACAGTTTCACCTGATTTTATTTTTCCCTTATTAATTCTACCAATACCAAGTCTACCGATATAATCATCATAATCAAGTTGACACACTTGCAATTGAAGAGAATCATTTTCATTTCCCTCAAATGGTTTAGTATTATTTACTATTGTTTCAAATAATGGAGTTAAATCTTTACCTTCATCCCCCATATTATAAATTGCATAACCACTTCTAGCACTACCATAAAGAATTGGAAAATCAAGTTGTTCATCTGTTGCACCAAGTTCCATGAATAAATTAAATGTCATATCAACAACTTCTTCAGCTCTTTGATCTTTTTTATCTATTTTATTAATAAATAGAATTGGTTTTAAATTGTTTTGTAATGCTTCCTTTAAAACAAATCTTGTTTGAGGCATGGGTCCTTCCGCAGAATCCACAAGTAAAATAACTGTATCAACAGTTTTAATAACTCTTTCAATTTCACTCGAAAAATCAGCATGACCTGGAGTATCCACGATGTTAATCTTATAATCTTTATATTTGATAGCACAGTTTTTGGCAGTAATTGTAATACCTCTTTCTTTTTCAATATCTCCGCTATCCATTACACAATCTACTAATTCTTCATTTGCTCTAAAAACACCACTTTGTCTAAGTAATCCATCTACTAAAGTTGATTTACCAGCATCTACGTGTGCTACTACAGCAATATTAATTATTTTATCCATAAAACTTCACCCTTTTTCTGTAAATACCAATAGATAATAATACAAAATGGAGCAAATGTCAAGGAAAAACTGGTAAAAATGCCTTATTTAATAAGTTAATTTTTTATTATACTTGATATTACGAAAAAACAAATTAAATACCAAAAATATTATTAATCAAGTTATTAAAGTTTATTCTGACCTTCATAGAAAATGGTTAAATAAAATAATGATAATAAAAAAATATAAACTTATAAAAGTTTTTAAAAGAAAATGAAAGTCCGTACCCTATCCAAAAATTACGGAATGGGCCAGGTTTTCAAAATATAATTACACATTAGTTGTAAGTTATTTTTTTAAATTGTCAATAAATTACATAATTTAATCTCAAAAATAGTTTGACATACACATAGAATTATTATATAATACACTTGCAAGTTATTTAGGCAGAGTTGTACCTATAAATAATGTGTTTGAACCTTAATGGAATAAAGTATTCTTTACTGCCTTGAAGAAATTATTCAAACTCCCTATTTAATGGATATAACAGAATAAATATTTTGCAAATAAAATGAAAGGAGATTTTATGGCAAGATATACGGGACCAGCTTATAAAAAATCTAGAAGACTTGGTTTTTCTACATTAGAAAATGGCAAAGATTTAGCTAAAAGACCTTATGCACCAGGACAACATGGACAAGATCGTCGTCGTAAGTTAAGTGAATATGGTATCCAAATGCAAGAAAAACAAAAAGTTAGAATTCTTTATGGACTTAATGAAAAACAATTCCACAAAGTATTTGACAAAGCTTCAAAGATGCATGGTATTGCTGGGGAAAACTTACTAATCCTTCTTGAATCTAGACTTGATAACATGGTTTATCGTCTAGGTATGGCTAGAACTAGAAGAAGTGCTCGTCAAATTGTTAATCATGGACATATTTTAGTAAATGGTAAAAAGGTTGATATTCCTTCATACACTACTAAAGTTGGTGATATAATTTCTGTTAAAGAAAACTCTATGAATCATCCAGCTATCCTTGATGCAATTGAACAAAAGAGAACTGTTCCAGCTTTTCTAGAAATGGATGAAAAGAAATTAACTGGTAAATTTGTTAGACTTCCTGAAAGAAGCGAACTTAATCCAGAAATTAATGAACAACTTATCGTTGAATTCTACAACAGATAGTATGTTAAAAACCAAAAGGTTATTTTTCCTTTTGGTTTTCTTTTGGTAAAAATACATTAATTGACATATTTTCAGTATCAATCAATTTAATTAAATTTTCTAAATCTGAAACATCTTTTTCTTCAAGAATTTCTTTTAAATTAGTAATAATTCCCCCATTATTTAAAACATCGTCTTGTAATCTAAAACTTACATTTTCTAAATCTTCAAAGTCAAGGATAAGTGTTGCTATGGCAGCATTCTTTTTTCTTTTAAAATCTATTTCATTAACACTTAAATTATTTAATTTATCCTTTACTCTCTTTATTAATTCTTCTTTAAAATTAGTTGTAGATGTAATAGTTATAACAAAATTATCATCATAAATATCATTTGTAACAAACAGACTTTGAATAATACCTTTTTGCATTAATTCATCCTTAAAATCAGAAGTAACACCAAAGTTAATATTAAATAATAAATTAGTTAACATTTTAAGTTCCAATCTACTATAATTTTTAAAATTATTCATATCCATTTTTAAAGTAAATTTTACTTGAGGATAAGTTAAATTAAGTTTTTCTTCAGTATACTTCTTAGTAACTTTCCTTGGTTCGTTTTCTTTAATTACTACAGGATTTAAATACTCTTTAAAGTCTTTTTTAGCTAAATTTTCTTCTACAATACTAGCCATTTCATATGGATTAAAATTACCTGTAATAGTCAAAAACATATTTTTAGGATGATAAAATGCATCATAAGCAAGTTTAACATCTTCAAGTGTTATACTTTCTACATCTTCTGGTGTACCAGTAATTGTATTCCTAAATTTAGATTTTTGTAAAGTATTTTTTAATGTATGAAAAAATATAATACTATAAGGATCATCAATACCCATATTAGCTTCTTCCACTATAATTCCTTTTTCTTTAGCAATATTTTTCTTAGTAAAATAAGGATTATATACAAAATCAAGTAATTCTTCTAAATTTTCTTTCTTATTTTTAGTAGCAAAGACTAAATATGATGTATAATCAAATGTTGTAAAAGCATTTGAATCTCCCCCTATTTTATAAAATTTATCATGTGCTGTAGTTTCTTCATCAACATTAAATTTAACATGTTCAAGAAAATGAGCAAGTCCATTTGGTACTTCATATGTTTTCTTTCCTATTTTAAACTTTGTATGAACTGAACCATATCTAACGGATAAAGAAGCATACATACTACTTATTTTTTCATTAACCCACATATATATTTTAAGCCCACATTTAGTTTCATAAACATATATAACTTCATTTAAGCCCTTTAACTTTAATTCTTCCATTAATTACTTCTCCCTTCTAGGGTAAATATTGTATTTAGTTTTACTTTCTTAGCAACGTTTATAACATCTTCTTTTTTTACATTTTTAAACATTTCAATTCTTTCATCAGGCATAGGTAAATTATCAAAAATATGAAATACATAATTATTAATAATAGATACAGTATTATCTCCAGCCATATCTAAAGAAATTACCATATTATTAATAGCATCATTTAATTCTTCTAAAGAAAAATCTCCATTTTGCATATTTTTTAATTCTTTTTTTACTAAATTAACAGCTTTTTTAACATTAGCTTGTTCCAAAGAAATATGAACAAGTAATAATTTATCATATTTTAAATACATACTACTTATAGCATAACATAAACTATTTTTTTCTCTAATACTTTGATATAACTTTGATGTAAGACCACCACTACCATACAAATAATTAAAAATATTAAAAGTTATATTTTTTTCAAGATCTGTAAAATTTTTCAAATTAAAAATCATAACTAAATTAGCTTGAACATTATCAGATGGCATACTTCTTACAATAGGTTTTTTAACATCTTTATTATCAACCATTAAATCAAATTTATCTTCAACAATATATCTATTTTTAAAATTTTTCTTTATTAATGAAACAGTATCATCCATCTCTAAATTACCAATTAAAAATATATCTACTTTAAAGTTTTTTCTCAAGCTTTTATAAGTTTTATATAAACTAGAAGGAGTTATTTTCTCTAAGCTTTCTAGTGTTCCCAAAAGTTCATATGATGTAGCAGTATCAGTATTCATAGTTTTAAAAGCCTCTTTAATACTTTGTTTCATAGGGTTTTCTTTTAAACTATTTATTTCTCTTTTTATTCTCTCTTTAACAATATTAAATGTTTTCAAATCAAATTCATCATTAGTTACATTCGGATTTTCTATGATATCAAATAATGTTTTAATTACTTCTTCTATATAATTTTTATCATTTATATATTCAGGATTAATAAAATCCAAAGACACATGAAAATCTAAAGTATTTCCAACTCTAACTGTTGTTGCAAAAACAACTATTTTATAAAGTTCTTCAAACTTTGTAATTAAATCTTTTTTACGTGGATATTTTTTACTTGATTCACTCAACATATCTGCTAAAAAAGAATAATCTCCTATATCTTCCTTATTTGCAATATTTCTAAAAATCACTTCCACATGACTAGTTTTAAATTTATCCGTTTTAATTGTATAAACATTAAATGAATTACAATTATAAGTTTTATATTTCATTTTGCACCTCAATACTATTATGTTTAATTTTTAAAATTTTATTATATTCTTTTAAAGTATAATCATCAGTCATTCCAGCAATATAATCAATAGCAATTCTTGCATTACTATTTTTTTTATATTCATCACTCATATTACTTAAATATGACTTAATAATATTACTTTCATAATTATTGTTTTCCAAATCCTCCAAATAAGTATTATATAAAGTAAAAATCATCTTCTTCAAAAGCTTTCTCTCTTCATCAGTATATGCTTTATAATAAATATTTTTATAATTAAAATCTTTTAAATCACATATAGCTTTATAAACATCCTCACTTAACTTAATGTAATTTTTACCTTCACTATTTTTTATAATATCATTTATAATTGTATTTACTATTTCACTATTATTTTTCCCTAAAACTTTTGTAATATTTTCAGGTATATCATCCCATTTTAAAAGATTCATTCTTATTGCATCATCTATATCTCTACCAAGATAAGCAATTAAATCACTAATTCTAACAACACACCCTTCCAAAGTCATCGGAGAAAGCTTTTTACATGCATCCTTATCTGTATAAGTATTTTTATATTCTTCTAAAAACTTATCTTTAGTCTTTGAACACGGCTTATAAATACCTTCTACTATTTCACCATTATGACAAAGGATTGCATCAAGCGTCTGTAATGTTATATTTTTACCATTTCCATAATTTTCAATATTCATTAAAAGTCTTACACTATGAACATTATGATTAAAATATCCACATCCAGCATTTAAACTTATTTCATTTAAAATTGCTTCTCCAACATGTCCAAATGGTGTATGTCCAAGATCATGTCCAAGTGCCCCAGCTTCAATTAAATCTTCGTTTAAGCCTAAGCTCCTACCTATTGTTCTAGCAATTTTACTAACATACAAAACATGTATCATTCTTTTTGTTAAATGGTCATTTTCTTTAAAAGAAAATACTTGAGTTTTATCCATATATCTTTGAAAAGCTAAAGAATATAGTATCTTATCAATGTCTCTAAAAAAAGGTGTTCTAAAATCACTTTCAATTGTCTCAAAATATATAGCATTTTCGTTTTTACATGCAAATTTTTTCATATTTTACCTCCATCTTTACTTAATTTATCTATAAAACCACAATGTTTACATAATGGTTCTACAAGTTTTCTTTCTTTAAATCCATTTATCATACATTTACATCTATCACTATTTATTATTTTTTCTAAATCATCCTCAAATATATTCCCTAAATTAATTTTTCCATTTCCATCCAAACAACAAGGAATAACAGTACCATCAACTAAAATTCCTATATGATCCCTCAAAGCATAACACCTACCATATGTTTTACAAATATTGTTATTTAAATCAGGCCAAATAAATTCTTTATCAAAATCTATAAAAACATTTTCTTCTAATTTTCTAGAATCTTTAATTTTTACATTATACTTTTTTTCTAAAATATTAATTATTTCATCACTTTTATTAGTCCAAAGTCTATAATTTATATAAGTATATTTTTTTAAATTATCAACTACTTCAAAAATACTTTCTAAATACTTTTCCTTATTATTTAGACTACTATGAAGAGATATATTTATTTGTCTTATATTTTTATTATTTTTTATATTTTTTATTAAATACCCATTAGTTGTAATATTCACATAAAAATCTTTACTTGCTTCATCAATAAGTTCATTTATACAAGGATGCAATAGAGGTTCTCCTAAAACATGAAAATATAAATATTTAGTATAGCCTTTCATTTTATTCAAAATTATTTTAAATTCATTCATTGTCATAAATTTACCTTTACGTTTATTATGAATACAAAAGCTACAATTAAGGTTACAATTATTAGTTATTTCTATATATACTTTTTTATACTTCATAGAAAGAATAATATATCTATTTTCTCCATTATTTCTTCATTAAATAAATTTGTTAACCTTAGTATTCTAATCGATAAAGCAATAATAAAATAAATACTTAATATACAAAGTACAAGTCCAAACACACCCTTAATTTTAAAAATCAATTCCACTATTAACAAAATTACATTTATTATCAACATAATACCATATTTTTTTATATCTTCATTCATAATTACCTCTCACAATATTTATTTTAAACTAATTTTATTTTGAAAGCAACCACAACAAAGCTTAAATTTCTAACAAAATTCAAGTAGCAGTGTTACCTCACGGTAACACTTTTCTGTTTCGCTGAAAACCAAAGTTTCTCAAGCAGATCAACTTCGGATAGTCGCCACCCTAATATTTTTAGCTATTTCGTTCCTATTTATATTATACATTATATTTTCACTTACATTTATATCTCTATCATGATCCATTCCACATCTTGGACATATCCATTTTCTTACACTTAAATCATTTACTTCTTCATTTTTATATTCACATCTATTGCAAACCTCGCTACTTGGATAATATTCATTTACTTTTACCTCATTTTTTAGTTTTTCTCCATATGAAGTAATTATAAAATCTTTGATGCCTAAATCTAATCCCAAGATTGATGTTGGATTTATAGTTGGTTTAGTAAACGGCTCTTCAACAAGGATGCTTACAAAATACTTGCTAGCATCTTTACTAATTGTTGCTGACTTTATTTTTCCTATTACTACTTTGGTTTTCTATATCTCGAAACTTTACTTTTTTTAGTCTTGGTAATGTTATTACTTTATTTTTTTAAATCTATTCTTATACTTTCATATTTAACATTTTTATATTCATTTAATGTGTTATTTGTTGTATAACTTTCATGTTCTCCTTTGCTTCTATATTTTGGATATCAATTTTCACGAAAAAAAATTCTTAAATGCATCATCTAAGTTAAATACACATTTTTGAAGATCACATGAATCTACTTCTTTAAGCCACTTTTTTTAAAATCAATTAGTTCTTTTAACTCATCATAAGCACTTAATTTAATTTTGTTTTCTTCATATTTTTTTCTTTCTACTAAGAATTTATTGAAAACAAACCTCGTACATCCAAAGTTTTATCTATCATTACCTTTTACTCTCTATTTGGATAAATTCTAAATTTATATGCTTTATATATAGTCATTATAATGCCTCCATGATAATCGAATTATACCATATGTTCGGCCATATATCAAGATTTGTTTTTGTAGAATTAGGATAACTATCTTAGTATATAAAAAAGGAAAAATAGAGCTAAGCTCTATTTTAATTCATATATTTCCCCATTCACATCATCCAAAAGACTTGATTTTTTATCATTTTCATCAGATACTAATGGTTTAACAGATTCTTCATCTTTTTTTAATGTTGGTAAATCCATTTCATCATCATCATCTTCAATTATAAAAGTTTTAATAAGAGGTTCAGATTTTTCTTCTTTTTCTTCTATCTTTGTAACAACTTCTTCTGTATTATTATTACTTATATTTTCATCCTTTTTATTAACAAAAACTGAACTAAATATTTGAGGACTAGATTTAAATACTGGTTTTTGTTCTGGTACAATTTCTTCCTTAATTTCAGGAATATCAATATTATTAAATTCGTTTTTAATTGCTTCTAAATTAGATAAACCACTCTCAATTTGTTCATCTTTTTCATCGATTTTTATTTCAGGTAATTCATTAATACTAATTGGACTTTCTTCTTCCTCATGATCACTAAATAAAGGTTTACTAGCTCTAGACTCAACATTTACTTTAGGAAGTTCAATTTCTTCTTCAGTATCTTCAATACTTGGTTTAAATTCTGTAACATTTACTTCTTCATTTACCACTTCAATAGGTCGTATTTCTTCTTTTTCTTCAATCTTAGGTTCTTCTTTAACTTCAATTTTTTTAGAGTTTTCCTCTTCTTTTTTAAAAGCATCCAATTCTATTTTTTGAAGTCTTCTCGTTTCTTCTAACTTTTCATCCTTTTTACCAAAGAAATATACTATCACAAAAAGAATAATTAATACTACTAAAGCTATCGTTAACCACAAAGTAAAATTATCATTTTGATATAATTCATAAATGAAATCTTTCATAATTAATTGCACCTCTTTATTCTATATATTAAATATTATCAAAATATTACTAAAATGTAAATATATTTTAAAAAATTTTACAATTATTTTGTTAAAAGAACAATTGTTATAACACTATTTTTAATATTTAACTAAAAACAAGACTCACACTAAGCAAGTCTTATTTGAATATTACTCTTCAATATATTTTAGGTAAATTAATACTAGAGTTATATCGAAGAAAGGAATCATGTACATAAGTAATACCCGTAGTACATAACTTTATTATTCTCTATTTAATGGAATTTATAGTTCCAGTTTTTTCTAATTCTATCTCTTCTTTACGATAATTAAGAGCCATTCCTATTGTAAAGGCATATGCAAGAAGATAGAACCAAAACATTAAAATTACAATATTAGCTAGTCCTCCATAAAATGTAGAATAGTGAGCTAAATTATTTATATAATATGAATAAATATATGTGATAATTACCCATGAAAATGTTGTAAATAAAGCCCCATAACCAACATTTTTACTTCTAACTTTTTTATTCGGAGCCATAGTATAAAGAATCTTAATAAAGAAATACATTATGAGCCATGTAACTGGTCCCTGCATAATACTTATGATCATAGATATATTTTCTGCTACTCCACTTTTTAAATCCACAAATTTAAACAATTCAATTATTTTAGTACCAAAAACTGGTACTATTAACATAAATATGAAAAGTAAAACTAAGACAAAGGTCATAATTAAAGCTTTTAATCTTCTTCTAAAAAATCCGTCCTGTTTTTCTCCATAAATCGTATTTGAAGTAATAATTATTGAAGCAGGTCCATTTGACGCAATGAAATACCCAACAATTACAACTAGAAAAAATCCTATACCTTTTTCAGATTGATTTGGAGATGCTAAAAGCATACTAGCAATATCTTCAGAAAAAGCTGAACCAATAAAATCATATATCACATCAGTTGATAAATTAAGAAGTGTTGCTTCATAGCTTATCAAAGTTATTGTGGGTACAATTGCTAGAACAAAGAAGTAAGCAAGTTGACCTGGCAAAATTGCCATCTCTGGTTTAAATAAAACTTTTTTGAAGTTTTGAAAAAACTCCGCCAGTTCACATTTAAGCTTCTTCATTGTTACTATCCTTATTTTTTTTCATATCTTCTACAGCTTCATTTAAGGCATCTTCAATAGTTTTAATATCATCAAGAATCATACTATAACCAATTTCTGCTCCAAAATCATAAGGTAGTTTTTTTATTTCTCTATTTAATTTAAATATATAATTACTAATTTGTTTTTGACTATATCCAACAAAATAAATAACAAATTCATTGCCATCAGTACGCATAACTTCACTATTGTCAAGTTGAGTTTTAATTAAAACATTAGCTAAAGATTTAATTTGTCTATCGCCTTCATTATAGCCATACAAATCATTTATTTCTTGTATCTTATTTAAATCCACTACCATAATTGTCTGAGGATATATAGTATTATTATTCCAAGTTTCAATATTTTCATTTAAGAAATTTCTATTTTTTAAACTAGTTAATTGATCAATAAATTTCATTTTATCATCTTTTTTAATTTTTCTAGCAATAGTTATTTTTTTACTTTTCTTAAACACTACAAGAATAATAATTGTAACTATTATAACAACATAAAGAATATATTCCGCAATTTTGGTTATCATACCACCGCTTTTAACCGTTTCTTGATGATTTAAAAGTCCTTCAATAACCATTTCATTATCATCAGATATATTAATATATTTATTTAATAATTTATATAATGCACTATTTGTTCTAACTTTAAATGTATAATTATTTAAAATATAATCCGTATATCTTACATTATAATTATTTAATTTATTATCACTATAATAATCAAAAGTATTTTTATCAATTATTATATTAACATCTTTTTTATTTAATTTAAATAATTCTTTAGTAGTACTAAATGTTTTAACATTAATACCCTCAATTGCATTTACATAATCATATAACTTACTATTCTCTTGAACATATACAGTCTTTCCAATCAGGGAATTAATAGATTTAATAACAGTATTATCACTTTTTGGCAAAGCTATTACATATTCAATATTAAGACCACTAGTTTGATAAAAATCATCAGCAAAATTATAATAATTAAAATATAAATCTATTTCATTATTCTTCTTAGCTTTATCAAACTTATAAAAATTCTTATATTTATTAAAATTAAATTCAACATCAGCAAATTTACTAAATTTACTTAAATAAACCGCTACTATACCACCATACTTACCACCAGTAATAACTTCATAAGGAGATGCATTTACAAAGCCGTAATTATAGATAACACTTTGCATGCTATCAACCTCTGTATCACTAATTTGCATATTTTGAGTAAATGTTTTAAATAAATTTTGATTATATATATCATCAAATTTGCTTATCCATTTATTATAATGCTTAATTAATACACTTGATAAGATATCATCTGTAGTACTCAATGTAAAATATTTCTTTATATCACTAAAATGGTATACAACTTTATAATCCTTACTAAGTATTACATCTAAATAATCCATTAAAGAAACAAGCATATAATTTTCTGAACCTTCCATATCTTTAAGAAGTTCATCTCTAGTATCAAATTGTTTAAATGTTACATTCGTAGCTTTCTTAATGTATTTTGAAACATAACTAAGATCGGAAGTCAAAATTCCAATTGTTTTACCATTTAAATTTTCTTCACTTGATATAATATCATCTGTTTTACTCACTAAAACATAATGATCACTATAAAAAATAATATCATTATCATCCACACTTGTTTTTTCATTAAAAGTAATTCCACTTGGAACATTACCAGTATTAAAAGTAATTGGATTTATAGTTAATTCATATTCTTTTTCAAAGTCATCCAAAAAATCATAAAATAGTCCACTTCCATCTTTTCCAAAGACATTAACATTATTAACAATATTAATATTTTGAATAGTACCTATACTTTCATTAACCCAATTTCGTTCTGCAACAGTTAATTTATTTTTATCATTTAACAAGTTGTATAAAAGAATTGCTACTCCAACAACTACTAAAATACTAACAATTACGATAATTATACTTCTTTTCTTTTTCATTATTCTTCACTTTCTAGTGGGGTATTATTATTCCAAACTAAACCAGAACCGGCCACATTTTTAGCTCCAAGAATTGTAAATCCTTCACTATTTTCACTTTTTTCACATTTCAATGTAAAATTAATATCATAAAAAGATAAAATATCTTCACCTAGTTTATCTAAACTTAATGCTGCTAAAGCTTCAGCATCATTTAAAGCAGTATCAGATGCAAAATTAATAATTATATAAATTATTTTACCTTTAATATCCATACTTACACTTGTAACACTATTTTCAGCTTCCAAAGCTGTTACATATTCACTTTTTAAAGTTTCTGTAACGGGATGTTTATCAATGTCTTTAAGACGATCACCATAAACACCTTTATTTCCTCCTAAAAAGAAAGAAAAAGTTACAATAATAATAGCTACTAAACAAATAACCAATATTATTCCAAGTACTATAAGTACTTTATTTTTCCCCCATAATTCTTTCAATTTTTTCATTTTTCACCTCTTCAAGTAATATAATTATACTATCTATTTATGCTTTTGGCAAATTATTTAACACACTAACAGTTTTATCATTATCCCAGATCATAATATTAAGCCTTAAAGCATCACTATATTTACTTCCAGGATTAGCTCCAACGATTACAACATCAGTATTCTTACTAACAGATTCACTAACTACACCTTTATAGCTTTCTATTATTTCTTTTATTTCTTTTCTTCCATAGCCATCAATTGTGCCTGTTATAACAAATCTTTTACCAGTAATTAAATCATTTAATCCTAGAGTTTTACCTAAATAAGTCATATTTATACCAATATTTTTTAATTTTTCAATTAACTCTTTATTATTTTGTAAATATTCATAAACACTTAGAGCTGTTATATGTCCAATATCACGAACACTTTCTAAGTTTTCAATCGTAGCATTCATCAAATTATCCATATTTTCATAAGTACTTGCAAGTAATTTAGCTGTTTTACTACCAATTTCTTTTATACCTAAACCAAACAATAATCTTTCCAAGCTTACATTTTTACTCTTTTCAATGTTTTCAAGCATTTTATTAACACTTTTTTCTCCATAACCATCAAACTGCATTATGTCCCTTTTTTTATCATTTAAATTATACAAATCAGTTATATTCTTAACAAAACCTAGATTATAAAGTTCCTCCACTATTTCATCACCAAGACCTTCAATATTCATGGCATCTCTTGAAACAAAATGAATTATACTTTCTATATTTCTTCTTGGACAATTAGGATTAACACAATAATAATCTACTTGGCCTTCTCTTTTTTCAATTTTTTCATGACACATTGGGCACTCAGTTATCATCTTAAATTCTTTTTCTGTACCATTTCTTCTTTCAAGTTTTGGTTCAACAACTTCTGGTATAACATCACCAGCTTTTCTAATTGATACAATATCGCCGATTTTTAAGCCTTTCATGTTTACATAATCTTCATTATGAAGTGTTGCCCTTCGGATAGTTGATCCCATAACAATAACTGGTTCTAATACAGCATTCGGAGTAATTCTACCAGTTCTTCCTACAGTAAATATTATATCTGTAAGTTTGGTTAGAACTTCTTCAGCGGGAAACTTATATGCTATTGCCCACTTAGGATATTTCGCCGTATAACCTAACTTTTCTTGTAAATCCACCCTATTTACTTTTATAACAATACCATCTATTTCATAGGATAAACTTTTTCTCTTCCTTGTTGCTTCTTCAATATAATTTAAAACTTCTTCATCATTTTTTACAAGTTTATTAGCTGAATTTATTTTAAATCCTAAACTTTCCATGAATTGTAATGCTTCCAAATGAGATTTTATACCAAAAGCATCAGGATTAGGCAAATAATATATAAAATTATCAAGTTCTCTTTCAGCTGTAACTTTACTATCTAGCTGACGAACACTTCCTGCTGCTGCATTTCTGACATTTTGAAGTTTTGTTTTTCCTTCCATTTCACGTTTTTTATTTATTTTATCTAATGTAGTTTTATGCATGAAAATCTCACCACGAACTTCAATATCAACTGGTTTAGTAAGTTCAAGGGGAATAGCTTTAATAGTTCTAACATTGTGAGTTATGTCTTCCCCAACCAAGCCATCACCACGAGTAACGCCACGAACAAGTTTTCCTTTTTCATATATGAGTGAAACTCCTAAACCATCTATTTTATATTCGCAAACATATTCCGCATTAACTTCATTTTCAACTCTTTTTAAAAATTCAGACACTTCCTCTTCATTAAAAACATCAGCAATACTAAGCATTGGTTTATCTCTAACTACTTTTTGAAACTTATCAATTACTTCGCCACCTACTCTTTTTGTAGGACTATTTTTACTTGCAAACTCAGGATACAAAGTTTCTAAGTCTTCAAGTTCCCTAATATACTTATCATATTCTTGATCAGTTATCGTTGGATTATCTTTTACATAATAATTATAATTTGCTTCATTTAATATCTTTGTTAACTTTTCAACTCTTTCTTTTACATTGTCCATAAATCTACCAAAGTTTACTTGGATATTCTCCCCTTTCTATCAACCCATTTATATGATTTTTAACTGTTTCTAAATCTTCTTTATATGTCATTCCAATCCATTTACTTGGTGACACCTCAGATTTTAATATAATTGATTTTTCATCCAAACATTTTTTTAAAACTTCTGGAAGTAAAAATTCATTAGTTAAGTTTACTTCATCACGAATAAATATATTAAATTCCTTTTCTAATATATTCAAAAAACTTTTTCTAATTCCAAAGAAATTAACTGCAACCGGAGTATCATTTGTTATTTCAAATTCTTCTTCAGTTTGTAAAGATTTAGCCATTATTCTTCCATTTTCTTCACCAATTTCACTTTCATTTATTGATTTAATAATGCCATCTTCTTCATTTACAACACCACGCTTGACTTTACCAAACTTACTTGCAGTTACCCCATATGGATAATTTACACTTACATAATCACTCATATTATTATCTAAAAAATCTGCAGCAATTTTGTATGAATCTTTTCCATAAAAATCATCGGAATTAACAATAACAAAATCACTATCAATCAAATCTTTTGCGCAATATAAAGCGTGTCCAGTTCCTAACATTTTAACCCTATCTTTTGGAACATTATTATCACTAGGAACATATTCAAGTTCTTGAAAAGCCAGTTTTACTTCAATTCCATCATATTTATTAATTATATGAGTTTTAAAATATTCTTCATTATCCTTTCTAATAATAAATATTACCGTAGAAAAACCTGCTCTTTTAGCATCATATACTGAATAATCAGCAATAATTTCCCCGTTTGGTCCAACAGGTTCAATTTGTTTTAAACCTCCAAATCTACTACCCATTCCAGCAGCCATAATTACTAGTGTTTTTTTCATTTTCCAATCCTCCTTAAACCTTGATAATTATTTAAAAATTTCTTTATACCAAACCTTTTATCAAAGGCAACTGTTACAAATCTTTCATCATTATCTATAACAACACCTTTGCCAAATGATGCATGCATAACAATTTCTCCATGTTTGTAATCAATTCTATCTCCCTCATAAAAGTTTGTTTTATTAAATGCTTTATTTTCTGTTTTACTTTCTTCTTTTTCTATTAAATTATTATCTATTTCCGCGATAAATCTTGATGGCGGGTTCATATTGGTATTACCAAATAGCATTCTTCTTTTAGCATTGGTAATATAAAGTCTTTCTTTAGCTCTAGTTATACCAACATAACAAAGTCTTCTTTCTTCTTCAAGTTCACCATCTTCATTTAAACTCATTGAATGTGGCATTATACCTTCTTCCATACCAATTAAGAATACCACTTTAAATTCAAGTCCTTTAGCAGCATGCATTGTCATAAGTGTAACGGCATTATCTAAAGTTTCATGTTCTGATTGATCAGCTACAATACTAATATCTTCAAGAAAGTCTTCAAGATTTACTGTACCAGTTTCTTTTTGATAGTTTTCTGTAATACTTTTAAATTCCATTAAGTTTTCAAGTCTAATATCAGCTTCCAAAGTATGTTCCTTTTCAAGTTCATCTTTTAATCCAGATTTTTCAAGCACCACATCAATTAATTCAGTTAAATCTAAATCTTTAGCATCTTCGGTAAGCTCTAAAATCAATTTTTTAAATTCAACTTCCTTAGGCTTAGATAAACACTTAAACATACATTCATTATTTTCACGTGCTATACTTCTCAAATTATTAATTGATGTATCCCCAATGCCTCTTTTAGGTACATTTATAACTCTTTCTAAAGAAACATCATCTTGATGATTAGAAATAAGTCTTAAATAACAAAGTAAATCTTTAATTTCTTTTCTTTTGTAGAAATAATAACTACCAACAACTCTATAAGGCCAATTAACTTTTAATATAGCATCTTCAACATTTCTTGATTGAGCATTAGTTCTATAAAGTATGGCAAAGTCATTATAATCATATCCTTCATTAAGTAATTTCTTCATTTCATCAATGACAAGTTTTACTTCATCTTTCTCATCATTACCTCTAAAATATTTAATTTTAACACCATCACCAAAAGTACTATATAAATTTACTTCTTTTCTTTCAACATTATTTTTTATAACACTATTGGCAGCATTCAAAATATTATTTGTACTTCGATAATTTTGATTTAAAGTAATACTTTTACTATCAGGATAATCCTTTTCAAAATTAAGTATATTTTTATAATTTGACCATCTAAATCCATATATACTTTGATTAACATCACCCACTACAAATAAATTACGATATTTACTAGCAAGTAACTTAACTAACTTATATTGTACCTCATTTGTATCTTGATATTCATCTATTAAAATATATCTATATTTTTCTTGATATTTATCTAATATATCATCATTTTGCATAAATAATTCAACAGGTCTTTTTAATAAATCATCAAAATCTACAGCATTATTTCTCTTTAATACTTTTTCATATTCATGATATACCCTAATTGCTACTTTTTCTGGTGGACTATTTAAATATTTATCAACTTCACTATCACTAAGCATTTCATTTTTAATAAAACTAATTTTATTTCTTATATAACTTACACTATATTCTTTAGTACTTATATCAAGTTCTTTCATTATTTTTTTTATGACACTTGAAACATCATCACTATCAATTATAGTAAAATTACTTGTTAAGCCTAATTTTTCTGTATTTTCTCTAATAACCCTAAGTCCAAAAGAATGAAATGTTCCAACAAAAGCATAATTATTTTCCACCATATTACTTATTCTATCTCGCATTTCTTTAGCAGCTTTATTTGTAAATGTTATAGCTAAAATATTTCCTGAATATATACCATCATTTATCATATTTGCTATTCTAGTTGTTAAAACTTTTGTTTTTCCTGAACCTGCACCAGCAAGCACCAAGCAAGGCCCGTCTGTATGTAAAACTGCCTCTTTTTGTTCTTTATTTAATCCTTCTAACATATTCATTTAAGCCTCCACATGTATACAATCATTATAACATTTAATAAGATATAATAAAAGAAAAAATGGACTATTTAATCCATTTTAATCCATTAAACCTTTAGGCTTACATTCATCACTAAATGGTGTTAAAGCACAAACAGTACATGTCTTATACGCATTTTTAGTCTCAAGTGCTCCATCTACTAAATTAAGTAAAGCATTTAATAATGTAGGTACCATAAATACTAGTACCCCAATAATTACTTTATTCATTAAGCTATTAGCAGCCAAGAAAATTGCTTTTTCATCTTTTGTAATCGTAGCCTTTCCAAATTCAATCATACCTAATAAAATAATTATAATTGGCACTAAAATTTTAATGATATAAATTACATATCCAATAACTTGAAAAACTTTAAGAACTCCACTATCACTGCTACATACATCAACTGAAACTATTTCTAATTCTTGAGCAAAAGCAATACCAGGTATAAATAATAAAACAAATAAAACAAAATATTTAATTAATTTTTTCATTTCATAATTCCTCTTTAAAAATTAAACTTATTTTAACACATAATAATTAAAAAGTCATTATCAAACTCATATTTTTTATTGTTCTGAACATTATTTAAAAAAGGTAAATCGTCGAGTACTGGTCAAACTTTTTACCTCTTTGTTGTTAGGTTTCACCGATGTTTTTTAAAACTGTCCGTAGATCAGTTTATTACCATCGGGTCGCTGGCGCTGCCACTCCCCGATACATAGGTTACTGAAGATGAAAGGTAGAAAGAAGGACTTACATAATTGTCAGAATTAACCGGTTCACCCACAAAGCCACCGTAAACTGTAAGGAACGCAGAATCATAAGTAACATCCTCTACTACACGGGTAATAGTCCATTCTTTAGAACCAATCCAATTTACTGATGTTATTGACGAATTTTCATAATTATTTAATGTTGTTGACCATGCACTTGAACTTGCCGCAAATCCAAAATCCGATAAATATATTAGACCAATTTTAGCATTAAATGTATAATCTGTTATTGCTGAATTTACTACTTCATTTTGATATGTTATCGCTGGTACTACACCATATATTTTTTCTACAGTATTTCCAATAGTTTCCCATGTTGCTGTATCTATTTTATTCGCTAGATCACCTAAACTTGTTAAATATTCACCATTTAAATATGTATATAAGCTTGACGTTTCCCAACCATTAAGCTCATCGCTGTTCCATGCCATACTACCTATCGGTTTTGCTTTGATTAGTTTTACTTTATTATCAAATACTCCAATTATTCTAAAAAGGTTCGCCTTTGAACATGTATTTTCATTTGAGTCCAAGCAGACATAATTATTTACTGCCTCCTTTGCTCCAGCATATCTATAACTTCCATCATTTGCATCCAATATTGTACCAACAGGATATGTTGTATTATTATCATCTGTAAATTCATTCTTACTTACAATTGTACCATTATGATAATAAATATTATTTTCCCCTTGTGTTCCTGTATACAATGATTTTACATAATCTGCTAAACTAGTTGGAGTTTTGTCAAAATACACATAGCATTTATCAGACATATTGGCACTCATAAACACTTTCTTACTTGAATCGTCCCAATAAACTTCACCACCATTTTCACATTTTGATAATGTTGAATTAAAAGTATATCCATCCGTTGGCCACCCACTTTGTGTTGTCATTTCATAGTTTCCTGAACCAGCTTCAGTTTCTAACATCATTGATAATGTATTTTTTCTTTTTACAATTTTAGTTTTAGTATCCTCCTTATAAACATCATCGTTTTTTGAACCAAATATGAAACTAATTATTATAGCTAAAATAACACCTAAAGTTACAAATAATTTCTTATGTTTTTTCATACACTACCATCCCTTTTATTTATCTTACCAAAATACATGTAAAAAATTTGTCATACCACGAATAATCTATCTTACTTTTTTAATTTTACTACAAAAAGGAATGATTTGCAAGGCTTTTTGCAATGCATACTTTGAGTGTAAATTGTATTACGATATTGGTGGAGGTACTAAAAATGGCATTTAGATTAAATGAAGAAAAAAGAGAAACAGAAAATAAAACAATAAGATTTCCTCTACCATTAATTAATAAAATTGAAAAAGAATTATCGAACACTAATATAACATTTTCTAGATTTGTTATTCAAGCATGTGAATATGCACTTGAAAATATAGAAAAAGGAAATGATAAAAATGATTCTAAAGTTTCCATTGAAAAGTAATAACCACATCTAAATTGATGTGGTTATTTTAAAATTCCATAACCAAATTTTACATTATCAAAAAATAAAAAGTTATGTAAAGGATAGAAAGTAAGAATAATAAATAAGATTATGCCAAGGCCAATAATTATTACTGGTAATATATTAATATTTAACTCTTCACTTTGCAAAATTCTATAACTAATAAACTCCATTAAAATATAAATAAGAAGCATCAAACCTATTGATACAAACATAGACTCTCCAATTAATTTATAAATTGGTACAAAAACTATAAGATAAAAAATTACCCCCATTAAAGATTTAACCATTGTACTTATATAAAAATTTGATATTTTAATTTTAAATTTATGACATAAAATAAATTCAAGTACCGAAGAAAGTAACAAACAATAATAAATTATTTTCATATGTTCCCAAATACTTTCATTAACAGGAAAAAACAAAGCAATAAAATTACAAGGTATTAAATCATACATAAAGTGCCATAAAAAAGATAACAAAAAAAGAAAAATAACATTTATTACCTTTATTTTCTTCATAGTCATTAAAATCACCTATTTAATAATATGAACTATATCTATAAAAATATGTTATTTTTCTTCTTTATAAATTGATGTAAACAATTCTTCTTCAGTTTCTTCCTTAGAATCACTAATAGGCAAATCTGGTAAATCACTAATAGTTGCTAGACCAAAATAATCTAAAAATTCATTTGTTGTTCGATATAAATTAGGTTTACCAGGTAAATTACTTTTTCCACTTATTTTAATTAAATCCTTAGCCATTAATTTTCTTATCATATTAATACTTGCAATTCCTCTAAGTTCATCTACTTCTGCCCTAGTTATAGGTTGATTATATGCAATAATAGCTAAAGTTTCTAAAGCTGCACTTGATAAAGTATTTGTACCCTTCGTAGTAATTAATTTTTGATAATATTCTTTATGTTCTCCCTTAGTAGTTAGTTTAAAAGCATCCCCAATATAACTTATTCTAATCCCTCTTGACTCTTTACTATATTCTTCTTGCAGTTTTTTTAGTAATTCTTGTGCTTCATTTTTTTTTATATTTAAAACTTCAGCAATATTATCTAAAGTTATACCTTCATCCCCAACTACAAAAAGAAGACCTTCTAAAATTGCTTCTTTATTCATAAATTCACTCTTTCTATATATATTTCTCCAAAATTACTATCCTGTTTTAAAGTTATTTCTTTTTGTTTACACATATCTAAAATTGACAAAAAAGTTGCCACAATTAAATCTTTAGTATACTCTTCGAAAAGATCAGTAAATTTAACATTTTTTCTTTTACTTAAATATTTTCTAATATATTCTTTTCTATCTTCAACACTTATTTCTTTTCTAGTAATCTTAGTATTAACTGGCTTTTGATAATTCATTCTTTTTTGAAGTTCAACTAATGCATCTTTTAAAAGTTCAGCGTCCATATTACCTTCTAGAATTTCTTTTTTATCAACATATTCACTTAAGTTTTCTGGTAATTTAGTATAAATTTCACTTCTTTTTTCTTCTAACTCTTTAAAAACACTAGTCAAATTTTGATACTTTTCATATTCAAGTAATTTATTTTTTAAATCCTCTTCACTATTAATTGAATATTCATCTTCATCATTATTATTATCATCTTTTAAATTAAGTAACAATCTACTTTTTAAATGTATTAATTCAGAAGCCATAACTAAATATTCACTAGCATTATCTAAATCATCACTTGGAATACTTTTTATAAATTCTAAATATTTATCTATTATATATTTAGTATCTATTTCATAAATATCCATCTTAGCTGTTTTAACTAAATGAAGAAGAAGGTCAAGTGGGCCTTCAAAGTCATTAATACAAAGTTTCATAAAACCTCCCTAATTACATGTATAACCACTAGCTGTCATTTCAAAATAAATAATTTTAGCATCAGTTCCATATGGATATAAAGTTTTTAAATTTAATGATTCACTTTTTACAGATGATAAATTAATTATTGTTCTAAAACTTAATAATCCATTCTCAAGTATTATATTAGAAGATACTCCCTCAATATTGTTATAAGTTGTTTGTAACAATTGATAATTACTATACAAACTATTAAAATTTGGATCAGCACTATTAACTTCATAAGTTAAATTAGTAACATATGCTTTATTACTATTTAATACATAATCTATTTTTTCATAACCCTTTGTACAAGTAAGCATCGCTACACCTTCTTCTGGTACAGTTACCACATGAGAAGGATACTCTGCTTCAGAAATTTTAACCAATGAAACTATCGTAGAATTAGTATCAGTAAGATCATATGTTACATCTAATGAAGAATTTGGATTAACTATATCTTGTAAATATATTCTTTGCAATAATTTCTTATTATCATTATAAAGATTAAGAAAATAATGTAAATCTTTTAACTCTAAGACTTCTGCAGTTAAATTAGTAATTTTAAATTTAATCAATCCATTACTATCTATACTAAAATTACTAATCTTAAAACTTTCTTCACTTATCACTAAATCATCTGAAATAGTATATTCCTTAACTTTATCTTCATTTTTAGTATCATCATCCTTTTTTGTAGTGTTATTTGAAGTACTTGGTTCCACTATATCAGGATTTAAATAACTATTTATAAAAGCAGAAATATCTGGTAAGAATATAACACCTGCAATAAATATAATAAATATCACAAATATCCAAACTACACCAAAAACACTTGCCTTTTTTTTATCTTCTACAACAGCTAAAGTTGTAGGAACTAATTCTTCCTCTGAAATAACTACTTGTTTTTTCTTAGCCAATTTAATCATCCCATTTCATTCTACTTTAAATTATACTATATCTTCCAACTATAAAGAACATAACTTAAATTTCTAACGAAATTCAAGTATCTGTGTTACCTCACGGTAACACTTTTCTGTTTCACAGAAACCTTAGGTTTCTTAAGCAGACCAACTTCGGATGGTCGCCACCCTACTTATATTCATTTTGTTCTTATTTATATTATACACTCTTTCATATATATTTTCAATCCTTCAAACATTATATTTTCACTTGCATTTATATCTCTGTCATGTTCAAATCCACATCTTGGACATATCCATTTTCTTACACTTAAATCCTTTACTTCTTCATTTTTATAATCACATCTATTACAACATTGACTACTTGGATAATATTTATTTATACTAATAACTTTTTTACCTAACCAATCTGCTTTGTATTTTAAGACTCGTATAAATTCACTGATAGGTATGTTTTTTAAGTGTTTAGCTATTTTATGGACTTGATACATGCTTTTAACAGCTAGTGTTTCAACAGCTACAATGTCATTTTCCTTTAAGATATTATTTGCAAGTTTATATATCATATATTTTCTGGCATTCCTAATTTTTAAATATAATCTTTGTATTTTTAATTTTACTTTATATCTATTTTTACTTCCTGGTTTGCATCTAGCTAACCATCTTTGTAATCCTTTTAATCTCTTCTCATTGATCTTTACTTCATTTTTTAATTTTTCTCCATTTGATGTTACTATAAAATCTTTAATTCCTAAATCTAATCCCACGATTGATGTTGGATTTATTGAATATTTAAAAAATGGCACTTCAACTAAGATGCTTACAAAATATTTGTTAGCATCCTTGCTTATTGTTGCTGATTTTATTTTTCCTACGATTTCCTTAGTTGTTCTATATCCTCGAAACTTTACTTCTTTTAATTTTGGTAAAGTTATTATTCTTTTATTAAAATCTACTCTGATAGTTTCATACTTTTTATTTTTATAAGTACTTAATGTATTATTAGTTCTAAAACTTTCATGTACACCTTTTGCCATAAATTTTGGATAGCCCTTACCATGAAAAAATCCTTGAAATGCATCATCTAAATTATATACTGATGCTTGCAAAGCACATGAATCTATTTCTCTTAACCATTCTTTTTCCCTTTTTAAATCTGTTAGTTCTTTTAGCTGTTCATAAACATGCACTTTTATTTTACTTTCTTCATATTTATTTTTTCTTTCTGCAAGAAAATTATTATAAATATATCTAGTACACCCAAAAGTTTTTTCAATTAATTCTCTTTGTAAATCAGTAGGATAAATTCTTAATTTATATGCTCTATAAGTATTCATTAATCAATCCCCCTTGGACAATTAAATTATATCATATGTTCGGCCATATATCAAGATTTTATTTTGCAAATTTTGGATGACTTTCCTAGTATACAAGAAAAAAATGAGCATTTTTTTATTTACTTAATAACTCCGTTTTGTGCATATTTAGTTTCGTTTATAACCACGAATGCATCTGGATCATGGCTTCTAACAATGTGTGTTAAAACCTTTAACTTTGACTTGTTTAATTGAATTAAAAGCATACTTTTATCTTCATTATCCTGAGGATTTTTAAGTTCAATTACAGAAACACCAAATCCTTCTTTTCTAATATCATTAAGCATTTTTTGTAACTTACCTGTTTTAGTAGTTACTTGAACCCCAATTAATCCATCAACAAAATTATTAGAAATAAAACCGCCAATATAAGTTCCAGTTGCATAACCAGCAGCATAACAAATTGGTATTAAAATAGATGTTACATCTGTAGTCAATGCTTCTCTTGCGATTACAAACCAAATAAGTACTTCAAAAAATGCAATAAAGGCCGGAGTAAATCTTCGGCCTCTTACAACTAGTACAGTTCTCACTGTACCTAAAGTTACATCAATAATTCTAGCAAAAAATATCTTTAAGCAAAGTAATAACATATTTCCACTTCCTCATATATTTATTAATATGGTCAAAATTATTAAAAATACAAGTACAATAGAAATAATTATTAATCCCAGAAGTTTATTTTCTTTAACTTCACGATATTCTATATTGTTTTTATGTCCATATTTTTCACTTAAAAGGACAATTCTTTCACTATTTTTATCTTTCATTTTATTTTGATAAGCTATTTGTTTTTGATCCATTAAAGCTCCACAAAATTTGCAAACAATTCCGTCATTTGGAAGCGGACTACCACATCTGTTACATTTCATAACTAATCCAAACTTTCGCCAATATAGGTAATAATAGCATAACCATTACCTTCTTTTGCACAATTTTCAGTAGCATTTGAGCTATGACATGTTGTTGAAACAGTTTTAGTGGCTTCAGCACTACTGGTTGTACAATTATAACAATACATTGATTTATTAACTAAAAGAGGATTGCCAATGTAGGATGAACCACCAGATCCACCGCATCCTGCTATGCCACCATAATAACCGCCACCACCTGCGCCTTGCCAACCAACGCCTGGTTGACCAGCTCCAAATGCATAACCACTGCTTTGTGTAGGTGCACTTGCAAGTCCGGGACCACCATCACCTCTGTTAGGATTTAACGAGCCCACTGTTCCTGTTATACCGCCGCCAGATCCACCATAACAATAACCTATATAGCCTATTTCTTGTGAACCTCCGCCACCTCCGGCTGAGACTATTAACAACTCATTTAAATAATCACTTAATGTTTGCAATAACCCAGAACGTAATGATATATGAGTTGCTCCACCACCAGTACCTCCAATACCATAACTGTTTGATGTGTTGGCTCCACCGCCATTGTACCCTCCAGAAGTAACAATTCCTTCTGAACTTTGTACACCACTCTTACCAGCTCCACCAACATTAATATACACTGGACCAGCATCAAGTCTGATATATCCTATTGCATATGCTCCATATCCACCTATATACTCACCATATCCTCCACCTTGAGCTCCCCAAGTTTCTAATTTATAATATCCAGGTTCAGTAATTGTTTTTGTTTGTATTTGATTTGAATAATCTACTAATCCATAGTATCCATATGTTGATGTTTCAAATACTCTTGATGTATTTCCTGATGCATCTGCGCTATATGCTTTATATGCGTAACTTGGATTTACTTGACTTGTAAATGTATATGTGTTACTTGTACTTGTTACATAGTTTTTTCCACCATCATTTGAATAATAATATGTTGATGGTGTTGTTCCTAAATTACTATTTCCCAGTGTTATTGTTGAACTTGTTCCTGAATTTGTAACTCTCATGCTTTCTATAAAGGGGCCTGAAGAAACATCTAAATAAGCAACACAATTTGTTCTATTTGTTGCTGCTATCACAACTTTTTGATTTTTAATTGACATTGTCGATGTACCTGTACACGCCGACTTGTCAGTATTCAGTGCATAGAAACTAGTTACAGGTATTTTATCAACTTCATAATATGTTGATGAGCCCTTCTTAGCTTGAACAAATATTTTAAGAGCAATATCTACATCCATTGCATCCATATAAGCCCTACAAATTGCACCTTTTTTTCTAGCGTTTACTGTAAATTTTTGTTTATCAGAATTATAAGAAACTGTAGTATCAGTTACATGAGTACTTTCATCATTTGCATACACACAATAAGATTTACTACTATTAAGTTCATATCCAATTGATGGCAAAGATGTAGTTTCTAATTTTGTATATTCTCCGTTACCAACCCCATCACTATCTACATTTTCCGCATAAACTTCTAAAGTTATATCTAAGCTTGCTGTTGATTTAAAATATAAATAACAAACATCATGCCCGGTAGCATTTATACTGGCATCATAAGTACTTGCATCGTAATTAATAGTACTTCCATTTGTACAATAACTCATACCAGCATCATATTTATATCCAGCTTTTGGTATATATGGATAAATAGCATAACTATTAAGCCCATTACCACTAGTATCTCTTTCTTCTGCCATAATCCTGACTTCTAAATCTGCTATCTGTGGTGTCGTACTCAAGATCACTGGGGTCGTATCTACAACTTGATAAAATGCGTACGAAACTATTAATCCAACGCACGACAAAATAACTACTATAGCTATGCTTACCAGTAGAATTTTATGTTTATTTAAAAGACTTGTTACGTCCTTATTAAGGATTTTCTTTATTTTTTCACGTATTCTGTCCATATACCTCTAACCTATCCTATTACTAATTTTAAAATAAAAACTTACATTTGTCAATATAACGTACTCCATTTATAGGATAACTTTTCACAATTGAAAAATCCAAAAAATACATGATTTTCTTCATGTATTTTTTAACTTAAATCACTCCCAATATAGGTAATAATAGCATAACCATTACCCTCTTTTGCACAATTTTCAGTAGCATTTGAACTATGGCATGTCGTAGAAATTGTCTTTGTTGTCTCTAAATTACTAGTTGTACAATTATAACAATACATCGATTTATTTGTTAATAATGGATTGCCAATATAACCAGAACCACCACCAGAGCCATTTATAAATGTTGAATTACCGCCATAATAACCACCGCCGCCTCCAACAAAGTTAGCTCCTTCACTTCCACGACCTAAACCAAACTTCCAACCTCCATCTTGTGTACCGCCTTTGGTATCTAAACCACCATTAGCAGAAAAATCTGGAGCCCCTAAATCTATTGCAGATCCACCAGTAAATCCGCCGCCCATGCCACCAGAAGCATAATTCCAGTCATTACAGTAATTTCCTCCGCCACCTGCGCCAGAAACTATTAAAATACTGTCTTTATTATTTTCTAATGATGCCAGCACTCCTGGAATTGTCGCTATATGAGTAGCTCCACCACCAGCTCCACATGTTGATGTTGAATCTGTATATGCTTTACAGTTTCCTCCGCCATTATACCCTCCTACTGAAGTACAACTTGAACCAGTACAATAACCACCAGCTCCACCTATAGCAAGATATAATGTTGAATTTGGATTTAAATAAATATATCCAACCGAATATCCACCATATCCACCAACATACTTAGTATCTCCACCGCCTTGAGCTCCCCAAGTTTCTAATTTGTAATAACCAGATTCTGTAATTGTCTTAGTCTGTATTTGGTTTGAATAATCTACTAATCCATAATATCCATAAGTTGATGTTTCGAATACTCTTGATGTATTTCCTGATGCATCTGCACTATATGCTTTATATGCATAACTTGGATTTGCTTGACTTGTAAATGTATATGTGTTACTTGTACTTGTTGCATAGTTTTTTCCACCATCATTTGAATAATAATATGTTGATGGCGTTGTTCCTAAATTACTATTTCCAAGTGTAATTGTTGCACTTGTTCCTGAATTTGTAACTCTCATGCTTTCTATAAAGGGGCCTGAAGAAACATCTAAATAAGCAACACAATTTGTTCTATTTGTTGCTGCTATCACAACTTTTTGATTTTTAATTGACATTGTCGATGTACCTGTACACGCCGACTTGTCAGTATTCAGTGCATAGAAACTAGTTACAGGTATTTTATCAACTTCATAATATGTTGATGAGCCCTTCTTAGCTTGAACAAATATTTTAAGAGCAATATCTACATCCATTGCATCCATATAAGCCCTACAAATTGCACCTTTTTTTCTAGCGTTTACTGTAAATTTTTGTTTATCAGAATTATAAGAAACTGTAGTATCAGTTACATGAGTACTTTCATCATTTGCATACACACAATAAGATTTACTACTATTAAGTTCATATCCAATTGATGGCAAAGATGTAGTTTCTAATTTTGTATATTCTCCGTTACCAACCCCATCACTATCTACATTTTCCGCATAAACTTCTAAAGTTATATCTAAGCTTGCTGTTGATTTAAAATATAAATAACAAACATCATGCCCGGTAGCATTTATACTGGCATCATAAGTACTTGCATCGTAATTAATAGTACTTCCATTTGTACAATAACTCATACCAGCATCATATTTATATCCAGCTTTTGGTATATATGGATAAATAGCATAACTATTAAGCCCATTACCACTAGTATCTCTTTCTTCTGCCATAATCCTGACTTCTAAATCTGCTATCTGTGGTGTCGTACTCAAGATCACTGGGGTCGTATCTACAACTTGATAAAATGCGTACGAAACTATTAATCCAACGCACGACAAAATAACTACTATAGCTATGCTTACCAGTAGAATTTTATGTTTATTTAAAAGACTTGTTACGTCCTTATTAAGGATTTTCTTTATTTTTTCACGTATTCTGTCCATATACCTCTAACCTATCCTATTACTAATTTTAAAATAAAAACTTATTAAAGTCAATTACTTATAATTTAATTTAGTATACCCTAAGTAATTAACCCAATACACATTATAAGTAAAACATACTATAAATTAGGGAGGAAAAAAATGTTATTTGATGATAATTTAGGTTTCTTTGGATTTGCAATACCAAAAGAAGTAAAATTTGATAAAGCAAATATGCTTACTACTGTGCCTGATGGATTTTCTAAAGGAAACATGTTTCAAGAGGAATATATTCCATATAAAGAATATAAAGCAGCAAAACTCATAGCTAATAGTAAACAAGAAGAATTACTTTTAGAAATTATGGCACTATCATTTGCAATTAATGATTTAAATATTTACTTAGACTTGCACCCAGAAAATACCGAAATGTTAAAAAGGTTTAAAGAATTAACTGAAAAATCATGTGAAAAAGAAATGGAATACGTAAAATGTTATGGTCCACTTGAAGTCATGGATAATGAATCTTTAAGTAAATTTGATTGGATTAATAAACCTTGGCCATGGGAAAATGTAGGAGGTACAAAATATGTTTAAATATGTAAAACATTTATCTTATCCAATTAATGTAACAAAAAAAGATTTAAAAATGGCTAAACTTATCATAACCCAAGTCGGAGGTTATGCTGGTGAACTAGGTGCAGCACTTAGATATTTTCATCAAAAATTTACAATGCCAGATGAAAAAGGAAGAGCCCTTTTAAACGATATAGCCACAGAAGAACTTGGACATTTAGAAATGGTTGCCACAATTGTTTCACAACTTATTGAAAACGCAACAATTGAAGAAATTAAGGATGCTGGGCTTGAAAGTTTCTACACTGAACATGGTAAAGGTGTATTCCCAATGAGTGCTGATGGTGTAGCTTTTGATGCATCAACATTTGCAGTAACTGGTAATCCCCTTGCTGATTTAGTTGAAGACATGGCTGCAGAACAAAAAGCTAGAGTTGCTTATGAACATTTAATTGATTTAGCAACAGACCCCAAAGTTATTGAACCACTTCTATTTTTACGTCAAAGAGAAATTATTCATTTCAACCGATTTGAAGAACTATACAACTACTACAAAGAAAAAGGATATAAATAATATTAAAGGCCATCATGGCTTTTTATTATGGCTAATTTTTCAAAAAATAATTTGAATATTTTTGTAAATTAGGGTATAATGATTAAGGTGATAAAAATGGCAAAGAAGAAAAAAACAAAAGAAAATAATAACAGCAATTATAGTATAGAACTTACAGGTCTTATCCTTATCTTATTAGGAATAATTGGCTTTGGTTTTGGACTTATCGGTTCTTTAATAAAAATGTTTTCCATATTTTTAGCAGGAACTTGGTGGATAATAATCTTAATATCCTTAATTGCATTAGGTATTTACATGCTTTATAAAAGAAAAATGCCAAAATTTAGTGATCAAAAATTAATAGGCCTATACATTTTTTTCATTATATTATTAGTGGCAAGTCATTTTGAATTTTTAAATATAACACAAAGTCCTAAAGAAATCATTTTAGAAACATATAATAATTTTATGGAAAGAATATCTTCAATAAATGCATCAAATGCTTTAAATACCTCTGGAGTTACAACTGTAGTTATTGGTGGTGGTTTCATCGGAGCTATATTTAGTGCTGCTTTATATGGTTTATTTGGAAAAACAGGAACAATAGTGATATTAGTAATACTTGGTATATTTGCATCGATACTGACATTTAACTTTAATTTATCAAATGTTTTTGCTAAAGTATTCAGTTTATTTAAAAGAAAGAAAAAAGAAATGCCTGAAAAAAATCATGAAGAACCAATTCCTATCAGCGATAGTAATGAAATAAAAGAAATGCCTGAAATTAAACCACTTGAAAAAGAAAAAATTATAATCACAAGTATGGAAGAATTAAAAAACAAACCAAACCATCAAGAATCTCTTGAAAAATCTTTACCTAAACAAGAAGAAGTAACAAATGAAGGTGATGAAAGTTATAGATTACCAAAATTTGGTGAAGTATTTGATCCACCAAAATCTAAAAAAGTTAATAGCACAACGTTTACCCAAAGTAACAAAGAAATACTTGAAAGAGTTTTAAGAGATTTTGGTATTGCTGCCAAAGTTGTGGAAATACACATTGGACCAGCAGTTACAGAATATGAACTTACTGTTCCACCAGCAACAAAGGTAAATAAAGTACTAAGTATAGACAAAGAAATAGCTTTAGCACTAGCTGCAAAAGACGTAATTATCCAAGCCCCTATTCCGGGTAAAAGTACAATAGGTATAGAAATTCCAAATCCATCAATTTCTAGTGTTACTCTAAGAGAAGTTCTTGAAAGTCCGCAAAACCTAAAAAGTGATGCTAAAATATGTGCTGCTTTAGGTAAAGATATTATGGGAACACCAAAAATATTTGATTTAACAAAGATGCCTCACTTACTAGTTGCAGGTTCTACTGGTTCAGGTAAATCTGTTTGTATTAATAGTATTATCGCATCAATATTAATGCGTTATAAACCAACTGAAGTAAAATTAGTATTAGTTGACCCTAAAAAAGTCGAACTTACAAATTATAATGGTATCCCTCACCTACTTTGTCCTGTTGTAAGTGATCCTAAAAAAGCAAGTCTAACACTTCAAAGAGTTGTTACGGAAATGGATAACAGATTTCAAATATTTAGTGATAAAGAAGTAAAAAATATAACCGGATATAACGAAATGATTGAAAAATATAATAAAAAGAATCCAGAAAACCCTCAAACAAAAATGCCATATATTGTAGTAATTATAGACGAACTTGCAGACTTAATGCTTGTTGCATCTAAAGAAGTTGAAGATTCAATTACTCGTATTACTCAACTTGCACGTGCAGCTGGTATCCATCTTATAGTAGCAACTCAAAGACCATCAACTGATGTCATCACTGGTTTAATTAAAAACAATATTCCATCACGTATTGCTTTTGCTGTTGCTTCACAAATTGACTCTCGTACAATTCTTGACCAAAGAGGTGCTGAAAGATTACTTGGTAAAGGTGATATGTTATATTTTCCAATGGGAGAATCTGCTCCGACAAGAATTCAAGGATGTTTTATAAACGATGACGAAATAAAAAAATTAATTGATTTTTGTAAAAATCAAGGAACAGCAAAATATGATCAAACATTTGAAAATGTTAGTCAAAATACTTCAAGTGGATCTGGAAACACCGCTATTGGTGGAGAAGATGACGATGCTTACAATGATGTCGTAGAATTTGCTATACAAACAGGAAAAATTAGTGCATCATTAATTCAAAGAAGATTCAGATTTGGTTACAATAGAGCCGCCAGAATGATGGATCTTTTAGAATCAAGAGGCATAGTTGGACCACAAAATGGATCAAAACCACGTGAAGTTTTAGTAAAATTAGAAAAAAATAATGTCGAAGAATAAGAAAAGCATTTAAAAAATTTAAATAATATGTTATATTATAAAAGAAAGGTATGGTGTATATGGCAAATACAAAAACAAAAAATGTAAAAAAAACTGAAACAGAAATTAAAGAAGTAAAGGAAACTAAAAATATATTTACTTCGAAAAATTTTCTAATAATTATTGGAATATTACTTTTACTAATACTTGTTATATTTTATATTTACAGAGTTAATAAAGTGAATACATCTGAAAAATATAATACAAGCTATCTAGTAAGTACAGGAACTGTTAGCCTAGAAATCAAAAATTTAGATGAAGTAAGTCAAATACTTAAAGAATCACCAACTGAATACTTTATTTTAATTACTTACACAGGAAACAAAGACACATATAATCTTGAAACAGGATTAAAAACAATTATTGACAAGTATAAATTAAATGATTCATTCTACTACATAAATATTAAGGATATTTTAAATGAAGATAATTACTTAACTAGACTAAATAATGCTTTTGAAACAGACAAAATTACAAAAGTTCCTACAATACTTTATTACAAAGATGGTAAAATTAAAAGTTTAGTACATAGAGACGACAATAATATTATAAATGCAAGTGATTTTCAAAAACTATTAGATATTTATGAATACCAAGGCCAATAAAGGCCTTTTTTAAGGAAGTGAAATTATGTTAAATGTTGTTTTATTTGAACCAGAAATCCCACAAAACACTGGAAATATAATGAGAACATGTGTAGCAACAAATACTACTTTACATTTAATTAAACCATTAGGTTTTAAAGTAGATGATGCATCACTTAAAAGAAGTGGAGTCAATTACATAGATAAATTAAAATGGTATGTTTATGAAAATTGGGAAGATTTTTTAGACAAAAACGCAGATGGCACATTTTATTTTTTGACAAGATATGGTCATAAGCCCCACTCTAGTTTTGATTATAGCAATACTAAAGAAAATATATTTTTTGTATTTGGAAAAGAATCAACAGGTATTCCTAAAGGGATATTAAAACCCCACATTGATAAATGCATGAGAATGCCAATGACAGATAATGTTAGAGCACTTAATTTATCAAACACTGTAGCAATTATGCTATATGAAGCTTTAAGACAAAGAAATTACGATGGTTTGTTATTTGATGAACCACATAAATCTAAAACTGAAATTGAAGACTTTAAATATTAAGTCTTCAATTTTTTTCATAGCATAGCCAATTTGACAAAAGCCACAAAATGTGATAACATTATATTAAATTGGGGGTTGTGTTATGAATGAAATGTTAATTATGCAATTAAAAAAATACTTTGAAAGTAAGGATGATGAAGCATTAATTGAATATTTAAAAAAGAATACTACAATTAAGCAAGATCAATTTTTAATAATTGTTTTATCAATAAAAGACTCTGAATTAAGAGAAAAAATTTTTAATAAATACACATTAATGTATTATCGTTTTGATTTACAAACAATAAAAAAACTATTTACACCTGAAGCATTACGTGTTGTGGCTTTAGAATTTTTAGATAAAATGAAACCTACATACTTTCCTTTAAAAAGTATGTTTATAGTGGCAGCACAAGACAAAGAACAAATACTAAAAACATTTGAAGAAGCTGAAACGCTTGAAGACAGAATGGAATTAATAAAAAATGTATACCATTGCTACGGAAGTGAAAGTGAAATTGAGCAATATTTAATTAGCAAAATACAAGATAAAGATGTAAAATATTTATTAAACACCAACAATAAAGCCAACAAAAATCTTTATACAAATGAAAACGATGATATGGTTACAAGTACGGTATCTCCAGAAATAACTATCGGGATTGAACTAGAAGTCATTAATCCAGATATTAAACGTTTTATAAATATTCCTAGTTTATTTGATACATTTGAAATAACAAAAGATAATTCTGTAAAAAAAGGATTTGAAGTTATATCACCAATTCTCCACTACACAAAAGAGGACCTTACTACACTTGAAGCCGTATGTGCAACTCTAGAAAAGATGAATTTTTCAGCAGATCAATCATGCGGTTGTCACGTTCATATCGGAGCAGATTACCTTAAAACCAAGGAAGATTATGCAACATTATTATATCTTTTTGCTAATTGTGAAGATATTATCTATAATATAACAGACAAAGCTTATTCTCAAAAAAGATTAAAATTTGCCAAATTTGCTGGCAAAATAAAAAAAGAACTTATAAATTCAATCGAAAATGGTGATTTAGAAAAATGTCGTACCTATTCAAATTACATTGAAACTATAAAAAAAATAAGTTCATCAAGATATCGTGGATTAAATCTTCAAAACATTAATAAACCAGAAAAGAACACTATAGAATTTAGAATGGCTAATGGTGAAGTATCATTTAAAGAAATATTAGCAAATATAAATCTTTTTGCCAAGCTAGTACAAATATCTCATGATCTAAACACTTATGATGAATATAACTTTAAAACCATTTTAGCTAAAAAGATAGGAAACGAACCAGATGAAGAAAAACGTCTTGAATTACTTTTAAATTTATTATTTGAAACAGATGAAGAAAAAGAAATTTATCGTTTAAGATATTTCTGCAACACCAAATTAGATAAAATTATTGAAGGTGAAAAAAAAGATTCTGATAACGTACTTATAGATATTGATTCAACTAGAAAATTAACATCAAAAACAATATAAAAAGCCCAAAAGGCTTTTTTTTATTGTTTTAATAATGTTTTACCTGCCCCCAATACTTGCAAATTCTTTAACATATAATCTAAAATATTAGCTTTTTTTATCTCACTTTCTACAGTAACATTTACTTCATCAACAATATTTCCCGAATCATCAACTATTTCAGCATAACCAACTACATCACCGGGTTTAACTGGAGCTTTTATTTTATCAACCAATAGATTAAATTTATAATTTACTTCAACATCGGTGTTTTTTAAAAGTTCTGTTGCATCCTCAGCCAAAACAATATTAGCAAAATCTTTTTTACCACGTTCTACTCTAACTTTTCCTAAAACTTCGCCCTTAGTTTTAATAATATTAATTTTATATGTATTAAAAGCATAATTTAATAATTTAACTGTATCACTACTTCTATTCTCTGTTGTATCCTCACCCATTACAACCGAAACTAATCTAAAATTATCTTTTTTAGCAGTAGCAGTTAAACAATATCCAGCAGTTTTAGTAAAACCAGTTTTAAGGCCATCTACTCCTTCATAAAATCTCACTAGTTTATTTGTATTAACAAGCCAAATTCTTGAGCCATCATTTTTTTTCAAATATTCCTCATAGATACTTGTATATTCCAAAATTTTAGGATATTTTAAAAGTTCTCTTGCAATAATAGACATGTCTCTAGCTGTAGAATAATGTCCTTCAGCATCAAGCCCATGAACATTAACAAAATTAGTATTTACAGCTCCAATTTCTTTAAGCCTTTTATTTAGTTTTTCTACAAAAGCTGATTGAGATCCAGCCAATTTTTCCGACATAGCCACAACAGCATCGTTTCCACTAGCAATAGCAATTCCTTTAAGTAGATCATGAACGGTATAACTTTCACCAGCTTGTAAAAAAACTTGACTACCGCCCATATTGGCGGCTTCTTCACTTATTGTTACTTTATCATCTAATTTTAAACTACCATCATCTAAAGCTTCCATTATTAAAAGCAGGCTTCCAAGTTTAGTCATTGATGCCGGAGCTAATTTTTCATCAGCATTTTTTTCATAAAGTACTTTTCCTGATAAGTTATCAATTAATATTGCACTTTTTGCATTCGGAGCAAAATCTTCCTCTGCTTTAACTCCAACAACTAAAAATAAAAAACTCACAATAATTAATAAATTTTTTTTCATATAAACACCTTATTAATTATTATGATAAATAATTATAATTAGAACTATATACGACGTCTTTTTTTCTTCAATGTTGCGCCTACAACAATTGCTCTTAAAGTTTAAAAACCAAACATAAAATTATCATTACTATCCTCATTTACATTTTTCTGGGAATTAGTAGCATTTTCTTTCACAGATTGATATAAACAAACCTCTGAAACATTTGCATTTTGATCGTAATTTTTAGCAGAAATATCCATGCAGCCTTTTATAGTACCAATTATCTCAGGCTCACAAATACACGTAGGGCTTATAGTACCATCATTACAAACCGTTCTACCATATTGATTGCAACCAACAACCCCATTATGATGTGAACAGCATCAACTTTTTGCATTAACTTGACCAATAAAGCAATAAAAAAAATAAACTAACTAAAATATACCTTCTCATAAATCCCTACCTCTATTAATATTCATTTTAGCACGTTTATTTTTTTATTTCCATCAATTTAACATATTTTTAATCATACTTTTTATTTCAAGAATATCATTAATTGATAAAATTTTTATAAGCTCATTTCTATCTCTCAAAATATGCAATTCATTTTCGTATTCTTTTAACTTTTTGCTTGTTTTACTTATAATATTACCCACATAACTTTTAGATACATTTTTTAAATCAGCAATCTCCTGTAAAGTAAAATTTTCTTCATAATAAAGTCTATAATATTTTCTATTAGATTCATTTAAAAGTGAACCATAAATATTAAATAATTGATCATAATATACAAAATCTTCCATCACATTAAATCCTTAAAAAGTCCATAAATATAATTTTCTATATCAAATGGAATTAAATCAGTCATTTTTTCTCCAAGACCAACAAACCTAACAGGAATATTTACTTCTTCCTTAATAGCAAGTACAATTCCACCTTTAGCAGTTCCATCAAGTTTAGTTAAAACAATACCTGTAATATCAGTTATTTCTTTAAAAGCTTTTGCTTGCATTATTCCATTTTGTCCAGTCGTAGCATCAATAACAAGTAGTGTTTCATGAGGTGCGTTTGGTATAAGTTTGCCAATTACCTTATTTATTTTTTCTAGTTCTTTCATCAAATTAACTTTATTATGAAGCCTACCTGCTGTATCAATCAAAACAATATCAGCATTTTCTTCTTTTGCCTTAATAAGTCCATCATAAATTACTCCAGCTGGATCAGTATTTTCTTTTCCATAAAACAATGAATCAGTTCGATCAGCCCAAATTTTTAATTGTTCAACAGCTCCAGCTCTAAAAGTATCACCAGCAACAAGCATAACTTTTTTACCATCACTTTTATATTTATGAGCAAGTTTAGCAATTGTTGTGGTTTTTCCAACACCATTTACCCCAACCATAAGTATAACTGTTGGTCCACTATCAGCCATTTTGATTTTATCAGTAATATTTTCGTTATTAACGTAAATTATAAAAAGTTCATCAACTATGACCTCATTTAAATATTTAGTATCAGTTATATTTTCAGACTTTACTCTTTTTCTAAGACGATCCATAAAGTCCATAACAGTGTTAACCCCAATATCTGCCATAATTAAAATATTTTCTAATTCATCAAAATATTCGTCATTAACCTTTGTATACTTAATCCCCAACATACTAAGTTTAGAAACAAATTCATTTCTAGATTTTTCTAATCCCGCATCATACTTCTTTACATTTTCATCTTTTTCTTCAAATTTTTCTTTTTTATTAATAATATTTTTTAATTTATCAAAAAATCCCATAATAATTACCCTCCTTTTAAATTATAACAAAAAAACTACTTCATTGCAATTTATGAAATAGTTTTCTTATCTTTATTAACATCATTAATAAAAAAAACATTTTATCTTCAAAATTTATATAAGAAATTTATCTATCTCTTGACTGAACGATAACAAGAAATTAACAATTATTTTCGAAACATCTTGCATTATGAATAACTTTTTGATATAATTTACTCGTACTAAAAAATTTTTATGTCTCCTTAGCTCAGTTGGTAGAGCAATTGACTCTTAATCAATGGGTCCAGGGTTCGAATCCCTGAGGGGACACCAAATTTAGTACTATACTCTCAACTTTGAGAGTTTTTTTGTTTTCCATTGATTAATAAATTAATTTTTTCTATCTTCAGCCAATAAACTAAAATCTAAAACTTCAGATTCATCAGGCTTTTTATTAAATTCTATTTTTTGAACTCTTTTAGTTACTTTTCCAACAGCATCTGTAGCAATATATAAAATCCAATATTGATCTTTATTTTGAGATTCATCAAGTTCATGATAAACTTTATGAGTCACAGTAACACCAGGTTTATCATCAGTTACTTCTAAATGATCATATGTAATATCATCTATAGAATCTACATAATATACTTGTTCAGAAAATTTAATTGTTGGGGACTTAATATCATCATCATTATTAGTATCATTAAGATAATCTTTTCCAACTGGATTAGCAACCCATCCCCATTTTCCTTTTTCATATTCTACATGATACCAAAAATTTCCACTTAAATTTTCATAATCATCAACTTTATAAACTCCACCTTTTTCAACTTCACCAAGTTCAGAACTATTACGATCAGGTTCTTTTCTCACTTTAATATAATCGTTAACAACTTCAATATGCCAACCATTTTTAATTTGTTTTATCCTATTATCTTCCATAATCCTAAGTACAAACTTAACAGCAAAAAAGCCACCAACAATTGCTATCAAAATTCCAAAAATAATTTTTAATTTTTTCACACTATCACATCCTCTTTATAATTATACAAAAAAACTTTTTATTTTACTAGTCTTTTATTTTATGTTATAATTTTAATGGTGATTAAAATTATGAAAAAATATAAATATCAAAGACTATCCAAGGAAGAAAAAAAAGAAGCAAAAAAAGAATTATATGAAACAGAATTAGGAAAAAACTTAAAACAAAGATTTATAAGAATCTTAATTTATAGTATTATTTTAATTTTATTTGGCATTTATATGCTATATGAAGCATATACCAAAAAAAATTCATATGCACAATACGCATATGGAGGAATGTTAATTATTTTCGGAATTGGATTTTTGATAACTAGAAGCTACGTTATAATGAGAAAAATAAATGAGTTTATAACTGCATCAAAAAACACTACTAAGAAAAAGTAGTGCTTTTTTTATAACCTATCATCAAACTGTTCTATTTCATCGAGTTGATCTTCCACTAAAGTTCTAAATCTTCTTTTATAAACTGCAACTTTTCTTCTCATACTCTCAGCTTCAGATTCAATTCTTTCAGCTTTCTGAAGGGCATTATTTATAACTTTTGTCGCATTTCTTTTAGCATCTTCTAAAATCACCTTAGATTCATCATAAGCTGCTTTTTTTATATTACTAGTTGATTCTTCCGCTACAAGAATAGCTCGATTTAAAGTTGCTTCAATATCTTTATAATGCTTAAGTTCCCCTTTTAAATTCTCAATAATCTCACAACTGTTTTTAAGTTTTTGTAACATGTTCTCATATTCTGCAGTTACTTCCTTAACAAAATCATTAACTTCTTCTTTTTTATAGCCTTGAATACTTGTACTAAATTTATTTACCATAAGGCCACCACCTATATTACCAGTCTAGTTCTTCATCTGTACTTTTACTTGGCTTTTCTGCATCATCCGTAATTTTTCCTTGAACATTAACATTTTTCGGTGCCACTAAATAAATACCAACACCTATTTTTTGCATTGATCCACCAATTGCATAGATAACACCACTCAAAAAATCAATAATTCTCTTAGCTTGATCAGATGTAACTCTTTTTAAATTAACTACAACACTGTTTCTATTTTTTAAATGATCAGCAATTTGTTGTGATTCAGAGTACGCACGAGGTTCAAGTAAAATCATTTTATTTCCAGTTTTATCAGCTTCTTTAACAGCATCTTCTTCAGAAATATTATAGTACGCATCTTCAGTACCATTTAAATTTTCTGCATCATCATCATCTTTGAAAATATTTTTTAAGCTAAATCCCATAATTGATTTCCTCCCTAGTCTACTATCCCATTTTATCAAACTTTTAAAATTTTTACAAGAGTTTTACACAATATTTTTTTTCCTAATTAATAAAATTGCTATATAAAAAGATTAAAGCTAGAGTTTTTCTCTAACTTTAAAACTATAATTCAATCTTTTTACTAATAAATGATACTAATTCGTCTACTTTTAAAGTAATTTGTTCCATTGTATCTCTATCTCTAACTGTTACAGTATTATTTTCTATTGTTTCATTATCAATTGTTATAGCAAAAGGCGTACCTATAGCATCACTTCTTCTATATCTTTTACCAATTGAACCAGATTCATCATATTGACAATCAAAATATTTACATAGCATTGCATAAATATCATTTGCCTTATCAGCATGAACCTTTTTAATAAGTGGTAGAATAGTTACCTTATATGGAGCTAAAGCTGGATGAATTTTTAAAACTATTCTTTCCTCACCTTCAACCATTTCTTTAGTATAACCATTTGTTAAGACTGCCAAAATTAATCTATCAAGACCAACGGATGGCTCAACAACATATGGCAAATATTTTTCATTTGTTTCGGGATCCATATATCTTAAATCTGCACCTGACGCATTTTGATGAACAGTTAAATCATAATCAGTTCTATCAGCAATACCCCAAAGTTCGCCCCAACCCATTGGGAACATAAATTCTATATCAGTTGTAGCCTTACTATAAAAAGATAGTTCTTCTTTTTCATGATCTCTAAATCTAAGATTATCACTATCTATACCTAAAGTTTTTAAAAAGTCCATACAATAATTCTTCCAATAACCAAACCATTCTAAATCAGTATTAGGCTTGCAGAAAAATTCTAGTTCCATTTGTTCAAATTCACGAGTTCTAAAAATAAAGTTGCCCGGAGTTATTTCATTTCTAAAAGCTTTACCAGTTTGACAAATACCAAATGGCACTTTAAGTCTCATACTTCTTTCAATATTTTTAAAATTAACAAAAATTCCTTGCGCAGTTTCTCCTCGTAAATAAACAGTATTTTTTGTATCATCAGTTACCCCAATAGATGTTTCAAATAATAAGTTAAACTTTCTAATCGGTGTAAAATCGCTTTTACCACATACTGGACATGTAATATTGTTTTCTTTAATGAAGTTTTCTAATTTTTCATTATCCCAACCATCACCAGTAACTTCACCATGAGTAAAGTCTTCAATTAGTTTATCAGCTCTGTGTCTTGCCTTACACTTCTTACAATCAATTAATGGATCTGCAAAAGAAGCAACATGACCAGATGCAACCCATACTTTTGGATTCATAATAATCGCAGCATCAAGACCAACATTATAAGGATTTTCTTGAATAAATTTCTTCTTCCAAGCTTTTCTTATATTTTCTTTTAAATTTGTACCAACTGGACCATAATCCCATGAATTAGCAAGTCCATTATATATTTCACTCCCTTGAAAAATAAAACCATATTGTTTACAATAGTTAACTAATTCTTCCATAGTTACTTTCATAAATAAATCACTCCTTTGATAAATATAATTATACCTAAATATATTAATAATTACAAGAAATATAAGACTAATTTTAAACTATTATATAGAAACTACAGTTTTTTGTAACATTTTTTCATTATATTCATTACATTTCTTTTCTAGCAAAGGAAAATTACAACACCTATTTTTAATATTTTCACGTAATTTGTTTTCTTTATAAAGTTTATATAAAATATAGGATTTATACATAACTGATTTATGTTGTTTAGTGATCCATCTAAGTTGTTTTCTTAATAAAATACTACGTTGTAATTCAGACCCATTTTTATTTTTTATAGATAAATCATAATCAACATAATTATCTTTTTTCACGGGTATCATATTATTGAAATTAATAACACCTAAATTTCCATTATCTATTTTTAGTAAATCTAATGTATTTTTTAATGTTTTATGTTTTTCTTTTGGACTAGATAAAGGCGCAAAATATTCAATATCATTAACCATAAATAAAATACCTAAAAAAGGTCTAAGCTTCTTATCAAAAGCATTGTAAGGAACTTTACTATCAAATCCTCTTAAATAATCGCAATATTTAGGATCAACTATTACTATTTTAAACTTATTATACATGTCCTTCACCTCACAAAATATTATACAACACTTTCACGCAAAAGAAAAGACTAGGATTTAAATTCCAGTCTACTTTTTTCGCTGCCATATATAGGGCTGGCTTCACCCACTTTGTTCGTTGCCATTTATAGGGCTGGCTTCACCCACTTTGTTCGTTGCCATTTATAGGGCTGGCTTCACCCACTTTTTTTAAAACTTTCAACTCATTTCTAGTTGCAACATTAATATAGCACAAATTAGCACACTTGTCTAGTGCAAACTAAAAGCTTTATTTATACTTACCATTCATAACATATTCTAAATAATGATCAGCACAAAGAGGAATATACTCAACTTCATCATTAGCTCCATCAATAACAACTTCTTTTCCACTTGCACTATATTTTCCATTAACACGTCTTGCATTAAACATGGCTGGTTTTCCACATAAACAATTAACAGTTAGTTCATGTTTTTCATCACTTCGAGCAAAAAGTTGTTGAGAGCCTTCAAATAAATCACCTTTAAAATTACTTTTAAGTCCATAACAAATAACAGAAATATTATATTTATGAGCAATAAACCATAGTTGATTAATTTGATCTCTGCTTAAGAATTGTGCTTCATCAACCAAAATAAATTCAGCATACATAAACTTACTCATATATTTCTTACTAAGCAAATTAGCACTTTTTGGAATTAAAACATCTACAGTTATATTTTCACCAATTCTATTTACTACAGTATTACTTCCCTTAGTATCCACTTTAGGTTTCATAACCACTATATTAATCAAGTATTTAGAATAATTATAATGATCTTGCAACAATTTAGTTGTCTTTCCAACTGCCATTGTTCCATAATAAAATGTCAAATTTGCCATAAATACCACCTACATAAGCTTCTTCAAAAAATCTTTACTATTTAAATAAAGCCCTGTATACCTTTCATAATATAAATCCAAATATTTATTTATTGTATTCTTAGTTACACCATCAACTTTTATGTCCTTAATTGAATCAATATTTACATAATAATACATTCTTATCATTTTTATTACTTTTTTATCCACAATTATTTCATTAGTTAAGCAATTTATACAAATATATCCACCTTTATCAGCATCAAATGTAGCTATATTATTTTTACTTCCACATATAACACATTCGTCTAAATTAAATAACACGCCCAAATATTCCAAATATTTAATTTCCAAAATATTAGTTAAAACTATCGGGTCTAACCCATCTTCAAGTTTTAATATGGTCTTTATAAAATCATCATATATATTTTGAGTCTCACTACTTTGTTTAACAACTTGACTAGTAAGTTCCGTTAAATACGCCAAAAAACTCACCAAAAGAATATCACTTTTGATAAGTTTAAAAGGATTAATTACATCAGCACTAACTAAAGTAGACAATTTATTTTCTTTATACATTATGTTAAAATGGCTATAACTTAGCTTCATCGTAGGTACTCTATATCTATTTTTTAAAGACTTAGCACCTTTACACATAATACCAATTACTCCATACTCTTTAGTTAAAACATTTATTATTTTACTAGTCTCACCATATGGAATTTCACTTAAAACAAATCCATCTACTTCTAGCATATTTAATCCTTCTTTTCAGCTTCCTTAAAACGCAAATAATCTTCTACTTTGCCACTTTCTTGGAACTTTTTCCATGCTTCTTCTTTATTCATTTTTATCACCTAATTATATATTGGGTGACATCCCTAAATTTTATTCATTATCTATAAAACCTAATTCAATTAAGTACTTTTCTTTATCTTTCCAATTCTTTATTGTTTTAACAAATAACTCAAGATAAACCTTTTTACCTGTAAGTTCTTCTTCAATTTCTTTTCTTGCAAGTGTGCCTACAGTTTTAAGTCTACTACCGTTTTTACCAATAATTATTCTTTTTACATTATCCCTATCTACTATAATATCAACATTAATATTTACAATATCTTTCTTTTCTTCATAAAGAGTTGTAAAACAAGTAATACTGTGAGGAATTTCATCTTCTGTTACATGTAAAAGTTTTTCTCTTACTATCTCACTTACCATAAATCTTAAACTGTTTGATGTATAATATTCGTCAGGAAAATATTTAACTTCATCATGTAAATAATTTTTAATAACACTTATTAAGTGTTCAACGTTATCATTCTTAAGCCCAGATGTTGGCACAACTTCCACGAAAGGATAAATATCCTTAAATTCATTTATAGTTCTAAACAACTTATCAGTGCTTATTTCATCAATTTTATTAAGTACCAAAATAACTGGAACTTCACTTCCCTTTAAATTATTTAAAATAAACATGTCACCTTTACCTATACCAGCCGCAGTATCCACTACAAATAAAATAAGATCAACATCTTTTGATGAAGCAAGCGCTTCTTTATTCAAAACTTTACCAAGTCTATTAATTGGCTTATGAATACCTGGAGTATCTACAAAAACTATTTGTGACTCACTATCATTATATATTCCTTGAATAATATTCCTTGTTGTACCAGAAACATCACTTGTAATAGCAACTTTTCTATTTACAATTGCATTAATAAGTGTACTTTTACCTACATTTGGTCTACCAATAATACTTACAAATCCACTTCTCATAAAAACCTCTTAAAATAATGCAACAATCTTAGGAATAAAGATAAAACAACAAATAATAAATACCATAATGCTACTTACAAATGCTGCGGCACTCCCACAATCTTTAGCAACTTTAGCAAGGGGATGTATTTCTTTAGTAATTAAATCAACTGTTGCTTCAATTGCAGTATTTAAAAGTTCTACCGCCAAAACAATAACAAGTGCAATAACAATTATTGCCCATTGAATAAAACTTATTTGCAAAATAAAGCCAAGCACAACAATTAAAGTTGTACACATAGCATGAAGCCATAAGCTTTGTTCATTTTGATAGGCATTAACTAAACCATCAATTGAATATTTAATACTATTTAAAAATCTTTTAAAACTCATTTTCTTATGCTTTTCTTGTTTCTTCAAACTCATTTAATACCAACTCCTGACGACTAAACATTTCTTTTTCGTACTTTTCTCCTAAAGTATGATCATAACCTAGTAAATGAAGTATACCATGAACTACCAAAAATGATAATTCACGAACTTCACTATGTCCATATTCTACAGCTTGTTCTTTCATTTTAGGAATACTTACAAAGATTTCCCCAAGCATTCTTATATCGCATTCTACAGTTTCATTATCTTCATAAGCAAATGATAAAACATCTGTAGTTCTATCAATACCCCTGTAAGTTTTATTAAGCTCATGCATCTTTTCATCATCAATAAATATTATTGTAAACACTGCATTTTCCACATGTTCCATTTCTAAACATTTATCGATTATTTTAGGTAGAAAATCATATTTTAATTTCCCATCAAATTCATTGATTATATCATAGTGATTCAAATTGCTAACACCCCCATCACCTTAAGTATATATAATACCATAATTATTATTAAAATAAAACATATAACATTAATTAATCCTTCTTTTTGAAATGCCTTTGGCAAGTGATTATGAATAGCAGCTAGTCCAATATAAAGAAGATAACCAATTACACATCCAAGGACATTTAAAATTATATCATCCACATCAAAACTTCTACCAATATTAAGTTGCACAAATTCAACTGTTGAAGATACAACCAATGATATCATAAATGGAGCCAAAACTGTTTTAGGTTTAATATAGCATGAAACTATAATTCCAAAAAATACAAACGCCAAAATGTTTCCAACTACATTATATATAAAGAGATTACTACCTATTTTATATCTAAAAATTTCAGTAAAAGGAACTAAATTATAGCCACTGCCCTCATTAAGTTCTACTTTAGTAAGAAGTTGAAATAATAAAAACAAATAAACTATTGAAATTATACCAAAAAATTCTTTATAAAAACTAGTCTTTTCCTTGTGGGCTTTTAAGTAAAAAAATCTCATACTAACTAAGGTAACAATGAATATTACAAGTACTGGCCAATTATCATTAAGTACTGCTCTTATAGTGTTTAAAAACATGCTAATCAATCCTTTTCAATTTTAATTTCTTTTTGTGTACTTATAAGTTCTCTAACAACTACAAATACATCTATATCCATTGTACTATTATTTTTAACTTTTTTCAAAACTTTTTTATCAATTATGTTATCTTTTTCACTTAATCTTTTTTCTACTGATTGAATTACTTTGGTTACACCTGCAGTTACAGCTTCATCTTCTGTATATTCCTTTTCTATTTTTTTTACGCTTACTTGTTTATCTAAATACAAGCTAAAATCAAAGATTTTAAGCAAAGTTTTATAATTACTCTCATAATTTTCCAACCTATTTTTAAGTATTTCATGTTTTACATCAGCATATTCCCAAACCAAATTATATCTCTTTTTTTTCTCTTTTTCATATTCAAAATATTTAAATGGAATACTAGCACTTCCTGTATACCAAACAGTTGCATACACTTCACCTGAGGCACAAGTATATCTTTTATCTTCTTCATTATATCTAACAGTTCCAGAAATAAGGGTATCTCCTTCTCTTACATAGTCATTTATTAGAACTAAAACATCCCCATTTTCAACTTTAACATCACTTATAATTCCACTTTTCTTAGCAACCACATCACAAACTTTATCTACCTTACTAGTATCAGTAATAATTCTCTCTTCTATTTTAACACTTAAAACCATTCCTTTTACTTCAAATTCAATCCAATCAAGTTTATCAGGATATTTATCAAGGATATTTTGTTTTATTTTATCAAGTTCTTTATAGCTTTTCTTAAAACTAAGTACCTTGATTCCATAACTATCTAACTCATCTTTAATAAGCTCTCTAATATTGCTATTTTCATGAACGATATTTATTTTAACAATTAAGTTTTTTAAACAAAGAAAAACTAGTAATCCAACTACTAAACTTATTACAAATATTTTTTCTTTCTTTATATTTTCAATTAATTTATTAATTCCAGTATTTCTTACAATCTTAAATTTATAACTAATAATATACTTACTTATTTTTTCATAATCTTTTTTTGTAACTTTTAAATAAAGAACCTTTTCTATATATTTAACTTCATATATTTTAATTGATAAATTTTCAATTTTTCTAATCAACCTATAATAATTATCACATTTACTACTTATCCACACAATATTTTTATTCATAAGTAATACCTACATTCTTTATTTTGCCTTTAATAAGTATTTCATTTGGCATCATCCTAGTTATAAATAAATCTTCTCCTTTTATTTCTAAACTAAATTTATCCATTTTTAAAACAATTAGTTTACTAGTTAAACTAACTAAATCTTTATAATTAAAAACATGAATATAAGTATCATATATTGATATAAAATAATCTTTATCATATAAAAAATTAATAAGAGTATCTTTAATATGCATAAGCTTCACCTTATTAATTATATGATCGTTGAGTATTTTTAATCTCCAAGAATTACTTACCTACGGACAGTTTTTCAAATAAAAGAAAATGATAAATACTTTAATAACACGTAACTTGTTTTAAGTTATGATATTGTTTTAAAGGTGATACAAATATGAACAGACTAAAAGAACTTCGTGAAGACAAAGACCTATTTCAAAAAGACATTGCTAAATATTTAAATATGAGCCAAACCGGGTATTCTCAATATGAAACAGAAACTAATGACATACCTACTGAAGTATTAAAAAACATAGCTGATTTCTATGATACAAGCATAGATTATTTACTATATAGAACCGATGAACGTAAACCATATCCCAAATCAATATTAAAAAAATAGCCACGCCTAAAAGACGAGTTTCTCACATGGCCTATAAGGTCTTATTATTTGCAAGCCCGTATATAAGGGCTTGATTTCTCTTTGCAATGCCTACTTAAATACCCTTAAAATTTTTTTCATATTATTGGTATAACGAAATGGGTCAACAACATATTTTGCTTTGGAAAACATTATTTTGGTGACCTAAAGGTATCGCTTATACATATCTGATATGACATACTTAACTCAAGTGCCTATTTTCAAAATATAATTAGACATTCTTTTTCTGTTTAAAAGTACATTAATTTTTTCCTTATATATGAGTAATTTTTCATATGCCTTTTCAATATATTTCTAACTGAATTATAACATGTATTATTTATTTCTACTCTATATTTTAAACTTAATTTATATTTAATCTATTAATACTTTCATTTCTATCTTAATAACCTTATAACATTTATCTAACTCTATAATTTTTCTTAGTTTATTCACTAAAAATTTACTTATTTTACACCTATTATCCCATACAAAAAGAGATGATTAAATACTATTATCATCTCTAATCTACATTTCTAACCTTATAACTTCAATTCATTATCATGAATTTTTAATCTCATCAACCCTAATTGACAAGAAACAAAATTTTACTATGCTTCAGTAGTTATTTGAAGATTATAAGCAATACTACCACCAGATGCAACGTTTTCGCAGTCAACATCTTGACCTTCAATCCACATATATATTCTTACTTTTGTAATACCAGGTTGAAGAGTTAAGAATGAAACTTTTTGAGTAAAATCTGCTGCAGTAGAATATTTCATAGTAGTATTTCCAAAATATTCAGTATATCTAGTTGAATTAGCCTCACCAACTAAAACATTATTTTCTTTTGTTATTTCTGCTTTAATTCCATCATATTTGATTTGTTCAGCACCTGTTTCTTGAGTAGTAATACCATATGTATCCCTAGCATGATTAACAGCTGCGGGTTTATGTATATCGTAATTTGGTTCCCAAATATTTACAACTGCAGAAGTTCCGGCATTTAATTTTTGAATATTTTCTAATGTATCTCCAGCAGTAGTGTTTCCTAATACAGCAAATGCCATTCTTGATGCATTTTTAATCCCTGAATCATTACCATCGGCAACAACACCTGATGAACTAGTTAAATAAGTATTAGTTTCAGCATCTACCTTAAAGAATAAATCAAATGCAATAAACTTACCATCAACACCATTTTTTTCAGTATTTTTTGTAGCAGTTAAAATATAATTTCCACCTTCATTAGTATCAACAACACCATAATACATCTTCATTAAGCCATCTTGATCCATTTCTCCAACAGTAGAAACTGGTTCAATTGACACAGGAAGTTGATTTTTAGCAGCAGCATATTTAGCAGAAGCTCCTTTTATATCATCAGTTTGAATAATTGACTTCCAAGTAGTTCCATCTACAGAAATTTGAATACCATTTTGAGCTGCTACATTAACGGTAATTTTATTAACATTAACAGTCTTATTAGCAGTAAACCATGCATATGTTGTTGTACCTAGCATTACTCCAGTAACCAATAACAATATTATTAATAACCCAATTCTTTTTTTATGTTTTTTTCTTCTTTCAGTTAATAAAACCACACCCATTTTTGTTTCATCTTTTTGTTTTTTTACATCAAGATTTTCATTAATTTCATTTTCCATAACTTCACTCCTAACTAGAGACTCCCAACTAGAGAACTAGTCCCCTCTATCATATAAATCCATTCTAGCACACAAATCGACATAATGCAACAAAATTTTTAAAATTTATATTTTTTGTTTTGAATAAATTTCTATACTTAAAAATTCTGTAATATCTTGATATTTACTATCCAGATAATTTAAAGGAAACTTAACCATTAAATAATAATAATTTGTTTCATTTTCTTTATATGAGAAATTACTATCCGGAGCTTTCATTACCCTAAAATATGTTCCATCATCATCTTGTGTTATCTCATCACTTATGAAAGCATTATTTGAATTATTCTTATAATCATCATTGATAACTAATCGATATTCTAAAGGTAAATTTGTTGTTGATTTAATAACTAAACTATATTCTAAATTAGTTTCTGATCTTTTTTTATCTTTAAAATTACTTACACTAAATGCGTAAACATATTCATTATCACTTGGTTTCATTTCACTTAATTTAATAGTATCACTAACGGGATTTGTATTAAGTACATATAAAGCATACTCTAAAGGAGCTATGCTCTTAGCATGTGTTTCATATTTAGCATAAGTAGCATATGATATGCCTCCACCAATTATCAATAATATACTTATTAAAATAAAACAAATTTTTTTATTTATCTTTAACTTTTTCATTATAATCTTTCTTCCTTTCAAGCAAATAAAAATAAATTGTAAAGAAAACAAATGTACTCGTTAAAGAAATCATAACTCTAGGATTTAGAAACACCTTTTTCCAAACACCAACTCCAGGAAAAACCTTTATTACTTTTCCTAACACATCATTAATATTAACCTCTTTGTCTATTGAATCATTATAATCTCCTTTAGCTATAATATTATCTTGTTCTATTTTTATTACTCTATGAGTTATAAAATAATTATTTTCTTTATAAGTAATAATATTGTTATTTTCTATATCTTTAGTTATTTTAACTAATACTATATCTCCCACATTAATAGTAGGAGACATACTTCCACTTGCAACCTCAAATAATGTATATCCAAAATAATTAATATAATCTTTTTTTAATACATACTTTTCTATATAGCCATATATTATTAAAACCAAAATTAGCAAAGCAATTATAATTAATACATCTATAACCCTTTTTATATACTTCATACTTCCTCACTATATACAGGTATATTCTCTCCAAAATATTGACTTGCTTTAACGTTTGTTTTAATATCACATTTTAGACCATCTGCGTATTTAATATCATCTAACACTTCATCATTATTAACCCATGAAAAATATATCTTTATATTTTTTTGAACATTATGCTTTATTTCATCTAATGTAAATACTCCAGCATAAGTATTTTTATCAACATTTATCAAGCTACCACTATCGCTTTCTACGCCATCTAAAATAATACCATCATTTAATACATCTTTTAAATCAAGTGATACTTCATAATATATGGAAACATCACTATCTTTTGGATCTAATATTAATTCAAAATACCCCCTTACCCCTGGAGCAATCTTTCCATCTAATACATTTTCATTATTTAAAACAGTTATATTATTAATATTAAAACTCTTAGTATCTACTATATTATTATTATTTACAAATAAATTAAACTTAGCAACATTCATATTAGCATTAAAATCTTTATTGCTTTCAAACAACCCATAAGTAATATTAAAACTTAGTATAAGTAAAAAGAGTAAACACCCAATAAAGATGAATCCTCTTTTCATTATTTTTCTTCCTTGTAGTCTTTAATTTCTTTTATAACAGCATATATTTCATATAAGAAGAAGCATAAAATTGGTAATACAAATATTAATAAATAACCTATCTTTGAAGTAAATACATCTAAAAGAGTTCCCAAAAATGGATAAACAATAGTATCATTTACACTACCAATATAAAATGTACTAGATACATCATAGTTACCATCAATAGTATATGTATATTCTTTATTATTTACTTTAGTTCTTTTTAATACGTTACTTAAACTTACACTAACTTCATCATTATAATTATTATAAAAGAATATTGAGTCTCCAGGTTTAATACTTTCTAAATTATCATTTTTTTTAACAATTAATAAATTTCCTTTTTTAAATGTTGGCTCTAAACTATTATTTTCTACTATAATAAGAGACCTATTTCCAAATTCTGTTATACCATACTTATTGTAATTCATTAAGCATACTGTCGTAAATAGTGCAACAACCACATAAGGAATAATAAGTATACTAAAAATTGTTTTAACTATCTTCATTTCTATCACCTTACCTAAAGTATAACATACATTACTTACTTTTTTCAATCAATAATAGTAAAAAATTCTATATCTTCAATTTTAATACCTAATACATTTATATAATAATAAATAATAATTTTATAAATACTATCTTTTAAATTACTTATTTCATCATAATTATCCAATAAATCAGGATTTATATTATAACTTACGAGACTATAACAATCACTAAATACTAGTTTGATATCTTTATCTTCACCTAATAAGGATGAATCTAAAAATGTTTTATATGGACTAAAATATATATTCTTAACTATATTTATACTATTATTTATTTCTTCTAATGATTGTTCTTCATTTAATGATTTAATTAATTTTGTTAAATATAAATAATTATTATAATATATTTCTACTATTTCATTATACGTAGTATCGCTATTAATATTGTGATATAATCTATCAAGTAAATTATTATAATTTAAATCATCATATAATTCTTTTAATTTATTAATAGTTATATTTTGTAAAATAATATATTTACCACTATCTTTATTTTTACTATCCAATTTAGTAATTGTTTTATTTATTTTTATCAACTTATGTTCATTACGTTTAATATTCATGAGTATAGTTTTATAATTATTTTTATAATTATTTTTAGATTCTAATAGTTTTTTAGCATCATCTATAATATATTTAATATTTAAATAATCTATGTATTCTTCTAATGCATAATAATATTTTATTACATCTTCTATATTTATACTACTATAATCTTTATTAAATATATTTTGATAACTTTTTTTTATTAAATCTCCCTTAAAATCATTTACATTTAATATTTTATTTTTAAATAAATTATATATAGTCTCCTCATCTTTAAAAACATCATTATCTAATTTTTTGAACTTATTTTTATAATCTTCAAATATTTCCTTACTAGTTGTATCCTTTAATAAATTATTTTTTTTTAATGCATAATATTTATCAAATATTTTTTGATTTTTTAAATATAATGATTTAAAATTTAATTCTGCATGAGTTAATATATCACTACATTTCCAATAAACATTTTCAAACGTATTTATTACATTGTCATTATTTAATAAAGCGTCTAAATATATTTTTAAATATTTACTATAATAAAAATCCTTATCAGTTAAATTAATACCAATGATTAAAAAAGTCTGAATTATATCTAATATATCTTCATTTACTTTATCTAAACTATACTTATAATACTTACTTACATTATATATATTTTTATCTAAATTTGATTTTTCGTATGAAGTATTAGTATTTGTAAATAAAAGTAAATTATCTTCTAACGCTTTTAATTCTTCTTTTTCTTTTACTATATATTCATTTCTAAACAAATTACTAACTTTTATTTTTCTTTTTTCCAATTCCTTTTCTAATACTTCTTTTTGATTTTTAAATTCATTATAAACCCTTATAAGCTCATCTTTATAGGCTTTAAGATTTTTTTTATTATTTTTGGGCAATGTATTCAATACTTCTTTAATATTATCAATATTTCGATTTAATTCATCAATCATTACTATCACCTTCGCTTAAAGCACGTTCTAAATATTCAAGGAAGCTATTAATAATCTTAATAGCTTCAAGTAGTTCTTTATGACTAATTTTTTTTTCTTCTATGTTCATTTTTATCACACCCTTACTTAATAAGCAAATATTTATAAATATCGCCTATATATTCATCATTATCATATATAGAAAAAGTTAGTCGATATGTACCAGTTTTCAAATTATTTTTAAAAGACATAAATATAATATTTTCACTTAATGCCTTTTGTAAAATGACATATACTTTATCTACATTAGTATCAATATAATTATAATCGATAAAATCTTTTATGTCTACTAAATCATAATTTAGCGAATAAGGTGTATCATAATTTCTACGATATAAGCTAACTTTGATACTAGGGTTTTCTAAAACTGATGAATGATTTAGTGTATATACTAAATTGTTATTCCCCTGTAAAGATATACCAGTTGTTTTATCTACAATTAGCATTTCATCTTTAATATCAATAGATAACCCATAACTATTATTTAAAACTTTAAAATTAATACTAGTTGATGCTGATGAATACAATCCATAATAAATACCATCTGGTGAACCAAAAGATTCTATTACTAATTTATATCCTCCAGGGGCAAAAGATTCTGGAGTATTTATTTTAATATTACTAGATACATTTGCAACACTTGATGCAATATTAATGCGAGTAGTTCCATCTATTCTTGGATAATACGTTTTGCCATTTAATTCAAATGATAAACCCTGTAATGATGCACCCGATACAATGTTATCATTGGAATCATATATTGTAAGTTTGATACCAAGTTTTTGATCATCATAAGTAGTATCATTAATTTCAACATTATTAATTACAGGTTTTACATAATTAGTTAAAACATTTAAATATGCTTTACTACCAGGATATATTTCTTTATTTTTTAGGCTGGCTTCAAGTTCTATCTTAGCAGATAAGCCTGTATACACATCATAAAACATTGAGGATTGGCTGGCCCCAAGAACTGAAGTTACAGTTCTATTATCATTATTTCTAAGTTCTATCAAAAGACTTTTATTAATTTGATTATCAGTTATTTGGGTTCCACTAAAGTCTACGATAAAAATAAATTCCTCATGTGCATACTTGTCTTTATCATTATAATATACACTATTGCTTACATCATCATTATATAAATTATCTAAACTAGTACTTCCCATTTTTACAAATTTAGAAAAATCATATGAAACCTCTTTATATCTTTCATATTCCAATTCTCCGTTTATTACATCATCACCTGTAACAACATAATAATAATACAAAGGAACAGTTCTAGTAACAAGGTCAATCATAGTAATTTTTGTTCCTTCAGGGAAAAGATATGTTGAAACTAAACTTCTATGATATCCATCTTTATAAGGATTAACATCACTTGGCATATATAATGAATAATAAGTTGAAAAAGAACCTTTATTATTAATATGAACGTCGCTTGTTGCAAACATTTCATAGTGTTTTGAAGGAGCAATAGTTGCTTCATACTCATTGGTATTATATAAAGCTCTAGTCAAATTAATAATAACATTTACTCGTTCAACTTCACTATTCAAATCATCTATTTTAGTTGTTACTAACATAGACACTATTACAGAACCCATATTCCCAGACGTTTGCAAATTTTTAGAATGATATAAATAAAATACTAAACTTGGCACACTTGTTGTATTTTCTCTTTCAAAATCTTTAGTACCTTTTAGGTTATCATTTGTGTCTGTTAAAAATGATAATGATCCTTTGGTAATAAAACCAGAACCATTTTTAACCCCAAGGCCCATTACTTTATCTGCATCCTCTGGATTACTTGCAACTCTTGGAACATCTGCCTCATCAATAAAAGAAATCGATGAATCTAAACTATCATAATTAAAGCCAACTATCGAAAAAACACTATTAGCATTGTAGTTATTTCTAAGAGGAAGCTCAACTGTACCTAACGTTAAGTATTTTGATGCTGTTAATGTTATTTCATAAGATGCTACTTGTTCACCAATGACCCACATATAATAATTAGAATCTTCAGGTATCGGATTAATATATGAAACACGTATATTATTTGGAGTTTCTTCAGGTAAAAAATTACTATAAAATCCATTTACTTTTATATCATGATTTTTTAGATGTAATCCAAGTACATATGAACCACTCATAAATGCATAAGCATCATTATTTACAACATCATCACCTTGTTCATATTTAGGATTATACATGGCTGTAATTGCATTTTTGCTATGATCTAATTTATACATTCCTAAGAAAGTCATACCAGAAACTTTACCATATTGAGTTACTTGTTCATTAGTTGCTACATTTAAGTTTTTCCCCTCGAGCATATATATCCTATTGTTAACATTTCTAGTAACTACACCATTTTCATCTATATTAACACTTGCTAATACTTCTTTATTATCAATATCAACTAAACTATTAAAATTTTCAAGTAAGTTAGAACCTGTTTGTAAAAATAATGTTGAATTATTCTTTAACTTTAAATTCTTGATACGGCTTATTGTAAATAACACATCAGAATATTCATTCGTTCTATCTGTAGCACCATAAAGTTCAATAGCACTATTACTAATTGATACAACATCAGCTCTTTGAATAGAAATGTTTTTTTTATAATTATCAAATGTTCCATAGTTATCAATATTTATATTGCTGTAACCTGTAGTACTAGATGCATTACCAGAACCAAATATTGAACCGCGCATAACAAATTTATCATAACCATTTGCATCTATTTTAATATTTGTACCAACAGTTACACTTATAAAAGAATAATCATATATTTCACTACCAGATTCATTAGCTTCACCACCACCAAAAATTGTACCAGAAATATCAATGTCAGATTTTATTAAAGATTTATCGCTTATAACATTTGCTCCAATATTTACATATGTTTCGCCATAAACAACAGATGTGTTTGCCCCTCCATATACAGAGCCTTTAATAGTACCACCAGCTACATTAACTATAGATTTTGAATTATCGTTTTGGCTTAATCCGGTTGCGGCAGCATTTCCCCCGCCAAAAACATGTTTTATAATATTAGCTTTATCAGAAATGTTTACTAAAGTATTTTTATTAACAATTGCAGTTTGACCATTACCACCGCCATATACAGAACCACCTATAACCCCTCCAGTTACAGACAAATTTGTATTATTTGTCACAATTGCTTGGTTACCACCACCATATATATTTTTAGAAATATTTCCCCCACTTATTTTAACTACTGGGTTATCTGTTATAGCTTCATTTCCTCCACCATACACATCAGTTACATTTCCATTAGTAACCAATACATTAGAATTAATAGTTTTTCCCCCAATATTATTACCACCATATACATATATTACTTTTTCTCCAGTTTTATCAACGTATGTATTTGTACCACTTCTACCTTCAAACTTATAAGTTAAATCAAAATCTTCAATAGAATTTTTTGTTAAAACTTCAATTTCAAAAGAAATCGATGAATTTGCTGGAATAGAATTTGTCCCATAATAAATATTATTTTCATTGAAAGAATATGAGAATTCATCTTCAGTAATGGCAGTCGAAGAATAATTAGTAAAAAGCATAGAATCAGGAATATATAATGAACCATTGTATTGAGTGATCTCATTGCTAGTATTATTAATTAACTCCACTTTAATTTTAGCCAAAGTAGGATACTCATTACTTTGCCAAGTAGTATTTTCTAAAGTATAAGTTATATTTGCAAAAACTTGTAAAGAATTTTCTGAAACCGTTGCTATATTTACATTTGAATTAGTTACAGTTCCAGATTTATTTGAGCCACCATAAACTTCTTTAATACTTCCACCATTAACTATAAGATTTGTTGTATCAACATTTGCTTCACGACCACCACCAAAACAATAATCTATTGGTTTACTTGTATTTTTTATGTTAACATTGCTTGTTGTTGTATTAGCCTTATTTCCTCCACCATATACTTCCTTTACATTTATTCCATTTATTAAAACATCAGATGAAGTAGTACTACCCCCAGCATTATTACCTCCATATATATAAGAAGTTTTTCCTCCTGTAGCAGTTATTAATGAATTTGTAACAATACCAGTAATGTTTGAACCACCATAAGCATTGGTTACTGTTCCATTTTTTAAGGAAACATTAGTACCTTCGGTTACATTAGCATTTTCACCACCACCATAAATATTTGTTATCACAACATTATCAGTAACCACAAGATTTGTTTTATTAGTTGTAGCTAGATTTCCTCCACCATAAGCATTAGTTATAATACCATTTTTTAAAGTTACATTACTCGTGATAGTGCTACCTCCGATGTTATTACCTCCATATACATTAGAAAGTTCTCCCCCATTTATTTCAATATTAGTTGTATTAACATCACCAGTTACATTTGAACCTCCATATGTATTCGTTATAATACCATCATTTATTAAAACATCACTAGTTATAAGATTTGTTTTATTACCTCCACCATATACATTAGTTATATTTCCATTATTTACAACAACTTTAACAGATTTACTAGGCATACCAGATACATCATTACCACCAAAAACATTAGCAATTTCCCCATTATTAATAGTAACAAGTATATCACCATAAACGTTTGGGGTGTATGTATCATTTCCTTGCCCACCGCCAAAGACATTAGTAATTTTTCCTTTATTTATTGTAATTTTAGTATTATAATTTGCCCCTGACTCATTATTATTTATACCATTAATAGAACCAAAAGAACTGCCCCCATAAATAGAATTAATAACTGGAATAGTATCAATATCATTGCTTCCAATAACTATATTTACATTTTTTTCAACAAAAGTACCAGGAGTTGACGAATCATAATATCCACCAAGACCACCACCATATATGGAAGTATGAATAGTTCCACCATATACATTAATATTTGTTGTGCCATAAATAGTTCCTTTTTTATTAGCACCACCATATAATCCGCCGTAAATATCGCCAGCATACATATTTATAGTAATAGTAGCATTTTTATTTAATGAACCACTTCCATTTTTGTTTCCGCCACCATATAAAGATCCATAAATTGTACCACCTAAAATTTCTATATCTGTAGTGGTAGATGGTTTTGTACTACTAACGCCAACAGATGAAAAATTACCACCACCATAAACATCATTATTTATCTGAGCATCATCATTTATTATAATAACAGAAGAATCACTTGAACCAATTGTATCATATGAACTATTTCCATTTCCAATCCCAAAAATATTACCAGCAGTTGCACCATATAACTCTTGCTTATTATTTACATATTCACTTTTTCCAATTATTGCTTTTCCACCAACATAAATATATGAACTCCCATTAACAGTTCCATCTCCATTGCCAGATTCATAACCATTAGAGCCACCAAAAATACTATAATTTATCATGCCACCAGTCATTTGAATAATACGATTTCCATAAGTTGCTGTCTGACCAGCGCCTCCAATAACCATGTCAATTTCGCCACCAGTTACATACATATAAGAATCATTATAATCACTTCTATTTGTACCAGTAACAGGACCACCAATTAGATTATAAGTGTAACCACCCTCGTATTTTACTCTTCTTGATGTATAATGTGTTCCCCAACCACGGCCTCCTATATAAATTCCCGCATAAGCATCATATTTATTTCGCCCAAAAATACCACTTCGAACGGTTAAATCAAATCCAATATCAAAAGGATCAATAGTATAATAAACACCACCCCATGATCCACTAGCAGCATAAGAAACAACTAAATTATTATTATTTTTTAAAACTTTATCATAGTCATTCCCATATACGCCTTTTGCTTTAATATAACTTGAAGAATTTTGATTAATTCCCCCATTGGTTAAAGAAATTGTATTATAAAATCCAGATTCAACAATAAATTTATATTTTGTTTCATTAGTTCTTGAACCTGTTGTAGAATTAGCCCCACCCAAAATTGAATCAAATGATGCATTTGAACCACTTTGAATAATTCCACGGCCAAATTTTACATTATGCCAGTTACCATAAAAAGTTCCAATAGAATTATTATCACCAGGAGTATCAGATTTTGAATTAGTTAAAGAACTACCATAATTTATTTTTACATTTTCAATTGTTAAATCATTGTAAGCATGTACACTTATACCATTCCAAGCACTTTTTCTTAAATTCCATATAGCATTGTTTTTGTAGTCCACTCCATTATGAAGACTTGTTAAAGTAAAAGGCTTATTTATATTTGCCCAACTACTTGAAATTGAGTTGGTTAAAACAGCAATATTTGTATCTCGCGTAGGTAAGTAATAATATTCATCTGTTTCTTGATATATGTTTTCATTCCCTTGACTATCATAATATTGAATTAATTCATATAAAACACAACCACCATTTGTATCACAAGTACCAGTTTGTAAAATACCATTAACATTATATAATCCATCTATACTGGCATAACGATTTATATTTACTTTTTTATAATAAGCAGACATATTTGCGTCTTTACTTATATTTGTGTTTACTTTTTCTTCTGATGATATAATAGGTCTATTTAAAGTCGATGGATCCACTAAAGTCATATTACGATTTTTAAGTTCATAATAATCCTGACCATCTTGATAGTTTTCATTTTCAATATAATCATAATATGTACAACCGCTGCTATTAAAGCAAGTACACCAACCATTTTGATAATTTCCATTTTGATTATAATATCCACGACAACTTCCAAAGTTTTGAATTTCTACAGGCTTATAGTAGCCTTTCATATTAAATTCACCATATACTATTTCTATATAGCTAGTACTTATTTTTTTCATGCTTTTTGCATCAAAATTACTTATATTATTCCATGAATTTGTGATTATCTCTACATTTGCATCAAGCCAACTAGCGTTCATAGTAATATCTATACTGGTTGTCTCTTCGTTAACAGGTACTTTTACATATCTTGTATAATAAGTATCATCATAAGATATTTTAGCTCCTGGATAATTTGTTGTCCAACCATTAAAGCCTTTATCATTAGGCCGATTAACAAAAGGATTATCAATAAGTTCAATAGTTATGTAGCCATTAATTATTGGATAAACATTATAATAAATATATGTATCTTGCAACTCAGTATTGGAAACATAACCCTTAAAATCAGAATTAATATCATTACTTAAATAAGTTATTTTAGTCTTTATTAAATTAGAATCATTATAAATATTCTTATTTACTTTCGTTGGCATAGTACCATCTGAACTTGTATAATTTTGCCCCATGTAATAATAATAATCAGATTCTTCATTATCTATAGTTATTACATTATCAGTTATATTACTTCTATCAGAAGCAATGGTATTTGAACCAATTCTAGTTATATCTTCACCAAAAGTAAAAAAGAAAGTAAAAACATTTAAACCTAGATAAACATTACATATAATTATTAATATCAAATGTAATTTAATTTTCTTGTTTTGAAATATTTTTGCTTTCATATAAAACTCCTTCATTATGATTGATTTGTACTAAATTGAAATTTGAAGTCTAAATTACCTACAGCTGAATCATTTTCGCAATCAACATCTTGACCTTCAAGCCAAGCATATATTCTTATTTTTGTAATTCCACTACTAATTGAAAATATTTCTTTATTATTTATAAAATTAGCAGGAGTTAAATAATTAACATTAACACGTTTAAATAGATTTGGATAATTTGCTTGATTAGCTTTACCAATATAAATGTTATTTATTTCACTAGAAATTCCATCGTATATAACTGGTTGATTATTTTCTTTTTCAACATCCATATTGTAGACATCTTTTGCATGTTTAATTCCATACTCGTTATGCACATCATAATTTGGTTCCCAAATATATACATCTTTTGAAGTAGCATTATTAAGATTTTGAATAAACTCTGGATTTGCATTAGATACTGTATTTCCTAAAACTACAAACGCAAGTCTAGTAGCATTTTGGATACCAGGCATTCTGTCACCAATATATCTAACGCCAGACTCAGGAGTTAAATAAAGTTTAGTATCTTTATTGCTTCTTAAGAAAATATCAAAAGCTATGAACATTCCATCAACATTATTACTTTTTTCTATTTCACGGGTTGCATTTAATACATAATCACCATTAATATTATTAGTAACACTACCATAATACAACATTAATTTACCATTTTCAAGTCTTCCAGTAGTAGAAACCGGTTCTAACTTTAATGGAAGTTGGTTTACACTAGTTTTATAAGTATTTGAAGCATCAATTAAATCCTTGCTAGTAACGTAAGATTTAAAACTTTTAGCATCACTAGAAATTTCAATTCCTCCTTGAGCTTCAACACGAACTTGTAAAGAATCAACATAAACAATTCTGTTTACAGTAAACCATGCATATGTTGAACTTGCAAGAAACACCCCAGTAAATAAAATAAGTAATAATAAAAATATTTTTTTTATTTCTTTTTTTTGTTTTTTATATTTTTTATTCATTTAAATGTTCCTCCTTTATTTCCATGTGCATTTTTATTTCTCCACCAATTATATCATTTAAACAATCAGGATCATCCCCCTCAATATATATAACAATTGTAAATTTATCAATATCACCCACATTAAAATTATTTCTAGGTTTTAAAACAACAATATTATCTTTATAAAACACCTCAGTATTTTTCTCTGGCATTTTTGTTTCTTTATTAACTTTTGCATATACAGTTTCTTGATCGTTTAAAAAAACAATTACTCTAACAGCTTCATCTACTCTTTTTATAACGTCATCTATAATTATTGAATACCAATAATTAACGCTAACTTGTCCTTCATTTTCTACATAAAAAGTATAAGCAATATAATTATCACCATTATGGCTTCCACCGTTTGATGAAGTATGTACATCCTTAGGTATCCAATCGTAAGAAATATTATCCATATCATTTAAAGCATTAGCAAACAATTTTTTTTGATGGGCTTTTTCATTAATATCAGAATATAAAATTATTCCTTTTTCATCTTGAAGTTTATTAGATAAGCTTATTGTAAATTTATTTACATTAAAAACAATGTTTAAAATTGCAAAAATAAGTAAAAAGATTAATATTAATATCCCTATGATTATTTTTGTTTTTAGGAAAGTTTTTTCCCTTTTCTTTATTGCATTTGCGGTTAAAATTACTTCTTTAGCCATAATATTACTCCTCAAATAAAGTGTATCATAATTAAATTTGAAAGTCTATCGAATTTTAAACATTATACATTGTAGTGGACACTTTTTTATGATATAATTTTATAAGAAAAGGTGATACTAAGTGAATATGATACGTAAAGCATTTTTTTTAATAGCCATTATATCATTATTATTTTGCTTTTCTACAATTAATGAAACTTATGCAAAATACAACACTAGTTTGGAAGGTAATACAAATATTTCTGTTGCTAGATGGCATATATTAGTTAACAATCAAGATGTACGAAGCAGCTCAAGTACAACTGCTGAATTAACACCTATTTTTCTTGGTAGTGAACATATAGCTCCGAACGTAATTGCTCCAACTAGCGAAGGATATATAGATATAATAATTGATTCTTCACAAGTCGATGTATCATTTTCTTATTCTATAACACCTGAGGTTGATAAAACAAGCTCAGTTAGTGATTTAATAGTAACTAGTTATTCAATTGATGATAAAGAAAACATTCCTATCAATAATAATAAAAGTATTACAGACAATATTTATAAAATAGATAATGTTAATTTAACAACTATTCGAATATATGTAAAATGGAATGATTCTATTAATAACCTAATGACAAATGAAGATGATACAAACGCTTCTTTTAATGGGGAAAAAGCAAAATTAAAACTTAATATTCAATTTATTCAAATACCAAATTAACCTTTTATATATGAAAAATGTATATACTCGCATAAGTATATACATTTTTAAATAATTATTTATTTTTTTGAACAGCAGTAACTTTTAATTCAATAGATATGCTCGGTAAATCAGGATTAAGAACATGATAATCATACGCTTTAGTACCCCATAAAGTATCTATGGCATCATCACCAGATTCATATGGCCATGATAGAACTAAAGAAAATGATTCACTTTTTTTGGGCTCAATTACATTACTAGATAAAGTAATTATAGTTTTAAATGGATAATCATTTTGTAAACTTTGCTTTAATTCCTCACCAGTTAAAGTACCATTATTTCCAACTTCATATTTAATACCAAATATAGTATATGATAATATTTCATATGATAATTCTGCAGAAGTTTCTCCTTTATTTTTTACAAACAAACTATCTGTATAAGTCATCATTCCAGGATATATATCTGAAACATCAAAATGAACATTTTCAACAATTTCATCTTCACCCACCTCAAACAATACATTCCAAGCCTTTACACGAGCAGTTATACCACTATCAACTTTAGTAGCATAAATAAACCAGGCAAATGTTGATGAAGAAAAAGTAATGATAAGCATAAACAAAGTGCTAAGCTTAACTTTTTTTCTTATTGCTTTAAATAATATTAACAACTTATTATTCTTTGTCTTCTTCATCATCCAAAACCTTTTTAAATTTCTTTTTTTCTTCAATGGATTCAATTACTTCTAAAAAAACAACAACCACAAGAGGAATAAATATTAGAAAATAAAAACCATATGTATTATTTATAACTTTACTAATTAAACTTAATAATTGAAGTTTGTACACAACTTTACCCATTATTTGACTTTCATTGACCAAAGGATCTTCAACAGAATTATTAATGCCTTTTGTAGTAAACGTTAAAACTCCATTTTCATTATCAATTTTTTCTACTCTATGTGTAACTATTTTACCTTGAAAATCAGATTTTTCTCCTTTATAAACTACATCATCATAAACCTTGATACTTTTAGTATCCACGTTTTTAACCAAAATCATATCAAATACTTTATATTTAGGATACATACTTTCAGTTACCACTGTATAAATACTAAAACCAGCCAAGTTAATGGAATTATTACTAACTCTTTGTAAAAATATTATACTAAAAACACAAACAATAAAAAATGTTGCAATACTTTTTAATATTTCTAAAATTATTTTTATTACATTTTTATTTTTCATCTTTGTCACTATCCTTAAATTTTAATTTTTTCAATAGTTTCAATGTACTTAGAAATACGTGTTTTGAATAAATTTTCAATATATTTATCCGAAACAACTTCTTTATACTTAACTATTTCATATTGTTCCCCAATTAATTTTTGTAATTCTTCTAGAGGAATATTATTAAAACTAAGTAAATTTTCAAGCATATTATTAACAACTTTTTTACTTAATTCCTCCGTTTTTGTTTCATTTTCAACTTCATCTTCATCCAAAATCTTAGAAATCAAATAATTAATTAAGAATGATTCATCTGCCATTTTCTTTAATGTATCATTATCATAATAATCTTTTTTATTTTTTTCATCTTTAACATCATCATCAGTATGTTCTTGCATATAATTCCATAACTTTAATGCATATTGAAAGTTAACATTTTTTATAATTACGTTAGTTTTCTTAATTGGTGAAGTAACTAAAGAAATATGCTTTTTATCAAGAGCTTTATAAACATCTGATGTACACAAATCTTTGATATGAAGCTCTAAATCTTCAATCCTTTTATTAATTACTTCCATATCACTATTTTTATTTTCTTGCACCTTAGAATTAATAGTAAAATTCATATCTATTTTTTCTTTACCAACTGATGTTGAAGCAATATACTCTAATTTTTTGTCATTTTTATAAGATCCACCAGATTGCATATTATTTTTTTTTCTTTCAACATAAAACTTCATATTTTGTATTAAAGAGTAAATAAATTTGTTTTCATATGTTTCAAAACTTTCTTCTTTAGATATATTAAGTATTTTTGAAGGTCTTACATCTCCGGTTTTTTTATTATAATCTTGAATTAAGTTTGTATTTCTAGATAAATGTTTAATACTTTCTACAGTTACTCTTTTTGCAAGTTCAATTTTAATAACATCTTCTTCATTAATAATAAACTTATTAGGATTTCTTAAAATATTATCCAAATATCTAATTGTTTCTTCCATAATATCTAACCATTCAAAGTCATATTCAATCTTTTCATAGTCTTTATATATGTGTAATTTGGAATCCAGCATTTTATTAAAATGTTCATTATTAATATTATTAGATTTTTGATATAAATCAAATATTTCCATGTATACCTCCTTATGTTAATTTTTTTAAACGAAGTAAATATTCTATACATTCTTTCATTTTATCATTGCCAAAAGTCTTATTTAAATATTCCACATAACCATCTATTTCATCTCTAATGTATGAAACATTTAATTGTTCAAATTTTCTTAAAATTTTTCTAGCTATAAAATAGTCAACACCTGCGACTTCATCTCCACCACATGCAACATATACTGGTACAAACTTTTTCATATGAGCAACAATTCTATTTCCGAAAGCAATTCTAAAGTGTTTAATAACATAATTATCCATATCTTCAATTTTATCCAATGTTTCTTTAGAAATTTGATTCTCTTCCATTGCTGTTTTAAATAAATTATCTAAATAAGAATAGTTTAAATCCATCGCTTCAGTATCAATAGGCTCAAAAGCCTTTCCCTTATCATTGATATCTATTGGCATTGCTCTATCGTATACTTTATCGGTTACCATATATGTTGAATCATCGTTATTAATTGTTCCTATATACCATACATTTGCAGGTATTTTTATTTTACCTTCAATTATATGTTTTGGATCAGTCTTCCAAGCACTTGAAACGAGTTCAATAATCCACTCATCTTTATTTGGCATTTCAAGTATTGATAACATTTCTGCAAAGTAATATTCTACACGAGAAATATTCATTTCATCAAGAATTACAGTATAAACATCATCAGTAAAGCCTGCTTGATATAATTCTTTTAATACTTCGGTTTCATTAAATTTTTTTGTAAATTCATTAAAATATCCAAATAATTCAGTTCGATCTCTCCATGATGGCTGAACAGATGCAACACATGAATCATGTTTTAAAAATTTTCCCCAAGCATATGCTAAGGAAGTTTTACCAGTACCAGAAATCCCCTGTAAAATAATTAATTTAGTGCTTGCTAACGCTGATATAAATAATCTAATCATTTCTGTTGAATAATAAAGTTTCAATTTTGCAGCTGCAAAATTTCTAAAATATTCAACTAATTCCTCTAAAGTAAATGTATTATTATAATTTTGAATTTTATATTTTGCAAAAGCCTCATCAACACTAGCAAGTTTAGGAAATCTTTGACCATTGTCATCAATGTCTTCATTTTCTTCATGTATATCGTCTGTATCACTATCAGTGGGTTTCAGTCCAAGTTTTGACACTTTCATTGCTAATATATCCTGTTTTTCTTGAATCAAATTTGCTACTTCATCATTTAATGTTGCTACTTCCTCAAGTAACGATTCTTGCTCTACTATTGTTTTTCTAAATTTAAGATATTTTCTTAAAATAAAATATATAAGCAGAATAAATAATACAAGCAATACTATTATTGCTAAAATAGTTACTGCTACAAATATCCATTCAGGACCTTCTAAATCGCTTTGATAATACCTAATTACCTTTATATAAGCCGGAATATTAAATATTTCTAATATTCCTTCAAATAGACCATTAAAAAATAATATAAACCCTTTAAAAAATTGATTTAAGAATTCAAATAAAAACTTTAAAAATGTATCCATTACCTTACCTCCAACACTTGCTTATCGTCTACTATATAACTAAAAACCCTTTTAATTGAATCGTTCTTTACACTTGAATCTTTATTTAAATAAAGAATAAACTTATATCCTTCATGAATATATTTCAAATAGTTATCCCTATATTTTAAAAAATCACTTTCATCAACTTTTAATATAATTCTATCTTTAATTAGATCATTATCTATAATATTAAATAACCTTTTTTGTTTATCTTCCTTATCAATTAAACTTTTAGAAAAATTTACAATATAATATTTAAGATTGAAATTAAGTATATCTGTTAAAATTAATTTACTAACCATATAATAATTTATAAACAACTTATTTTCTAAAACAATACCCCGATTATATACGTTATTAATAGCATACTCGCTATAGAGTTTGGGAATCCTTATATTATGGATAACTTCTGTCGTATAAAGATTTACTATATTAGTTTTACCTATACTCAAATTAAATTCTTTGCTATCAAAACTATTTATGTATTTATCAATTCTTTTTTGATCACTTAAAATAATATTTTTTAATTCATTATCCAACACATCTAATTTTAATTGTTTTACTCTGTAGTTATTAATTTTATCAATAATTATATCAACATCTTTTTTCAAAAAATTATCTAAATAATATATAAAAGGAAAATAAGTTAATGTCAAAATAACATCATCTATATTATATGTTTTTAAATCTTCTGCTTTATCTATCAATTCTTTATTTATAAGCTTCAAATTTGCTACAGAAGGAAGTTCATTATATCTTAGATCAATATATGTATCAAGCAATTCTTCAAAAATACCTTTATAATAATATTTTTCTAGTATAATTTTACTATAATTAATTAATCTTCTTCGATTAAATTTTAAATAAGTATTCATCACATTTAAACTCATTGTTACCTCCTTAATGATAAATTACATCCACTATCGAATTATTATTATTAAATGGGTATGTATAATCATTGTTTACATCATTTTTATAAAATCTTATACTTGTACTAGATAATGCATCTACTTTAAATATAAATCCATCAATATATTCATAACCATTTATAATTTTAGTAGTTTTACCAACATTATTTATGTACGCATCATTAGTCATATCTAGAATCGCAATCATGGGATTAAATTTAATTTCAATTACAGCAGATGAACACTTATCTTTATCAATATTACTTAAATTCATATAAGTTGAAATATCTATTTTATCACCAACATTATAATTAGAAAATTTTTCTTCTACTATATAAAAATCATATGTATTAGTAAAATTAACATCAAAATACGCTCTATTTTTAACATCTATTATTTCATATGCTAGTCCCATTTTTCCTACCTTTAATATAAATTTTCCTTTTAGTGTTTTTTTATAAGGACTTAATGATGTAGTTTCTACCTCAACCCAAACCTTATCTCCATCATTTAGAGTTTCGTTAGGTGTAATAGTAACATAAAAGGAATCAGTATGACTAGCAGTATATATAATCCCACTTGTTTTAGAAACTTCACATGTTGCATTATTCGAACATCTATAAGTAATATTATAATCAATGTCTGAACTACTAGCAACATAGTTATTTTTAAAACTGCTCACATTAATAGTAATCGTATATGGATCAACTCCAGAATAATTATCTAATTCTTCAACATTTGTACCAACATCTAATTTATCACTATTAAAATAAAAACTATGACTAGCAAAATAATAATCTCTAAGTTCATTATAAATATACCTCCCATAAGTCTTAATTAAAATACTCCATGATAAAATAGAAATACTAACTAATAATAAAACTAAAATTTTTTGATTATTTATTTTTACTTTTTTCATTTTTGCATCCCGTTTTTCTTTTTTTTGGTTTAAATTCCTTAAACAAAGCATAAATTTCTAAAACAAAACAAATTGCCACAGGTAAAATAATAATACCTAAAAATCCCCATTTGGACTCAAGCAAAAGGAGTATGCCACCAATAAAAGGATATACTTTAGAATTATTTTTAGCACCTATAATTAAATCTTTTGTAATTACTTTATTATCATCAAATGTATACATAGTTTCATTATCGTTTATTATATCAATCTTTTTAACTAAATTTATATTTATATTAACTTTATTATTAATTGTTTCATAATAAAACACTTTATCTCCCACTACAATATCTTTATTTGCAACAATAACTAAAGACCATTTCTTTAATTCATCATAATTTTTTTTTAAACAAACCAAGCTATTATTATTAAAAACTGTCACATTATAATCATTGTAATGAAGCAAACAAGTAGTTACTATAACTGAAATTAATACATATAACGTTGTTAATAAAACAATAATTATTTTTTTCATAAGCACCCTCCTCTACCATAATCAAATTATATCACAAAAATATTTTTATGCCAATATGTCTCATATGTTGATAAATCATAATTCAGTATATTTTTATCAAAAAAGAATGCCTTTGCATCCTTTAAATCCACTTTGAAATATAAATAACTCTTGTTGTATATTCTTCATAATTATCAAAAATCTTAATAATTGAATGAATAATTTCTTTTAAAATATCTTTAGCATCTTTTTTAATTCTAATTTGAACTATTTGTTTTTGCATTTCTTTTCTAAATAAATAATCATCAATATATTTACTAACAACCTTATCTAAGTTAATAACACTTTCAACATCTTCAGGATTATTTATATCAATTCTAAAAATATACTCTTGATAAAGTTTAATTAACTTTTTTGATACAATATCATCTTCATAAGGACTAAATTCTATTATTTTATAAAAATTTGGACATAATCCAATAATTTGTTTATTTGTATACATTTCATCACCATCTTTATTGTTAACTTAAGTGTACTACATTTATAAATATTTGTAAATACCTAAAATAAATGTTATAATAAATTTATAATGGAGGTACAAAAATGACTAAAAGACGAAAAATGAAAAAAGGTGTTTACTACATCATAATATTAATTATTATAATAATCGGAGGAATTATATTTGGTGATAAAAAATACAAAGAATATAAGTACCATCAAACCTATGAATATAAATTATTAGAACATGGATATAAAGCTGAGGAAGTAAATAAAATACTAGATAATTTTAGTGAAAAAGATTATAACTATTTTCTAAATAATGAAGTAAATGAAAAATACTTAAAGTTAATGGAAGAAAAATATTTTTTAAAAAAAAATTTTTATAAATACATCGATTACATGAACCAAAATAAAAAGTTAGATTTAAGTACCATAGTTAGAAATATAAATATTCATTTAGATAGCAAATTTTACGAAGTTGAATTTAACACAGACACAAGCAAAGATACAAGTATGCTTGTAAACAAATATTATTTACTTGGCAGCGACTATGAACCAAACGATTTAGTAACAATATCTCAAACATACTCATGGGGAGATCAAGGAAGTCAAAAAACTAGAAAAGTAACTTATGATGCATTTTTAGAAATGTGGAATAGTGCTAAAGAAGAACAAGGATATTACTTAATGATTAGTTCTTCATATAGGTCATATAATGAGCAAGAAATAGTATATAATAACTATAAAGACAAAAAAGGGCAAAAATATGCTGATGGAATTGCAGCTAGACCAGGTTCATCTGAACACCAAACTGGACTTTCCCTTGATATATTTAGTAAATTAAACAGTAATAAAAACACATTTAAAGATACCGAAACTGCTAAATGGTTAAAAGATAACGCTTACAGATTTGGATTTATTTTAAGATATCCAGAAGAATTAGTAAAAGTAACTGGTTACAACTATGAATCTTGGCACTTTAGATATGTAGGAAAAGAAATAGCAAAATATATACATGAAAATAATATATCATTTGAAGAATATTATGCCTATTTCATTGAAAAATGAGTTTAATCAAATAAACTCATTTTAATTTTATTCTAGATAAATGACTTCTATCATTTTCAAAAAAAGCAGAATTAAGTTCTAGCTCAACATTTGGAATATTTCCTATTATTCTTTTTGTTTGTCTTATAACCTTTAAAATTTCCATATCTATGAGCGGTTCAATCATTTCCCTATAAATTTCATTTGTAGTTTTTTTATCATTAAATCTATTATAAATAACTCCAAAATCTGCAAGAGTTTTAGAACCATTCATTGTTAAAAAATAAAGTAAAGTTTGAAAATCTACACCACTTAATTTATGTTTACAAGAAGAAGCAATATCTTGCATAATATGTTCTTTTTCAAGTTCCAACTTCAAAGTATCAAGCATCATTTCTAAAAAATAAGTAATATCGCAATTTTCTTTAGCATCTTTAATCACTCTATCATATTTAGAACCTTTAAAACTTATACCACGATTAAATATTATATAAGGATAAGCTTGTTTTTTTAATAAATACCACATAGCCATAGTTCTACTTGTTCTACCATTAACATCAAAGTAAGGATGGATATAAACAAAATAAAAATGCATAATTTGTGATTTAATATATTCATCTATTTGTGATAAATCGCAGGTTTCATTAACAAAAGCAAAATAATAAGACATAAGTTTTTCAATATTTTGGTAATAAACACCTTCCGCCAAATCCATATCCAGTCTTCCATTTTGAAGTATATAAACTGCCTTTTCTCTATATAAATGGCCCATATTTTCTCTATCATATTCACACAAAAGATTTTCACTTAAAATTTGATATAACTCGTGAAGATGCTCTGCATCTATTTTTCGGTGATGTAAAATATAATAATAACCATGATAAAGATTTAAAATTCTTTGTTTTATTTCTACATCTTTTATGGTATCAATTTTTCTTTTAATAACAGCTTCGATTAATTCTAAGTCATCACCATAACCTTCTACTAAATTATTAGCTTTAAGCTCATGTGAATACATCATTTTTCTAGCAAAAGCAAAATTATTCATACTTTTATCCCATTCTAAAAATTCTTCAAGTTCATCTTTTGATTTTTGAAGAGGTTCACTTCTAAAATAAAATCTTGGCTCGTTTTCTTTAGGCAATTCCAAATAATTTCTTTTTTGCATAACTATCCCTCTGAAAGTGTTGTTTATTATACAATTTTTAAATTACTTAGTCAATAAAATTTCACAGAAAAATTCCTAGTTATACCTGTACCTGTGTTTGGATGATTATGTGTATAAGATAAATCAACAAGATAGCATGAAACTAAAATTGCACATATAGCAATTTTAATATATTTAGGGATTTTTTTATAAATGTTATCTAAAAGCGGGGCAAAAATATAAGTAAAACCAAAACCACCAAGTCCAAATAAAATTAATCCTTCCAAACAAATCCTACCATTTATATTTAAAAAATAACCGCTATAATCCCAATATTTTAAATGTTTAATATATTCTAAATACATGCTAGTACCATATTCAACAATTCCACATAAAGTAAAAGCTAAAATAAATAAAAGCCAAGGTTTATCTCTATATTTTTTAAGCAAAAGTAAAATTAATACTCCACCCCAACCATAGACTGGAAGCCATGGACCATACATAGTGCCTCGATTAATAAACTTTCCTAATTTTATAAACTCTAAAAACACTTCCCAAAACCATCCGAAACAAGCAAATGTAAAGAAAAATAAAATATAAGTAATAAAATCATAATCTTTGTTATAGTCAATTTTTAATGATTTTTTATTCTTAATATAAGGATATTCCTTATAAACTGGTACATTTATATTTAATTTCTCATCATTAAGTAAATCAAAATTATATTTATTTCTAAGTTTCATATAATATTCAGCAAAAATAAAATTTTTATAAGAATCAGAATAAAATATTGAAGTAATGTTAAAAGAAAAAATACTAAGAATATCCCATCCAATCAATGATAAATCCATTTTTAATAATTCCAATTTTTCCCCATCAGTTAGTTTCTTGGATAACAAAAAGGCATCTTTTCTTTTGATATTTGGATTTTCAGCTAAAATATAAGGTATCATACGATACTCATAATATTTAATAACCCCCCCAATAACAGTAAAAGACCAAAGAACTTGATAGATAAATTTATTAAATAGAATAAAAGCAATATGAAAAGACTTTTTTATCTTATAAGGAAATAATATTCTTTCCATTTTTGTTTCATAATATCTTCTCTTTTCAAGAAAAAAACGATTTTTACCAACTTCAATTACTTTAAAGAAAAGCCAATTAACGACCCATAAGATGAGACTGCTGATTATAATTATCAAACCAACACTAATTTTATTACCAAACATTAATTTATTAATGCCATTAAAAAGTGTTGTAACTATATTACCATTATTTAAAGTTTCATTAATTAGATATGATAAAACACCATATTTATAATTTTTTTGAATTTTTTCTTGTATAGTTTTATTAAAATCATAATCAAAAATTTTATTTTCAGGGATCTTTAAATTTGAGTCATTAGAAATTTTGCTAATAATATTCGTAGTTATAGAAAAATCAGTATAGTTTTTAGTAGTATAAGTAATTCCACTAGAAAGAATAATCGCTGTCATAAAGGTAACAATAATATTTCTAAAATAGTGAATTTTCAAATTCTTTCGAGCTTCACTTTTCAAAAACTTTCTTTCATTCATATGCACACATCCACTTCAAAGTTTTTATTGAGATTATTATACTATGAAGATGTAATTATGTAAATATAATTAATGGTAAGTTCAGTATCAAGTTATCATTTAAAATAGATATTAAAATATTAATAAATAAATAATAATATAACAAAAATTAAAAACATTAAAGTCTGATATTCTTTTTTTGAAATATCGTTCTTATTAATTATAAAACCATTTACTTTACTACTAGCATACCACCTTAAAATAATTATGCTAATATAAATTATCCAAATATAATTTTCAATTTTAATATCTTTTAAACGATTTAAACCTTTATCCATAATATCATTATATAAAAAAAGAAAATAATTTAAATTTATTTATTTTCTTCTTTAGGGATTTCTCTCAAAATATCATTTAGATTTATATCAATTTTATCAAATAATAAGGAAATGTCACTTTCGTTTATAACAAAAGTCGTTTCGCGATTACGAAGTTTTCCCTTCTTTTCACCCGTGTAATATGGATATAATTTAAGATCAACTCCGATTTTTCCTTCATCAATTAAATCAATGAAGTTTTCAAAAGATTTTAATTTGTACAAATTAATATTTGCATATTTAAAATAATCAGTATTATTTTCTTTTAAAGTCTTCTTCCAAGCACGAATAATAGCTAGACATGATAGCTTAGTGGTAAGTCTTAACTCAAGTTCATCGAAAGACCATGACATATCATTGTAAACAGGAACTTTATCCCAATTGTTATACATAAGAAGTTCTACACATCTTTTAGGTCGATTAACTTTCAACTTAAATGCATATTTTCTATGATTATTAGAAAATTTGGTAGAGTTTATAAAATCATATAATTCACGTTCACCTTCATTTCGAGTTCTTTTCCAAGAACACCTTTCAAAAAGTTCATTCATCACATTGGGCCTATTGTCAATCACTGCACTAAATAGCCTAAGTGGATAATTACTTGTATAGAGTTTAGTTTTTAACTCAATTCCGTAATAGTCTGGTAAAGCTTTTGAATCCTCCTTTTTTCCAAGTAAATATTCAAGTGTCATACCAGCAGCACTTGTACCTTTACCTTGGCTCTTTACCCAACCTTTACATTGGATTAAATAAAACTCAATTAGTAATTTTTTAATATTTTCATCTAATTTTTGTTTCATAGTTAGGTATCATAGCACGTTAAATATGCAAAATTTGTTGTTTTTTGTCACAGGTATCAAATCTTATGAAATTTTTAGTAATTTTCATCATTTTTTTATAAAAAATTGAGATTTTAAAGAAAAAACAGGAAAAACTTCTTTAAAAGTATGAAAATAATAAAAAAATTGGTACAAAATATTGACTTTAATAGAAAGAATGTAATATAATGTTATTGCACCTGAAGTAATACGCGCCCATAGCTCAACTGGATAGAGCGTTAGACTACGGATCTAAAGGTTGGGGGTTCGAATCCCTTTGGGCGTACCAATTTTTTATTATTATTCCCGAGAAGTAGCACAATTTGGTAGTGCACTAGGTTTGGGACCTAGGGGTTGCAGGTTCAAATCCTGTCTTCTCGACCAGATTTGAAACAAAAAACTAGGCATGTCCTAGTTTTTTTCATGCAATCCCTAGGTTCTTTAAAAGGGCAATTTTTAAACATATTAAATAAAATTAAATATATATATAAATAACTAATATCTTTATTTTATATATGTAAAATAATACAGTTTTTACACACTATCTCCCCAAATTTTATGCCGACAGAAAGAAAATTACTAAAAATTAAATAAAATTTATAAAAATTACTTGCATTTGCGTCTGCCTTCTGGTATAATCTTAATTGTCATCAAGACATGGGCGCTTAACTCAGTTGGTTAGAGTGTCTGCCTTACAAGCAGGATGTCATAGGTTCGAGTCCTATAGCGCCCACCATTTTATTTAATATATTTTGTTTGCCGACATAGCGTAACTGGCAGCGCAACTGACTTGTAATCAGTAGGTTGGGAGTTCGACTCTCTCTGTCGGCACCATTTTTTTGGGGAGATAGCGAAGTGGTCAAACGCGGCAGACTGTAAATCTGTTCCTTCGGGTTCCATAGTTCAAATCTATGTCTCCCCACCATTTATTATAATATATTGCCTCGTAGCCAAGTGGTAAGGCATCAGACTTTGACTCTGACATTCCGCCGGTTCGAATCCTGCCGAGGCAGCCATTTTATATTTTAATTTTATTGGTTCGTTAGCTCAGTAGGTAGAGCATTTGACTTTTAATCAAAGGGTCCTGGGTTCGAATCCCAGACGAGCCACCATTTAAAAATCAAAAGTCCATACGGACTTTTTTTTATGGTTGCCGTCCCATTTGATTAAAAATAATAAAAAAAGTCAAGTAATTTATCCTTGACTAATTTCACCATCTAAACTAAAACTTTTAGCATCTGTAATTTTAACTGGCACAATTTTACCAATTAAATCATTTCCACCAACAATATTAACCAATTTCATTGTTTCAGTATAACCATAAACTTTACTACTATCTTTTTCACTAATACCATTTACTAAAACATCAACAACTTTTCCTACCAACTTTTGATTACTCTCTAAAGAATATTTATTTACAAGATTATTTAGTTCTTGCAATCTTTTCTCTTTAACTTCCATAGAAACCTTATCTTCCATTCTTGCAGCGGCCGTACCTTCTCTTGGTGAAAAAATAAATGTGTATGCACCATCAAACTTACAATAATTTACAATATCTAAAGTTTTTTTAAAATCCTCATCAGTTTCATTTGGAAATCCAACAATAATATCCGTAGTAATAGCCACATTCTTTACTTTACATTTAATTTGATCAAAAAGCTTTTTATATTCATCAATTGTATATTTTCTATTCATTTTTCTAAGAATATCATCACTACCCGACTGAATAGGTAAATGAATATAAGGCATAATATTATCATATTTTGCAATAACATCAATCATTTTATCTGTAAAATTCCATGGATGTGAAGTTACAAATCTTATTCTTGGAATATCTATTTTTGCCACTTCTTCCAAAAGTGTTGCAAAATCATAACCTAAATTCAAATCTTTTCCATAAGCATTAACATTTTGCCCTAGTAGTGTAATCTCCATATAACCTTGATTTTTCAAATCACGTACTTCCTCAAGAACTTCTTCCATCTTACGACTTCTTTCTCTACCACGAGTAAAAGGAACAATGCAATATGTACAAAATTTATCACAACCATAAATAATATTTATCCACGCACTTACTTTAGAGTCCCTATTGTATTTAACATTTTCAAATACAACATCACTATTAGAATAAACTTCAATGTTTTGTATTTTTTTATTATTTGCATTTTCAATTAAACTAGGAAGCTCATTTAAATTATGAGTTCCAATAATTATATCAATATATTTATGACGACTATGTATTTCTTCAATCTCACTAGGCTTTTGCATTAAACATCCAGCAACAGCAATAATCAAATCTGGTTTTTCTTTCTTTAGATGTTTACATCTTCCCAGATAACCAAAAACTTTATCCTTAGCATTTTCTCTAATTGCACATGTATTAAGAACAACTATATCTGCAAGCTCTAATTCATCAACAGCTTCATATCCTAAACTTTCCAAATAATATTTAATTTCTTCTGAATCATGGACATTCATTTGACAACCATAAGTTCTCAAAAAATATTTTTTTCCTTTATAAATTGGCTTAATATCCATTTGCAATTTTTCTTCTCTAACTAAAACTTTTTTTCTATCTGCAGCAACAGCCAAATTAGGTATATTCATAAAATAACTTCCCTTCGAAACATTATTTTACCATAATAATAAAATTAATGAAAGGAGTTTTGATTAATTAATAGGAATATAGTTATGAGAAAGTGTTAAGTACAAAATAATAAATAATAAATTAACCAAAGCCCGCTTTCAATTAACCATTTTAACATCATTTTTTTATATTTCAAGCTTTTCGACAAAACATGTCATAAAGCGACCCACTAAAAGAAACAGGTTTACATTTATATACAGAAACAAGAAAACTGTTTTACATTTTCTTGTCATTAATAAACTTTATAATTATACAATTATTTAGGTGCTATAATTTCTAATCCACCCATATATGGTTGAAGAACTTTAGGAACTTTTATACTTCCATCTTTTTGATAATTATTTTCCACTAAAGCAATTAGTCCTCTCGGAGTAGCAACACAAGTATTATTCAATGTATGAAGAAAATAGTTTTCTTTTTCACCTTTAACTCTTATTCCTAATCTTCTAGCTTGCGCATCACCTAAATTAGAGCAAGAACCAACTTCAAAATATTTTTGTTGTCTAGGGCTCCAAGCTTCAATGTCACATGATTTAACTTTTAAATCAGCTAAATCGCCACTGCAACATTCAAGTTGTCTAACAGGAATATCCATATTTCTAAATATTTCAACTGTATATTTCCACATTTTATTATACCAATCCATAGATTCTTCAGGTTCACAAAGCACTATCATTTCTTGTTTTTCAAATTGATGTACTCGATAAAGACCGCGTTCTTCAAGCCCATGAGAGCCACCTTCTTTTCTAAAACATGGTGAATAAGAAGTCATTCTAATTGGAAGCTCATCTTTTTTAATCATTTGACCTTGGAATTTACCAATCATAGAATGTTCACTTGTACCGATAAGATATAAGTCTTCGCCTTCAATTTTATACATCATAGCTTCCATTTCAGGAAATGACATAACTCCAGTAACTACACTACTATGAATCATAAATGGTGGAATACAATAAGTAAAACCTTTCTTAATCATATAATCACGGGCATAAGCAAGCATTGCCTCATGAAGTCTTGCAATATCACCAGTCAAATAATAAAAACCTTCTCCACTTGTTCTTCCCGCAGATCCCTTATCCATTCCATTTACGCCAGCTATTATATCAGCATGATAAGGAATTTCATAATCTGGAACAACTGGTTCACCAAATTTTTCAACTTCAACATTTTCACTATCATCTTTACCAATAGGCACACTTGCATCAATTATATTTGGAATAACCATCATTCTATCTCTAATTTCCTTAGATAGTCTTTCTTCTTTTTCTTCACATTCAGCTATTTCATTATTAATATTTCCAACTTCTAATTTAATTTTTTCTGCTTCATCTTTTTTGTCATCACGCATAAGACCACCAATTGATGCACTCAAATCATTTCTTTTGCTTCTAAGTTCATCAACTTTCATCTTACATTCACGATAAGTTATATCATATTCATAAACCTCATCAACAAGTCCAAGTTTTTCATCTTGAAATTTTTTCTTAATATTTTCTTTTACTAAATCCCTATTTTCTCTTATTAATTTAATATCTATCATTCTTTTCCCTCCAAAACAAAAAGAATAGCCCAAAGAAGTCAATTAGACGGTGCCATTCTTTATTTAACTCAAGTATGATAACGGTTTCAACCGGGGCTTTCACCCAACTCCAAAGGTAGATTTCATTACTTCCACTTACTCTTTTTCACCAACCAAGAGTTCTCTACATAATATCAATAATTACTTATCCTTTTTCTTCGTTTTTACAAAACTAATATACCACAAATAATTATTTATTGCTAGTATTTTTAATAATTTTCTGCTTTTAATTCAAAGAAACTCTTTGGATGACCACAAATTGGACAAACTTCCGGAGCATCTTTACCAACCACGATATGACCACAATTACGACAAATCCAAATACATTCTCCATCTTTACTAAATACTAGTTTTTCATCAATATTCTTTAAAAGCTTACGATATCTTTCTTCATGTGCCTTTTCAATTTTAGCTACACCATCAAAAAGAAATGCAATTCTATCAAAACCTTCTTCACGAGCTACTTTAGCAAATTCAGCATACATATCTGTCCATTCATAGTTTTCTCCATTTGCAGCATCTTCCAAATTTTCATAAGTATCTGGTACACATCCTCCATGTAATTCTTTAAACCACATTTTAGCATGTTCTTTTTCATTATTAGCAGTTTCTTCAAAGATAGCAGCTATTTGTTCATAACCATCTTTTCTAGCTTTTGATGCATAATAAGTATACTTATTTCTAGCTTGACTTTCTCCAGCAAAAGCTGCCATTAAATTAGCTTCAGTTCTACTTCCTTTTAATTCCATAATTATCCTCCTTCTGGCAATTCTCACAAATGCCCTTTAGAACTATTTCATAATCATCAACCAAATTTCCATTATATTCTTTAAGCTCAGGAATTTCCAAATCAAATACATCAATTATTTTAAGACATTTTTTACAAACAAAGTGATAATGGGGAATAATTTTATCATAATGTTTTACTCCATCTACCATTATTACTTGTATAACATGTTCATTTTCTAAACTTCCTAAATTACGATAAACAGTCCCCAAACTAATATTAGGTATGCTCATTCTAGCAAGTTTATAAACTCCAAATGCATCTAAATGACTATCACTATTATTTACAATATCTAAAACTATTTTTCTTTGTTTTGTATTTTTCATAGCATCTCCTAAATAGTAATGATTACTACTTAAGTATATCATACCATAATTTAAAAATCAATGCATAATTAATTAATTTTTCCATATATTTAACTAGAAAGGAATGGTAATAATGGAAATTCTAAAGGTTTCATCAAAATCTAACCCAAGCAAAGTAGCTGGTGCCATTGCCAATATTTATCGTGAACAAAAGGAAGTTGAAATTCAAACTGTTGGTGCGGGTTCACTAAATCAAGCTATTAAAGCTATTGCCATCTGTCGTGGTTTCGTAGCTCCAACCGGTGATAACTTAGTGGTCATCCCAGCATTTAATGACATAATAATAAATGGTGAACAAAAAACAGCTATCAAACTTATTATTACAAACAAATAACGGACCTTTAATCCGTTATTTTATTTTAAGTGAAATTACAATTGGGTCAAATAATTCAAGCATTCCATGTATAAGAAAGAAATAACCAAGAACCAAAACTTGTATATCATTTTCATAATATAAATTCATCGTAGTAAGAAGCCCAGTTAAGATAAACAAAACTAAGCATATTACTTCAAATATCCACATCTTATTTTTTCTATCATTATAATAATCACCCTTTTTAAGCTTAATAAGTGATAACAAAATTATCCAAATAAGTAAACATAAAGCTAAATACCAAGGAACTTTGTTAATATCTAAATACATAGCAACACCAAAAACTACCATAGATGCTAAACTTGTAAAAAGCCCCTCATAATCGTCACTTTTACACGTAAGCACAAACTTAATCATATTAAGAGCAGCATACACACCAAGGACTCCCAAAAATACAATTTTTACTTTCACAAAGTGAAAAAGTGGAAATAAAAGCATTACACTTCCACAAATAATCAAAAACACAGATGTAATTAAATCAACTAATTGTTTTTTCTTCATAAGATTCTACCTCCAACCCAATTATACCACAAAAAAGAGAATAAAAACATTATTTTCCATTCTCTACAATTTTTTTTATCATTAAAGCAGTATTTTCGACACCTAAAGTATCCACATTCACAGCCAAATCATAATTACTTACATCATTCCATTTTTGATTAGTATAATATTCATAGTGTATTGCTCTGCTTTTATTAACCTTATTTATTTCATTTTTAGCCTTTTCCACATCAATTCCATAATATTTAGTAACTCTATCAATTTTTTTGTCCATACTACTATATAAGAAAACATTAAATACATCATTTCTATCTTTTAAAATATAATCTGCACACCTTTCTATAATAATACAAGGCTTCATAGCTAGATTTTTAATAACCTTACTTTCACATAAATAAATATTATCATCATTATTATAATATATATTAAAATCATTTTTTACTTGTTCATTTTCTTTAATATATTCTATATCTAAGCCACTTTCCCTAGCAGTATCAACAATTATTTCTTTATCATAACAAGGAATACCAAGTTTTTCCGCTAGAAGTTTACCAACATACCTTCCCCCAGAACCATATTCACGAGATATAGTTATAACCATTGGCTTAATAAACGCAGCATCAACTTCTGATATATTTTTTACTTCTGAAATGTTAACCTTATTTTTTCTTTCAAAAGTCATGAATATAGCAATTATAAACGCTATAACATCAGCAACTAATGCAGCCCAAAGCATTCCAACAATTCCAAACATTTTAGCAAGTACAACCAGTGCTGGAATAAACAAAACAACATCTCTCATTACTGAAATAAACATTGACTTAAAAGATTTACCTATTGCCTGTAAATAAATACTACAAGTTTTAGTTATACACGTAAGTGTAATACCAGATAAATAAATTCTAAAACAATATAAAGCATATTCATTGTAAAGCTTATTTTCATTACCAAATATATTTATAATTGCTTGAGGAAATACTTGAAAAATTATAAAAGCTATAAAACCAACAAATAAATTAGTTCTAATTATCAAATTAAATGTTTCTTTAACCCGTTTTTTATTACCAGCACCATAATTAAATCCAATAATAGGTTGCCCTCCGATAGATGTACCAATAACTAGGGCAATAACAATTCCAAATACTTTCATAACAATTCCAATAGCTGAAAGTGGAATATCAGCACCATACTTAGATAAACTGCCATATTTAACAACTAAATTATTACAAACAGCAATAACGAGCACTATAGATATTTGAGTAATAAAGCTTGACACACCAAGTAGAGCTTCCCTTTTAATAACTTCTTTATCAGGCTTTAAACTATCTTTGGATAATTTAAACTTTTTTGATTTTCTAAAATACAAAACTGTAATAATAAACGTTACAATTTGGCCAACAATCGTTGCAATCGCAGCTCCCTTTATTCCCATACCTAAAGCAAATATTGCAATTGGATCTAAAATAATATTTAAGATAGCTCCACTTAAAGTTGCAATCATAGCATAACTTGGACTTCCATCAGCTCTAATTATTCCATTAAGACCTTGTCCAATTACATAAAAAGGTATTCCGATTAGTATAACAATTAAATAATCATTAGCAAAATCAAAACTAGCTTCGGTAACACCAAATAATTTTAAAATATTACTTTTGAATACAAAACCAAATAAAGTAAGAACTAAGGATACTAAAACAAGCGTAACCACAGCATTACCAATACTTTTAGAAACCTTTTTATCATCTTTACTTCCCAAAGATAAACTAAAAAGTGCTGACGCTCCATCTCCAAATAAAAGTGCTAAAGAAAGTGCAATCACTGTAAACGGATACACAATATTTGTAGCAGTATTACCAAGATATCCAACTCCCCGACCAATAAATATTTGGTCAACTATGTTATACAAAGCACCAACTAACATAGAAATAATACAAGGAATAGAAAAATTAAGTAATAATTTACTAATTTTATCTTTACCTAAATCAAAATTTTTCAAAAAAATCACCCTTTCATGTGCAAAAAATAAGTAACATAAGCCTGGACTTACGTTACTTAAAACCACACAGCAAAAACAATTATAACACAATTATTTTTATTATGTAAGTAAAAATTTTATAAATTCCTCTTTATTAACTGATTTAACTCAACAGCATATTCCATCGGAAGTTCTTCTTTAAATTCATCTATAAAACCAAGTGCTATAAGCTCAGTTGCCACATCTTCAGGAATACCTCTGCTCATTAAATAAAATAACACATCATCACTAATTTTAGAAACAGTTGCTTCATGCTCAATATTACTTGATAAATTACCAACAACATTCACAGGTATTGTATCACTCATCGATTTATCATCAAGTATCAAACTATCACATTTAACCATTGCATCACTATTTAGTGCACTCTTTTTAATATCAACTTTTCCACGATATGTAGCATTACCACCAGATGAAGCAATACTTTTAGAAACAATATTACTTTTTGTATTCTTTCCAATATGTATCATTCTAGCTCCACTATCCTGTTCTTGATTAGATTTAGCAACACTTATTGTAATACATGTTCCTCTGGAATTATCACCTTTTAATACACAGCAAGGATATTTCATAGTAACTTTAGAACCAATGTTACCATCAATCCATTCCATTACACCATTATCATCCACTACTGCCCTTTTAGTAACTAAATTATACACATTTGTAGCCCAATTTTGTACCGTAGAATATCTACATTTAGCATTTTTACCAACATAAATTTCCACAATTGCAGCATGTAAACTAGACTCACTATAACTAGGTGCTGTACAGCCTTCTACATAATGCAAACTAGAATTATCATCAACAATAATAAGTGTTCTTTCAAATTGTCCCATATTTTTACTATTAATTCTAAAATAACTTTGAAGTGGTCTATCAAGCACTGTATTTTTAGGAACATAAATAAAGGAACCACCACTAAATACTGCCGCGTTTAAAGCAGCAAATTTATTTTCAGTGAAAGAGACAATTTTTCCAAAATACTTTTTAACTAAATCAGGATATCTTTTAATAGCATCATCAATAGACGTAAAAATAACATGTTTTTTTTCCAGTTCATCAATCATATTATGATAAATTACTTCACTTTCATATTGAACACCCATGCCACCAAAATGCTTTTCGCTTTCTAAAACCCCAACACTATCAAGTTCATCAACTACAGGTTTTAAAATATTATTCCAATTATTTTCAAGCTTTTTATCAGCATCATTACTCTTATAATAAATAACATCATCAAAATTAAGATTAATTTCTGGTCCAAACTTAGGCATATCTTGACTCACAAAAGATTTATATCCATTTAATCTATAGTCTAAAACCCAAGACTCTTCTCCTTTTATTGCAGATATTTTTCTTACGCTTGCTTCACTTAATCCAACTATTTCCATCTTACTTACCTACTTCATCTAGTATTTTAACAGCACTTTTGCTAGAAAGAAGAGCACAATTTTTTCTAGCAGGTTGCAAATAAATTTCATCAAAAGCATTAAGCTCACCAAGCACTTCAGGATTATAATCATCTTCATTTATCATATTTTGATAATTTTTAATTATATCCCTTGCTTCATCAACACTTTTACCAATTAAACTTTTAACAATAATACTTGTACTACTTGTACATATTGCACAAGCTTCACCATCAAAACAAGCATCAACTACTTTTCCATCTTCTATTTTCATCATTAAATCAATATTATCTATACATGAATTACTTCTAGTATTAGCTTTTTTATAGGCCTCATCTTCTACTAAACCTCTATTCGTAGGATTTTGATAATTATCAAGTATTATTTCTCTTTTAGTTTCTTTATCCATTGTACGCCTCCTTCAAACTATCCATAAATTCTTTAACTATAACATTTTCTCTATCTCCATCACCAAGAAGTAAACCTTCCATAAGTAATCTAGTTGCATTTTTTTCACTTATACCCCTGCTTTCTAAATAAAACAATTTATCTTTACTAAACTCTCCGATATAAGCTGCATGATTTGAAAAAGTATCATAATTTCTAATAAGCAAATTAGGTTTAATAACACTTTCCCCATCCTTTAAATTAATTATTTGATTTTCCTCTTTACAAATACACTTATTTATATCTTTAGGTACTAAACCTGTTACATTAAATTCTAATTTTTTATCCCCAGTATTAACACCATGACATATAATTTCACTTTCTGTATTACTTGAGGCATGATTAACATCAACTTTACATGTATTATCATTATTACTTATAATACTGAGATGATACATAACCTTAGCATTTTCCCCATTTAAATTAATTTTTATATTTACACTTTTATCCACAACATAATGATATATTTCTAAAGTCTCATCTTTATTTATATTAAATACACCATCATTATTTATATATATAACTTTATTCATTATAACCTACTTGTTCAGTTTCAATTGCTAAAGACATATCTCCAGTTTTAACAATCTTACCATCTTTCATAATATGAACATAATCAGGCTTAATCATTTCAAGTATTCTTGGATAATGGGTAATAATAAGCACCCCAGTATCAGGAAATTCCCTTTTATATTCATTTATATTTTCAGCAACGATTTTCAAAGAATCAACATCAAGCCCAGAATCTATTTCATCTAATATGATAAGTTTAGGTTTTAACACTTTAATTTGTAAAACTTCATTTTTCTTTTTTTCACCACCAGAAAATCCAGCATTTACATGTCTATGTATCATATCACGAGAAAACTTCAAATCATCTAAAGATTTATTTACATCATTTATAAATTTAAAATAATCTATATGTCTACCAGTTTGTTCTTCATAAGCATTTTTTAAAAACTCACTATTTGTAACACCATCTATTATAGTGGGATCTTGCATAGCTAAAAAAATACCAAGACTTGCTCTTTTATCAACACTTAAATCATTTATTTTTACACCATTAAATATTATTTCTCCATCATTTACTTCAAATAGAAAATGTCCCATTATTGCTTTAGAAAGTGTAGATTTTCCTGTTCCATTTGGCCCCATTATAGCATGAACTTCACCATCACCAATTTTCAAAGAAAGACCATCTAATATTTTTTTATCCTCATTTTTTAAACTAACAACTAAATTCTTTATACTTAACATAATTACCACCTTACTTATTTATTTTTTCAACCAAAGTTATTACTTCATCTATTATATCTAATTTATCATTTTTTATATTATCAACCATGCAGGATTTCATATGACTTTTAAGCATATTATTTCCAAGACTTTGTAAAGAATGCATTGATGCCGATAATTGGATAATAATATCACTACAATATCTATCATCTTCAACCATCTGTTTAATACCTCTTATTTGGCCTTCGATTATATTTAATCTTTTTATTATATTTTGTTTTTCTTCTTCACATCTATGTTTATTTTTCTTACACATTTTACATGCCTCATGCACACTTACCACCCGGTACATATTATACACCCCTACAGGGTATATTGTAAAGAATTTACTTGCGCTACATACCATATTATTATATAATTAACTTAAGCCGCTATAGTATAATGGTATTACAAATCCATGGTAAGGATTAAATCAGTGTTCAATTCACTGTTGCGGCACCATTAGTTACATTTAGTCCCTTCTAAAAGGCTATTTTACATAAAACCCGGAGGTAATCATATGAATATTGATAAAATAATTGAATTGTTAAAAAGATATATAAATGATTACAATATCAAACAAGAAGAATATGGCACTTTAGAACTTGAGAATCAACTTTATAAAGAACTAATTCCCCTTCTTGAAGACAAAGAAAATTTAAGTACTAACAAATTATTTATAAGTGTACTTCTAAGTAGCATATATGGTAATGATAAAAACAATGAATTGTTTTATAAAACCATTTGTTCTTCAAACCTAAATAGTGAATACTCAGGTTTTCTAGCACAAATAGATTTTGATTATAAAGAAAACGAAAAAAAAATTAATACAATTAAAACGCATTTAACAAATATTCAAAAAAGAGTTTCTACCGCTCGTCGTTCGATATTTTATCTTCAAAATAAAAGACCACTTTATGATAAATATCACACATTCGAAGACATAAGAAAAATTATAGCTTACTACACTACTATGGGAGAAATTAGTGACAAAGAGGAAATCATATTACTTAATGAACTAGAGTTTTATAACAGAAACATCATTCCTTACCATAGTCCTGAAAAAGAATATGCCAACACTGCCTATAACGAAGTTCCAAATATTCTTAATAGTGGGTTTGAAATGTATGATGAAATAGAAATATCATCATCACGAAGACAAACAATAAATGGATTTGTATCTGATATCAAAACGTACATTGAACAAATAAACAAAGACAACATAGTTTCTTTAATAGAAACCTACAAAAAATACAATTTAGCAAATAATGAATATAATTACATTGTAAATGAAATTTTAAAGTATTATTTATTTGAAGCCCTTGAATATTATAAATTACTTTTAGATGCTAATATTTATCGTGACAGAGGAATCCGAAATGATGCTATTTCCACTTATTACAAATTATTAGAATTGTACCTAACACTCAGAGAATACTACAATACTTTAACCACAATTGAAATACTTGAAGAAGAACCAGAAGAAGAAACAATAGTTGAAGAGGAACACAATGAAACTCCATACAAATTAATATTTTCACATCCAACAAGTGATCCTACAAAAGCTAAACTAATTACAGATTTAAAAGATATACCTGAAGAATATTATCAATCAATTCTAGATTTACTTCAAGGTTTTATAAAAAATAAGAAAAGAACAAAACGATTAGCAAACAATAAATACAAAAACAGATTTCAAGAATTAAAAGATGATCAAATAAGAATAATTTTGATACATATGAATAATAATATATTCTGCATAAACGGAGTATTTGTAAAAAAAGCTAATAATGACATGAAGATGTACAGAACAATGTGCAATAGAGCTCTGCCAGGCATTTCATCAACAGAACAACAAGAGCAAGAAATTGCACTTGGACAACATATCCTTCAAGAACTTGAAACAATAGTTAATGAAAAATCGAGAAAAGGTTCTAGATAAAGAAAAGTAACACAGGCTTTTCTTTTTTCATAAAATAAAATGGTGAATTAATTATGTATACTTTAAAAACACTTCCATTTTCATTTTATGAACTTGAACCATTCATAGATACCCACACCATCGCCCTTCACTACCACAAACACCAAGCTTCATACTTAAATAATTTAAATAAAATATTAGAAAAATATAATTTTAGCTATCCAATTGAAGATTTATACGATCACCTAGACGAGATAAAAGAAAATGACAAAAATGACGTAATTTTTTATCTTGGTGGTGTTACAAACCATGATTTATACTGGGAATCAATTAATCCAAATAGTAAAGAACAACCAAAAGGGAAACTACTCGATACCATAAATAAAAAATATGGTTCAATGGATAACTTCTGGAATGAATTTAAAAATTTAACCACTAACTTAAAAGGATCAGGTTATATATTTTTAATTAAAGATAAAGATAATAACATTGATTTAATGACCACTTCTAACCAAGATAGTCCAAAATTATATGGTTTTACTCCACTACTTACTTTAGACCTTTGGGAACATGCTTATTATTTAAACTATGAAAATGATAAATTAAAATACTTTGATAACTTTAAAATTATTGTAAATTTCAATTATGCCAATAAATTATTTAACTAAAAAAGGAAGCTTAAACTTCCTAATTTTTATATCTTTCTTTAACTAATTCTTTATTTTCTTTTGAATAGCCAATTAAAACATCTGGTACTCTATTTATAATATTTTGATATAATTCATCAAAAGCAGACTTATTCTTTTTACTCATAGCATTAACTAAAGCAATTACATTTGTTTTCTTATCATTTGTAATTACATAAATACTTTTATTAGTGGCTATCCCTCTTTGTTTTGTAATAAATGGATATATCCAAACAATATCTTTTAACTTAATAAGTTTTACTCCACTACCATAACTTAAAATATAATTATCAGTTAAATATACATGACATTCCCGGCTATGAATACCACTTCCATTTCTTATATCACTCTCTACTTTTTCAAGTTCTTTAGCATGTTCTAATAATATCTTTTTACTTTTGTTATTTCTAACAAAATATGTAATTATTAAGGCAATACCACTAAGTGAAAATATTCCAAATAAAATAAGTGAAGAAATAGCTTGTTCATCATTTTTCCAAGAAGTATCTAAATAGATTTCACCAACCGTAGATTTCAATGTATCTATTGAATAAGTATTGCCTTCTTCATCAGTTAAAAATTCTTGTAAATACTTATACATCTCTGTATCACTTTTTACTGTATGACCATAAATAGTAACTACATCAGGTTTATTCATTTCAGTATCATCTAAAGTATATTCTTGTATTTTACGTAATTTTTCAAAATTTTCATTATCAAGCATTAAAACATAAGGATTCTCTTCTTCGTCAAATGCTAAATAATAATCACGCTTTTTATTATCAACAGTTTCAGTTGCAAAAGCACTATCAAGTAAACTAACATTTACTTTAGCATAAACACCTTCACTAGTTTTATTACTAAGTTTCTCATACTCAGTATTTGCCTCATCAAAATACAAAAGTAAACCAATTCCCATAAAGAAAACAAACAAAATAACACCTATAACAAGCAAACGTTTCTTTGCCTTCAAATTCTTATAAAATTCTTCCATCCTCAAACTCACTCCCGATTTAATTATATATGTTTATTCGTCTAATGTAAACATTATTTATAAAATTTAACCATAAAAGTCGTCTTATTATTTTTACTTTCTACCCTAATAATTCCATTATCTTTTTCAATTATTTCTTTAGCTAAAGAAAGTCCTATTCCAAAATTATTACCATCATTATTTTTCTTATAAAATCTATCAAATATATGATGCATATCTTCTTTACTTATTTCTTCTCCATAATTCACAATTTCTAAACTTACATATATTCCATTATCAATATAATTTACATATACATCACTATTTTCATGACTATATTCTATAGCATTTTTAACAATATTTGTGATAGCTTCACATTCCCATTTATAGTCACCAACAAAAAATACATCACTTTTACCCTTTACATGAATATTAACATTTTTAATCTCTCTTAAAATATCAACATTTTTTAATACATCAAATACTAATTCTTTAACTATTATTTTACTACTATCAAACTTAACAACACCTGCATCAAATCTTGATAACTTAAGCATAGCGTAAATTAAAAAATTAATATTTTCAATTTGTTTTCTAATATCTATAAGATATTCACATCTTTTTTCTTCACTTACACTCTCTTCTAAAAGAGTATCAATCATAAGTGTAATCCCTGTCAAGGGTGTTTTTAATTGATGAGAAATATTAGCTAAATTATCTTTTATTTTGAGTTTTTCATCATATTCTCTAGCATACATTTCTTTTAAACATACCGTAGTAGTATACACTTCATTTTTAAGAATAGATAAATCACCTTCCACATTATCAATTATTTCTAAATCATATATACCTTCATTAATTCTTTTTAAATAATTAGTAATCTCTTCAATATTCTTTTTATATTTTCTTTTTCTTAAATAATAACCTATTCCAAAAACTATTCCAAATATTCCAAAAACACTTATATTTATAATTAAATTTTTATAATACACATAGTCCAAGCTTTTTATATAACTTATATCACTTTCCATAAACCCATATTTTTTTAATGTATTACTTTCATTTCTCCTTTTACTTGAAGATATAATCTTAATTAAGTCTTCGCTATTTACCTCAGGATATTTACTTAAAACATTTTCTATTATTACACTAGTTACCCCATTTACTTCATGAGCATACCTTCGATAAGATAAATAGTTACAAATAACTGCCAAAATTAAAAGAATCACAAAATAACTAATATATTTTTTCATAAATCCACCCTATAACCAATACCTTTAATTGTTTTAATAAAATTATCATTACCTATTTTTTCTCTTATTCTTTTTATATAAACACTCAAAGTATTATCATTAACAAATTTACCAGATGCATCCCATATTTTATCTATAATTACATCTCTAGTAACTAGCCTTCCACTATTTTCTAAAAGCAAAAACAATATTTTAAGCTCTAAACCAGTTAATTCAACCTCTATATTATCAACATACACTTTATAGGCATCCATATCAAAAGTAATATTTTCATATGTTTTAATATTATTCTTTTTATTTCTTTTAATAATATTATTAATTCTTGATAAGAGTTCTTTAGACCTAAAAGGTTTTATTATATAATCTTGTACACCTAAATCAATTGCTTTAACAACATCATCTTCTTCATCTTTAGCACTTAAAACTAAAGCTGGAACATCTATATATGATGCAAAAAAATCCAATCCATTTCCATCTGGTAAACAAACATCAAGTATAACTAAATCAAAAGCATCATTAATTAATTCTTTTGCTTCTTTAATATTTCTTGCAACATCAACATTATAATCATGTTCTTCAAGCAAAAAACTTATTGCTTTTATAATCATTTCATTATCTTCAACTAAAAGTATTTTCACCTAAAACACCTCACATATATAATACCATATTTTAAGAAAAATTAGGTCAATCGAACCTAATTTTATAAATTTCCTTTATAAAAATATATCTTCATTGCTTCTTCTGAATATTTTGGTTTTGATACATCAATATCCAAAATCTTTCCAATATAATAAATTATAAATTGTGAAGCAATAAGTAAATCAAATTCAGCTAATATTCCATCATACTTACTCTCAATCAAAATACAATTATTCCCTAAATATTTTAATAATTGAATTTCATACTCTGTTGTAGTACACTGTTTAAAATATATTGAAAAATTGTTATCTAAATTTTCATAATTAATAAATCTTCCATGTGAAAAATTTTTCTTTTCATGAATGAGACAATTAAAAATTCCAGATTCAATTAATTTACTTTCTAAATCATAGCATGCAGTATCTACATAATCACCCCTAAATATATTTATTAATTTATTTTTTTTCATTTTAGCCACTGCGGTTTTATCTATCAATTTCTCCATTTCCTCATACCAATAATAAATTGAATTATGTATAAAATCATTAATATCAATATCACTATTCGTTTTAGCTAAATAGTATTTCAAAAATATTGCTGCAGGGGATACGGCGCCCTCAAAAGATAAAAAACCTCTCTCTTTTCCTTTATTGGATGACGTTCTATAACTTAATATATTTTTCTTTAAAATACCAGTTTTCAATACAATATTTTGTAATTCACCCTTTGTAATTATATAAATATTTTTATTATCAAAATCTTTAACGCTAGTAATAATATCATTAGTTGTACCAGAATATGAAAATAAAATAAACCTATTAATATTATCATTATTTCTATATAACAAGTCTCTTGGATTTAACGCATAAGTATTAGCACCATATAAGACGTTTATTACTTTTGATGAGAAAAGCGCTCCAGCATAAGAACCACCTGTACCAACAAATAAACAATTATCATCTTTGTCAAAACTTATTTTTTCAAGTTTATCACATACAGAAGAATTTACGGCATTAATAAGTCTTTTTTCTAAATTGTTAATATTAATACTACATCTTTTTACCCTTTTTCTTTCGTTATACTCAAAATCATCACAAGTACAAGAATCACTAATTTTTTTTATCTTAAATAATGAATTTATATGACCTCTTGCCCCCATTTTAGAAACAACTTTAGAAGTAATTTTATTAGAATTTTCATACCATTTTTCCAATTTATTTTCACTATATTCAAAATTACTTTTAATACTATTTTTAATAATACTAGAAATAAATGCATCACCTGCTCCAGTAGAATCAATTACATCAGTCTTATTAAGAAGTTTAAAATCATAAGCTTTACCTTCAATTATAAAAGTAGCACCATTTTCGCCTCTTGTAATAGTCATCAATTTTGGCTTTATAATTGTATATAACTCACATTCATTTTTTAAGTTCATTCGATTTAAAAGATATTTAGTTACTCTTTCATTAAAATTTATTATTTCAAATTTATCATATAATTTATTTATTATTTCTTCATTAGATAATTTTTCAAACTCAAAATACTGACCTAAATCAATTATTTTTTTATTCATGGTGTTGTCAATAATAATCTGATTCTTTTCACTCAAATTATCAAACACTAAAATATCATCAAATTTAATATTTGAAAGAATAAAATCAGTATCAAGTAAACTTTCTTCATACCATTTTTTATTATTGCAAAAAGGACATCTTTTCTTAGAGGTAAAAGATAATTTCTTACCATCATCAAAATACGAAATGTGAAAACATCTAGTTCTAATATCCTTAACAACTTTAATATTATTCACATCAACATTTATTTTTTCCAAACTTTTAATAGCTATTTCTCCTTGAGGATCATCGCCACAGCAAGCAAAAACTGAAGTTTTAATTCCTGCTTTTGCTAAATTAGCAATTATATTATGCGATGTCATACCTCCATTAACCCCTATTAATTTTCCATTTTTATAATAGTAATCAGTTACTAAATCACCAATACTTACAACTCTCATCTTAATAATCTTCTCCTATATTCTCCAACTTCACTTTCAAATTCATAATCATGATTTTTAATTAAACATTCAATAATCTTTTTTCTATTTAGATCAAATACCCCTATAGAATCCTTATAATCAACTTTACCATCAACACCCATCCATTCATTGTCTTTCCAGCTATAAGGGCTACTAAAGCACAAGCCGTATATATAATCAAAAAATAAATGAAAATCAACAGCAGCAATATTTTTTATAAACATTTGATCAATTCTATTGATTCCAGGATATCGAACAACACAAATATTTTTAACATTTATATTACAATCATAAAGTGAATTAATTGCTAACTGCAAAGTTTTTCCAGTCAATGCATTATCATCAAATAAATCTAAAGATGTATTTTGAAAATACCCAGAATTCAATAATCCACCATGTTCATTAATGTCAAAATTTCTTAATTCTATAAGTTGTTTATTAGAATATCCAGACACCTCCTTACTAAACTTAAGAAGTAAAAGACTTTCAACTCTACTCTTATCTATAACTTTTGTTATGATTGGCAATTCAATTCCACCATAACTCAAACCACAGACATTAATTAAATCATCATAATTGTTTCTTTTTGCCCTATATAAGGAAACTGCAATATAATTTTCTCCAAAATTATCTATTTCTCTATAAGCTCGATAATCTTTTGAATAATCTTCTTTATTTTCGGATATTTTTTCAGTCAACAAATTTTTATTTAGTATTTTTAGTGTTTCATTTATAACATCACAAACAAAATTTTTGTCAATTAAATAATGTTCTTTAAAACATAAGCCACTCATAACACTTTCAATTTTTAATAACGCACTATAAATTGCAAAAAACTTTTCATTTTTCTTTACTGAAATATCTAATAAAACATTATTATTTAAATTATTAGAAACAAGATTTTTATTCATTATAATTAACAAGATATTTCTACAATTATCTAATATACCTAAAATCATTTTTTTATTAAAACTAGAATTAATATTTTCAGTTCTAAAAACTGCACTTGTAGCATCTTCTAAAAATTGAATATAATTATTATACCAATTTAATACATCAGTTTTAGAAGTAACATCTTTATCATTTATACTTTTCCTATTTGCAATAAAATAGTAATAAGTAGACGAACCTCTTAAAAGATAATTGTTATCATCTCTCATTAAATATTTAAAAATTCCATTATTTTTTGTACTCCAAAATTCCTTTAAAGGATTTGACAATGGTAACATTTCCCACTCATACATGGGTATTAGTACACTTCCACTAGACCTATCAAATATAGCATCTATTCCATCATTTGCTTCAAAATTAACATTTATTAAATCATTAAATTTATTTAACATCTTTTTTCTACCCAAAACTATGCTTTTTTCAGTTAATGCAAAATTAAACTTGTAGCTTGTTTTATCAGCTTTTTCTAAACAAACTGTTGGCAAAATTTTAGCACTTTTAACTAACTCTAAAGTAGCATCAACACCATTTATGATGTTACCATTTTCATCAAAAATAGGAAAACATTTATCCAAAAAACCACTAGTTTTATCAACACTATATCCCTGTTTGCAATTCAACATTAAATAGTCATTGCCATGAACATCACCACAATCACCAATTCGCATCATAGAATCTTCCGGAACACCAATTATTTTTTCAGTTCTTTTTATTGCTCTGTCTTTTGTAGCTGTACCAATTTGAACAACGGATTTTCCTTTATAAATTCCCCGAGTTAAATGAATACCTTTAAATTGATTAAAAAACACACTATTGGCAATTTTCTTATAAACCATGTCAATAATTTTTTCATCATCTGTATTAAAAACCAGCCTTATATTTATTATTGCATTTGTTTTTAAATCTTTAGAATAGGTTATATTAAAATAATCACTACTAAATTGTTTTACGATATCATTTACTCTATTTAATTGTTCTAATTCACTATTTGTAGATATGTAAACATTTTGTGACAAAAATTTTTCAAAAGAAACATCATCACTAAAGAACAACCTAGCTCCATCATTTGTAAGTACATAAATTCTTTTCATATCATTTTCAGTTATATTGTCAGAATTTACAATATAATTATATATATCATTTTTTAAATCATTAAGTCCTGTTTCCCCACGACCAGTAATAAATACTACAGGTATTTTCTTTTTTAAGAGTTCAACAATCATACTAACGGCTCTTTCATCAATCTTCTTTGAGTTTTTTGTGGTTAATGTTCCATCAATATCAAAACAAATGGCATTATATTTTTGCTTAAGCGATTTTTTATAATTAAAATACAATTCATTATTCATATACTTACCTCTTAAGTAATAGTTTTAAACTATTCACCCTATTGTCAGTATCACAAGAAATATCTCTATCAAAAATTAGACCATTTCCACCATTCTCAACCCACAATTTCACATTTTTCACAGAATCGTCAATAAGTAATTGTCCATTAGGAATTACAACATTATGTTTTTTTACTCCCGGAGGAACAAAAATCACTGGGCAATTAATTTTTCTATTATTTCTTAAATCATCTATTTTAACCTGCATTTCATATAGAGTATGAATTTTTGTTAAAATAGCTATTTTTTTCTTTAAATTTTCTAATTCTTTAATAATTTCAACTGAATCATTTAATGAACTGGCCTGTCTTATAATATAATCCCATTCTTCTGGGTGTAAATCCGCATAAGAAAAATACTTATAAAATTCATCTATGGATGTATGATCCTGAAAACCTAAGCTATATTTTCTTTCCAACATACGCTCCTCAGAATCAAGTATGACACCATCAAAATCTATAAAAACATAATCACTCATAAAATATTGCCTCCCTAAATTCATTATACCATATATTTTTGAAATATTTTGTCTTTATTATTTTACATTAACAATTCTTTTAATTTCAAAATGACGTATATCATTTCTAAGTTCACAAAAAGCGGTAACATAATAACTATTCTTATACTTAAACATGTACAAAGGATGAATAATTCTTTTGTGTTGTTCACCACTCATATCATTATAAGTGATTTCTATTTTTTCATTTTTACTTATTGCATTTATTATAATTTTTTCAATTTCACCCGGAGAACTAATATCAATATTACAAAAGTACTTACTTTTTTCTTCACTTATTGAATACATTTTCTTTGATTTGTCAACAAAATTTTCAAATTCTTTACTATATTCAAAATTATTTTTTGATAAAAAACAATTAACATTATCTAATAATTGTATATCATATTTATTTACACTCGTATAATTTTTAACTTTATCTATCATAAAATAACCACCATTTGGTCCTTTAAAAGAGTCAATAGTAATACCATTATTACATATTTCATCTTTATAATATCTAATCATTCTTTCAGTCACACCTATTTTTTCAGATAATTCTTTCAAAGAATAAATATTTCCAGTATTAAGTAAATCCACCATATACAAAATATTAGCTATTTTCCCCATTATAAACTCTCCAATCAAGGATATTATAACATAACATAAAGCAAATGAACATTAAATTTATACTACTCTTAATAGCAAATATGAAAAAGAAGCTTTATGCTTTCATAAAACCCTTTAACTTTATATATTTTCATCCTTAATAGTATCAATTATATTTTCACTTTTCGTTTTCCTTAAAGCAAAATACATAATTAAACTAACGAGAATATAGACAACAAATATTGCTATTAAAATAGCTTTCCATGGAAATATAAAACCATAATCACTACCATTTGCAAATGCTTTATAAATAGCAAATGAACCTAATAAACCTAAAGGAATACCAATAATTAATGCTTTCGTAGAATACATAATTGACTCTAAGTTAATCATTTTATTAAATTCATTTTTAGTCATACCAATAGACTTAAGCATAGCAAACTCTCTTCTTCTTAAATTCATATTAGTACTTATTGTATTAATAATATTAGTAACACCAATTAAACTGATAACAATAATAAAACCATACAAGAAAATTGCTACTAAAATAATTAAACTTCTTTGTGCTTTAGCCTCTGTTTCAATATTAAACAAACTATAATTAGTAATATCATTATCAAGTAAATATTCTTTAATTACACTTTCTAATTTTTCGGCATCTGTTGATTTAATATATAAACTTCTTGAATCAGTAGCATTTACATTATAATTAGATACAATATAATCATAAAATTCATCACTTACTATAACTGTTGGAGTTTCACTATATACATTTTGAAGTCCCATTGGTAAGATATCAATTCTCTTTAAAATTTCTATATTTAAATCTTTATTATTAATAGAACCTGTTACTGTTTTAAATTTATTTAAATCTAATAAATTTACTTCTTTATAATTTTTACTACCTTCTTGATAAAAAATATTTTTATCAATTAATAAACCCTTATAATCAAAATTAGTATCACTTATTTTATTTTCTTTAAGTATTCTTTCAAACTCATCTTCACCTACAGACATAATTCTAAGAGGTAAATCTTCAACTCCATCAAAGTATTTTAATACATCTTCATTATAATATTTTTTATAATCAAATGTCATACCCATAGATCTATTTATGCTATATTTAGTAATATTATCCATTTTTATTATATCATTAATTATTTTTTTAGATTCTTCTTCATTAGTATCTCTAAGATAAAGCTGAATATCATAATTAGCATCTTGATAATACTGATTTGTTAATTTAAAGCCATAGCTTAAAAATGATGATAAAGAAATAAATACAGCAACACTTATTACAATTGATATAATCGTAGTTCTATTTCTTTTTTTATTTCTCTTTAAATTCTTATAGGCAATATCTCCCCCAACACCAAACAATTTATCAACTATTTTAGGTGACTTAATTTTTTTACTATTTATTTTTATTTCATTATTATTTCTAATGGCTTCAATCGGTGCAATTTTACTACTCTTTTTAGCTGCTCTAACCACAGACAAATAAATTGTAACTACTCCAAGTATAATGCTTAAAATAACTGGCCAAATAGATATACTAAATACAAATTTAACATCATTAAAATTACCAATATAATTAATTATAATAACAAGTATATAATCCGCAAATATTCCTGATAATATACCTAAAGGAATACCAATTAGACCTAGGATAAAACCTTCATGTAAGACATTTTTCTTAATTTGTTTACTTGTTGCACCAATACTTGAAAGCATACCATACATCTTTTTCTTCTCTTGATTAGCAATATCAAAACTATTTTTTATAACAAATACACTTGTAAGTATTATAATACCTATTACTACACCTGAAATAGCATATAACATACCCATTGTATTATCACTTAAACTAGCTCCACTCCATCTTAAAAGATCATCATTTAAAGTAATATTATATTTATTTAGATCATTATCATTTGCTATATTATTTATATATTCTTTATAATATTTAGCATCTTTAAATAATAAAGATACATTTATATTATCACTTACTTTATCTATTTTAGTAATTAATGTATAACCTGGAGCACTATACTCTTCTATATTATAATTTAATCTTTCCGTAATACCTACAATTTTATATTCATGTTTACTTGTATCAGTTATATATTCATGGCAAAGATCATTTTCTTCACCTTCCACATAATATGGATTACTTTGATTAAGAATTGTTCCATCAGTGCATACTCTTTTACCAATATCTAAACTAATTGTATCACCTATTTTTACTTTAGCATTATTTTTAAAAGTTACACTTACTATTATTTCTTTATTATTCTCCGGAAGTCTTCCAGAAACTAATTTTAATGTTGTATTGTCAAAAGCTGATTTTGTATAAGCAACAACATAAGCATAAGGTTTATATTTATTTATATTATCCACTTTAGCATAACCTAAAGACTCACTTAAATACATACTCTTTACATGACTATTATTTGTAAAATATTTCAAGTCTTTTTTACTTACATTTTCAATTGTTAAATGTCTATTACCACCATCTGTAATAGCTATATTTACTAAAGTTGCCCTAAAAGATGTAACCATACCAGCTACTGCACAAATTAAAGCAACAGACAAAACTATACCTACTATTGTTACTATTGTTCTTTTTTTATTAAGCTTTAAATTCTTAATAGTTAATTCGTTTAATATATTCATAATTAATTCCTAACATCACTAACTATTTTTCCATCTTCAATAGTAATAACTCTATTTGCTTCTTGAGCAATTGAAGCATCATGTGTAATAACAATAATAGTTTGATTATATTTTTTATTAGATTCTTTCAACAAAGCAACAATTTCATCACTTGCTTTTGAATCTAGATTACCCGTAGGTTCATCTGCTAAAACTAAAGCTGGATTATTAATTATAGCTCTTCCAATAGAAACTCTTTGTTGTTGTCCACCAGAAAGTTCATTTGGTAAATGACTTCTTCTTTTAGATAAACCTAAAGTATCAATAATTTCATCAAGTCTATCACGTCTTACATTTTTGCCATCTAATTTACATGGAAGCACAATATTTTCTTCCACATTCAAAATTGGTATTAAATTATAAAATTGATAAATAAGACCAACTTGCCTCCTTCTAAATATTGCAAGTGCATCATTATTCATATTATAAATATCAACCCCATCAATAAATACTTTACCAGATGTAGGTCTATCAACACCCCCGAGCAAATGTAAAAGTGTAGATTTACCACTACCACTAGCACCTACAATGGCAACAAAATCCCCTTTTTCCACACTAAAACTTACATTATCAACAGCATTAATAGTTGTATTACCATTTTTATAAGTTTTAATTAAATTTTCAACTTTTAATATTTCCATATATAATCTTCCCTTCAAAATAAATATATGACATATTTATGACTCTAAAGTGACTATTTATATATTTTGTTCATTTTCATCAAGATTACCCATTTTATTAATAAGCTCATTATATTTATTTAAATATTCATCATTTTCAAAAACAATAGTGTCTTCTTCTATATTCCATTTATCTTTATTATCACTTAAAAATTTAAATACATCTTCCATAGTATTTATCATATTTACATAAATATCTTTAGCTCCATTAATATCTTTGATTATATTTTCATAAGCATCACTATCAACCATTAATTCCCTATAATAATCTTTATAATAACTATCTGCACTATCAATATAAGACATTATTTTATCTTCATTAAATAACTTTTCTAAACTATCATTTATATCATTTACTTTATTTTCTAACGTTCTTAAAGTTACTAAAGTTTCTATAAAATCTTTACCATCTTTCTTATAATTTTCTATACTAAATAAATATTCAATATCTTCATCACTATAAATATTAATTAATTTTCTAGTTTCAAATACAAAATCCTTAAAATAATTTTTAACAGCTTTTTCAACCACTTCAAAGTCACCAGAAGTAACATTATTTTTAAGTTTTTTATCAATATTATTACTAAATATACCTTCATTTTCTATTATATTATTTCTATACTATTAATTTCATCTTGTAGTAACTTAAAACTTTTTTCATCTTGATTTACTAAAAGTAGACCAATACCAAATAAAATAGTTAATACACAAATTAATATAGATACACCATTCTTTATTTTCTTTTTCATAAATATACCTCTACCTAAGTTTACCATTTTAACCAATTATTAACAATATATTTTTAAAAAAAGTATCCACAATATAAATGGAAGGTGATAGAAAATGAACAATGTGCCAAATATGATATCCACTAAAGATGCATCTTATTTAAAAGACATGTTTAACTGGAATATTATTGCACTAAAAAAATTTAATGTTTATAACGAATATATAAACGATAAAGAAATAACAAACATAGTAAAAAAACTCATAACAATGCATGAAGCTAATTGTGAAGAAATACTAAATATTCTAGGAAGTGATATAAATGAATGATAAGGAATTTATGATGGATATACTTGAAACAGAAAAAAGTATGTCAGTAAATATGACTTATGCTTTGAATGAAGCCAGCTCAAAACATCTTTATGACAAATACTTTAAAATGTTTAAAGAAATTAACAAAGTAACTAAAGATGTATTTTCTTTAGCTTATAGTAAAGGCTTCTACAAATTAGAAAAAGAAACTCCTAAAAAGATAAATGATGCTTACAAACAATTATCTCAAGAATTAAATTAATATATTTTCAAAAAATAGGAATCACATAAAACACTAAAATACCTTAAGTAGATATTTAGTGTTTTTTTAGTAATTGATAAAATTTTTATTTGTTTTTGTTAGAAAATAATGCCCATAAGCATTAGGTAAAACCAGCAATTTTAAAACATTTGTAGATGTATGTCGACCGATTTTTCTTGACTTTTTTGATGTTTCAAACTTAGAATAGAGTCTTATATAAAGGAGGAAAATTTTATGTTAAATGAAACAAAAGAAAAAATATTTTATGGATTTAATTATGATAAAATGTTTAAGGCTATATTCGTCGGAGAAGATAAGAAAAAAACAGATTTATTATGTGAGCTCCTAAGTGAATGTTTAGAAACTAAAGTTGATAGAATAATAAAGTTTATTCCGGTTGAATTAAATGCCAGAAGAAAAAAAGAAAGGTACAAAAGAGTTGATTTACTTCTTGAAGCTGGAAAAAGAAAAATTAATTTAGAACTTAATTCTACATATAGTGAAGCAGATAAAATAAGAAATATGAATTATTATTTTTCTTTCTGTAGTCAATATACCATCGCCGGAGAAAAATATGATATTGAATCATAAAGTGTTATACCATCTATGATAAAAGCCACGATGAAGAACTTGACTCAAGGTTTAAATATTATGAAATTAATGTTGAAAAGTTTGCTAAACTCTGGTATGATAATGACATGGAAAACGTTAAGAAAGCCCCTATTTTAACTATGATAGGTATAAAAGATGAGGATGAATTAGAAAAATATTCTAAGAAAATGAATAACGCTATCATTAAGGAGAGTGTTGATAATTTGAAAAGATTAAACAGTGATGCTGCTTTTGTTTATGGTCTTACACCAGAAGAAGATGAAATGTTAGTTAGAAATACCAGAGATGAATTTGTTCGTAGGAAAGCTCTGGCTGAAGGAATTGCTGAAGGAGAAGCTAAAGGGAATGAAAAAATAAAACAAATTGCAACAAATCTACTAAAAAAAGATTATTCTATCAAGGAAATAGTTGAAATAACTGGATTAACTGAAGAAGAAATAGAAAGAATTATAAGCTCATTATAATCACAAAAGTGTCAACTACACATAGTTGACACTTTTTAAAATATTAATTAAAATAAATTCTTGCTTTAGATAAATTTTTCAGTCTATTAATTTTTACATAACTTTGGGTAGATGAAAAAATAAGTCCATAAACAGAACCACAAATAGAAACCCAACCAGACATTAAAATTATTTCTCTTAAAATACTAGCAAATCCTGTATAGTACAAAATTATCAGTGCTATTCCAATAACCAAAAGAATAGCCTTTTTATCTTGTTCCTTTTCATATGAATATAGCAAATCTTGAACCATTATTCCATAATTTCTTCTAATTATATCAATCATATCTTGCTTTTCATCATTATTAATCACAGTCTTACTATCTATATTTATAATTATTTTATCCTTACAATTTCCTTCTAAACTTTCATTATAAATATATTCACTCAACTTATCATTTATTTTATGATTATTAAACTTATTATAGAAATCACTTTTCTTACTTAAATTTACTAGTATTTTCGTAGCCATAAATTACCTCTTTCTTTCTAAATTCACAAAATGATAATTATTCTTATTCACTACCTCACGCATATTATCAACTACAACATGATGAAACATAAAGTATACATCCATATCAATCCCCTTTTTTTTCATAATAATTGGATCCACACCTAAAGTATCCTGAATAAGGACAATTTTTTTAAAATTTAAATACTCTTTATTATTTTTTAAAACCCAAAGAATTTTTTCTCCCAAAGTAGTAAAATATAATTCTTCTTTAAACTCCAACTTATCATTAATTAAAACACTATCCTCCAAAAACTGGGGACCAAGCTCTATAATAAATCCATTAATCTTACAAATATCCACAATAGCATCAAGCAAAATAAATGTTTCTTCAATACTTAATAATGAATTTAAAGTCAAAGTTATTTTTTCTTTAAAATTTAAAAATAATAACTGCAAATATTTATACAACATTCCCTTATTATCATTACTTATTGTAACCAACACCCACATAAAACCACCTGTTTTTTCATTTATAAGTTATTTTCTACATATCTAATATTTATATCAACATCACCATCAATGCCATCTACACTACCATTACTACATAATTGCCAAAAAGCATAATCACCAGTATAGTTAGTATTTTTACTATAATGAGCAAGCCAAATTGGAAAATCAACTGGCATCCAAACATTTTCCAAATAAGTTTTACTACTATAAAGCATAGCATCATAACCAGCTTCTTTAACAGTGTTCATAAAACCCTTTGCAATATTAGTAAGTCCAAAGAAACTAACATCAAACTTATTAAAACTTCCCCAGTTCTCCCAATCAAAAGCAATTGGTAAATCAACCTTATAATCTTTAATCTGTTCTATAATCCATTTTGCATCACTAACAGCTCTATCATAGGTATTTGCATATGAATAAAAATATATTCCAACAGGAATACCAACTGCATTAGCATTTTTTATATTTTGAACAAATTTAGTATCAACAAAATTTTCTCCATTAATCCCTGTAGAAGAACCAACTCTAATAATAACAAATTCTACTCCAGCTTCTTTTAATTTTCCAAAATCAATATCACCTTGCCATTTTGATACATCAATACCAATTTGAGTATCATCATTTTTATAATCACTAACCATATCTTTAAACTCAACATTTACTTTTTGACTGGAATTATTACTAGTTGCTCTAGGTTCATTAACATTCAAAGTAAAATTCTTTTCTGTTTGATTTCCACTATTATCTTCTGCTTTAAAAACCAGCTTATAAGAACCAACTGTATCTAAATCATAATCCCCTTCAATAATGCACTTAGGATTACTATCATAGTTATCACCACACAATATTTTATCAAGTAAATTATCTTCACTTCCCTTTGTTACATTATAACTTTTACCAAGCCATATAAGGGGAGCTTCTTTATCAACAACATTTATTTCATAACTATATTTAAGTTTAATACCATCATCATTAACAAATTCAAACTTTACATCTTTTTTACCTAGCTTGTCAGTATCGATTGCATAGTCATCTACTATTTTACCATTTATGCTTTCAATAAAAGATGATACTTTCAACGTATCTGCAAAATTTGCTTCTAAATTCTCTGATAATTTAATTTCAATCTTAGCTGTCTTTATCCTAATATAATTATATAAAAAATAGCCACCAATACTTAACAATATCATTCCAAGTACTATACTAATTATAATAATTGCTTTTTTCTTATTCATTTATACCTCACCTACTTCAAGTATACGAATTATTCACCAATAAATCAAGAAAAAACTGACAAAAAATTATCAAATTTTAACTTTGACATTTCTATCAGTTTGAGCTTGTTGATAACTTAGACATCGGCGGCGTGTGGAAAATTATCCCGCCAGATGCGCTTATCTTTAGTTTCTCACATCCCTATTATATATGGCTTATCTAATGTTCCTTCTCCATCAAT